>JAFLDQ010000001.1 GCA_017302355.1 Dechloromonas sp.
GTCCCCATCGCGGCCTTGCTCTCGTCCGCCTCGATGCATGATAGCCGTGCGGCGATTCCGCTGTCCTTGATCAGCGCTGCCCGCGTCACCAGTCTTTACGATGTGATGGATGCCGCCTATTGCAGCATCGTGTTGCACGAGCACAGTCGCAGCCTGAATCATGTGCCGCTGATCGATCATAATCCGCGCGGCGGCGCGAAAGAAGAATTCGAGCCGGCTGATGCGATTCGCTACAACGAGCGCACCGTGGCCGAACGTAGCAACGCGCGACTCAAAGACGAATTCGGCGCCAACACCCTCCGGGTTCAGGGCGCCACCAAGGTCATGGGGCATCTGATGTTCGGCATCCTGGCCTTGGCGGCTGACCAGCTGATGCGATTGCGGCAATGAATACGCGCTACCCACCTGATTTCCAGGGGATGCATTTGCCGATGCAGGGAGCGCTTTGCACTGGATCATGAGAAAAATCACCTACGGATAAATTTGGCCACGAAGTTTACGTTTCACCATAAAAAAACGGCTTCAGCGAGGCCAAGCGTGCCGGCTCAACACTTGTCGGTTGGGATTTTTGCAAGAGGCTCATTGATCCATGTCGCATCAAGTCGATCGCGCCAGCACTACACAATCCGCAGATCGGCCCTCTCCAGCCCGCCAAACCATCTCAAATCCAGCAAATTCAACCGCCACCGTAGGGCGTCAAATTCCAATCGCGGAATTTGGGTTCCTTGGTGAACTTGCATTCTACGCCCCCATCCGTATAATGCGCGGCTCTGACAGCGCGCCCGTAGCTCAGTTGGATAGAGTATCTGGCTACGAACCAGAGGGTCGGGCGTTCGAATCGCTCCGGGCGCGCCAATCGGATACGAATCCGGGCACTTCCAGCGAAGTGCCCTTTTTCATTTCTCCTTCCAGGTTTGCGGGGCGTCATGCGCCATCTCCTGGAAGATTGTGACTCGGCGGACGCTCATTGTTTCGGTGTGCCGGCGAAGGGTGCGGGCGGCGGTAGCCGCCGCCGACGCCCTCCGGCGTAGCGCGCCTTGGCCCAGGCGGTCTGCTCCCTGGAAACGGTGATGCCAACGCATTCGACGCCGTAGCGTTCGGCGGCGTATCCCATCAGGCTTCCCCAGCCGCAGCCGATGTCGAGCAGGCGCATCCCGGGTTGCAGGCGCAGCTTGCGGCAGATCAGGTCGAGTCTGGCTTCCTGTGCCTCTTCCAGGCCATGCGCGCCGTCCCAGTAGCCGCACGAATAGGTCATGCGCGAATCGAGCATTGCGGCGTAGAAGTCGTTGCCTATGTCATAGTGAACTTCCCCGGCGCGCGATGCCTGCTTCAGGCTTTGCCGGCTGAGCAGGCGGCTGCGCAGGGCACGGAACGCGGGGCGCAGCGGCCGGACCTTGCGATCGAGGTGGGCGCGCAGGATCTTGTCGAAGAACTGGTCGAGTTGCTCGACTTCCCAGTGACCGTCCATGTAGCTCTCGCCCAGGCCCAGGCTGCCCAGCGAAAAGACACGCTCGGGGACATGCGGATCGATCAGCCGCATATCCCACGGACGATCGCCGCCTATCCGGACATCCGCCTGCTCGAGCAACTCGACAAGGAGCCGGTGCAGGCTGGACTCTTCACTTTCGTTTCCTGTCTTGAACCGGGTCGGGGCTGACTCTCCCATGGTGTCCTCCCTGGCAGGCGCCTGCTGAAGTTCGAGATTGTGGCGATCACGGCCACCTGGAAGCCGACGGGGAAAATGCGCCGGGATCGGCGGCGGCGAACCAATCCCGGCTTTCCCCGTTGGAGATCATCATGGCTCAGGCGAAGCGCTGCTGCATGGCATGGACAAGACCCTGGCTGGCGAGCGTCCGGAAGGCGACGATTGCCGGCAGAGCCTGGCGGAGGAGCGGCGGGCTGACGCGGTCGACTGCCCGTACCCGGCCATTTTTGCAGCAGTACGCTGCCAATTCGCCGGTTTGACCGCGATTCGCCTCCGGCCGGCGACCCGGTCAGCGGCGCGCCAGATGACGCAGCGACAGGGCCGCGAAGAGCAAACCGACCGCGATGCCGGCCAGCACGTCGACCGCGACATGCTGGCGGATCGCCACGGTCGACCAGGCGATGGCCGCGCAGTGCAGCCAGCTGGCGACGGCCAGCCAGCGCGGCGCATGGATGCCGTTGAGGATGTGCTGCAGCCAGACGGCCGAAAACACGGCGGTCGCCACGTGCAGCGAGGGGCAGGCATTGCCCGAGAGATCGATGCCCTTGATCATGACAAGTCCCCGATACGCCGCCCAATCGACATCGCCCTGCGGAATGGTCGTCGGCCACAGCCAGAACAGGACCAGGCAGAAGAGGCAGAGCGCGCCGATCCATAGTCCGTAGCCGAGCAGCTGGCGGCGATCGGGCAGGAATGCCGGCGCCAGCGACACGTAGACCCAGAGCGAGACGTAGACGCCGAAGGCGGCCGGCGTGAAGGGAATCCATTCGTCGATGACGGTCAGCGGCATCACCGTCGGCGGCGCCAGCGGGTGGCGCATCACGCCGAAGTAAGCGGCGAAGAAGACGAGCAGGAAGCCCATCGTCCCGAACGCCTTGAGGGCGCGCAATTGCGAGGCGCGAAGCGCCGCCTGCCGGCGCCAGGGAACTGTCCGGCCTTGCTCGGGGGGGACTGGACTGACCGGGGGAATGCTCAAACCAACTCCGGAAGAAGGTTGCCGGCCGCCGCCACGGCCATCGCCGGTACGGCGCACGCCGGTTGGGCAATCATTTTGACCTATAATTCCGCCCATCATGGATTCCCTGACCATCATTCGCGAGTTTCTCGACAGTCGCCTGGAAATTGCTCCGGAGAGGGTGCTTCCCGAAGCGAAACTGGACGATCTCGATGTCGATTCGCTGATGCTGGCCGAAATCGTGTTCGAGTTCGAGGATCGCTTCAATCTGATACTCCCGAGGAACCTCAAGAGTCCCCGTACGGTCGGCGAGCTGGTTGCGCTGATGGATCGGCTGCGCAGCGAGCAGGGCTGACAGGATGACCCGGCGGCGAGTCGCGGTGACCGGCCTTGGTCTGGTCAGTCCCTACGGTGGCGATCCAGGTGACTTCTTTGCGCGTCTGCTGGCCGGGGAATCGGCGATCGGCTTCCTGCGGACCGAAGACGTTCCCCGGCCGCTGGCCATGCCCTTCGTCGCCTGTCCCGGTTTCTCGGCCGATGCCGCGCTCGGGCGGGCGCTGGCGGGGACGCTCGACCGTTTCGCCCAGCTTGGCGTCGCCGCGGCCTTCGCCGCCTGGGACGACGCCGGCTTCCCGCGCCGGGCGGCGGCGCCGGACCGGGAAAGCTGCGGGGTGACGTGGGGCACCGCGCTGGGCGGCACGCTCGCCTACGAGAAGGGTTACCGGGATCTCTGGCAACGCGGCCGCGAGCGCCTGTCGCCGCTTTCGCTGATCCTCGGCCTGAACAACGCGGCGAATGCCCAGATCTCGATCCAGCTCGGGCTGGGGGGCGTCAGCATGAGCCACACCGTCGCCTGCGCCTCGTCCGCCATCGCCATCGGCGAGGCCTTTCGCCGCGTGCGCAGCGGCGAGGCGCCGGTCATGGTGACCGGCGGTTCGGATGCGCCGCAGGCTTATGCCGTGGCCCGGGCCTGGGAAGGCTTGCGCGTCCTCGCCAGCAGCGACGAGAGTGGCGCGCCGCAATCCTGCCGTCCGTTCAGCGTCGACCGCGGCGGTCTGGTCCTCGGCGAGGGCGGGGCGGCGCTGGTGCTCGAGGACTGGGAGCACGCCGTTGCCCGCGGAGCCCGCATCCACGGCGAGATGCTCGGTTACGGCACGACTTGCGACCACAGTCATCTGGTGCGCCCGGAGGCGGCCGGCCAGCAGCGCGCGCTGGAACAGGCGCTGGCCGATGCCGGGCTGACCCCCGGCGACATCGACTACATCAACGCGCACGGCACGGCGACCGCCGAAGGCGATCCGGTCGAGGTGGCGGCGCTGCGCGCCGTGTTCGGCGAACGCGCGGCGCGGCTGCCGGTGAGCGCGACCAAGTCAATGCACGGTCACCAGCTCGGCGCCGCCGGGGCGGTCGAAGCCATCGTCACCGTGCTCGCGCTGCGCGAACGGGCGCTGCCGCCGACGGCGAACCTCGCCGACCTCGACCCCGCCTGTGCCGGTGTCGACCACGTCCTGACCGCCCGCCGTGGCCACACGCTGCGGGCGGCGCTGTCCAATTCATTCGCCTTTGGCGGCAGCAACGCGGTGCTCGCCTTCGGCGCCGTCGCCTGAACGAATCAAGGAACCACTCCATGTCACAAGAAATTTCCCGGGAAACCGTCGACGCCCTGCTTCCCGAAATCGCCGAACTGATCGTCGAGGCCCTCAACCTGGAAGTCGCGCCCGGGGAAATCGAGCCCGACGCGCCGCTTTTCGGCGAAGGACTGGGACTCGACTCGATCGACGTGCTGGAGATCGCGCTGGTCATTTCCAAGCGCTACGGTTTCCAGTTGCGGTCGGACAGCGAGGACAACGTGCGCATCTTTTCCTCGCTGCGCACCCTGGCTGCGCACATCGCCGCCCGGCGCGGCAAGTGATCATGACCCCGGCCAAACTGTTGCGCGGCCTCGCCCTGTTCGCCCTCGTGGCGGCATGGGCCTGGCTGGCGCATCAGGGCAGCGCCGGGGAGGGCGATCCTGATTTCGCCGCCGCGCTGGCGACCCTGCCGGTCGTCGCCATCGTCGTCATGCTGCTGTGGCGCGCCGGCAACCCGCTGTGGATGGCAGGTGGTGGTCTCGCCGTTCTCGGCCTGCTTGCCTGGCTGTGGCCGGCGCTGCGCCAGAACGTGGCTCTGCTCTATTATGTGCAGCACGTCGGCACCAACCTGGCGCTCGCCACGCTGTTCGGGCGCAGCCTGCTCGGGAGTCGCGAAGCCTTGGTCACGCAGTTCTCGCGCAAAGCCCACGGCGGCGTCATCTCCGTTGCCAAGGCGCGGTACACGCGGCAGGTGACGATCGCCTGGACCATTTTCTTCCTTGCCACGGCGCTGCTGTCGACCCTGCTGTTCTGGCTGGCGCCGCCAGCCGCGTGGTCGGTCTTCGCCAATCTGCTGACGGTGCCGCTGATCCTGCTGATGTTCGCCGTCGAGTACGGGTTCCGCCATCGCCTGCTGGCGCCGGGTGACCGCTCGAGTGTCGCCGACACCATTCGCGGCTACCGGGCGGCGACGCGGCGGGGCTCCGATACGCTGGCCAACCACCGATGAGTTCGCTGCCGCTGCTCGGGCACGCCAGCCTCGACGATGTCCTTGCCTGGCGTCCGTCGGGACCGGTCGGCGTGCGACAGTTCCTCGCCGACGTCGAGGCGCTGGCGGCGCAACTGCCGGCCGGCCGCAACTTCCTCAACGTCTGTCAGGATCGCTACCGCTTCACGGTGGGCCTCGCCGCCGGACTGATCGGCGGCCGGACCAGCCTGCAGCCGGCGGCGCAATCGGCGGAAACGCTGCGTCAGGTCGCGGCCGCGTACCCGGATGTCTTCTGCCTGTGCGATGGCGATTTCGCCAGCGGCGATCTGCCGCGCTTCGCCTTTCCCGAGCTGGCTGCGGTCGACCCCGAAATACCGGTCAAAATCCCGGAGATTGCGGCGGACCACGTCGCCGCCTGCCTGTTCACCTCGGGCTCGACCGGCCTGCCGATGCCCCACCACCGAACCTGGGGCGCCATGGTCAGGAGCGCGCGGGCCGAGGCCGAACGGCTGGGACTGTTCGCCCGCCGGCACGCGATCGTCGGCACCATCCCGGCCCAGCACAGCTACGGCTTCGAATCGACCGTGCTGCTCGCCCTGCAGGGCAATTCGCCGTTCTGGTCGGGCAAGCCCTTCTACCCGCAGGACATCGTCGCCGCCCTCGCTGCGCTTCCCCGGCCGCGGATGCTGGTGACCACGCCCTTTCACCTTTCCGCCGTGCTGGCCGCGGGTCTCGACCTGCCGGCCGTCGACCTGCTGCTCTCGGCGACCGCTCCGCTGTCCGCGCGGCTCGCCGCCGAGGCCGAGAGACGCTTCGCCGCACCACTCCACGAGATCTACGGCTGTACCGAGGCCGGCCAGATCGCCAGCCGGCGAACGACGGCCGGCGACCCCTGGCGGTTGCTGGCCGGCGTCCGGCTGGAGCAGGATGGCGAGCGGACGACGGCTTGCGGCGGCCATGTCGAAGGCCGTGTCGTCCTCTCCGACCAACTCGGGATTCTTGGCGACGGAACCTTCCTGCTGCACGGCCGGCACGCCGACCAGGTCAACATCGCCGGCAAGCGCTCGTCGCTCGCCTACCTGAACCACCAGATCGCCGCGCTGCCGGGCGTCGTCGATGCCGTCTTCTTCCTGCCTGACGACGCAACGGCGGACGGCGTCGGCCGCCCATGCGCCTTCGTCGTCGCCCCCGGTGGCGAGCGCCGGCAACTGCTGGCGGCGCTGCGCGAGCGCATCGATCCGGCTTTCCTGCCGCGGCCGTTGATCCTCGTCGATGAATTGCCGCGCAACGCGACCGGCAAGCTGCCGCGCGAGCGACTGCTGGCGCTGTACGCCGCCCACAAGTCCGATGCCGTCCGCTGAGTTTTCCTGGATCGTGCCGGCGGACCATCCGGCGCTGGCCGGTCATTTTCCCGGCCGTCCGATCGTCCCCGGCGTTGTCCTGATCGACCGCGCCATCGTGTTTGCCGAGCGCCTGACGGGTTGCGCCGACGTCCGCTGGCGGATCGCCAACGCCAAGTTCGCGAGCCCGGCCGGGCCGGGGGAAAGCCTCTCGTTCATCCTCGAGGCCGGGGGTGGCGGCGCGATTTCCTTTGCCGTGCGGGCGGGCGGACGCGCTGTAGCTTCCGGCAGCCTGACGCCGCCCGCGACATGAACGACCGCCAGATGGCGCCGGCCGACTGGCGGCGCCAGCAGGAGAAGAGTCATCTGGCGATCCTCAGGCTGATGGTCTGGATTTCGCTGACTTTCGGCCGCCGGATCGGGCGCGTCGTCCTCTACGGCATCGCCGCCTATTACGTCCTGTTCGCCGCCGCCGCCCGGCGCGCCAGCCGCGCCTACCTCGGACGCGCCCTCGGACGCTGGGCCGAATGGCCGGATGGCTTCCGGCACGTCCTGAGCTTCGCCAGCACCATCCATGACCGCATCTACCTGCTCAACGGCCGCTTCGACCTCTTCGACATCGAAGTGATCGGCGCCGAGGCGCTGCTTGCTTCGCTGCAAAGGCAGCCCGGCGCGCTGCTGATCGGCGCTCATCTCGGCAGCTTCGAAGTGTTGCGCGCCGTCGGCCGGGGCAGGGCGGGGCTCAAGGTGGCGATGCTGATGTACGCGGAGAACGCGCGCAAGATCAACGCGACGCTGGCGGCGATCAACCCGGCGGCGACCGAGGACATCATCGAGCTCGGGCGCATGGACTCGATGCTGCAAGTCCGCGACAAGCTCGATCAGGGCTACGTCGTCGGCATGCTGGCGGACCGCGGTCTGGGTGACGATGCCACGGTCGACTGCGAATTTCTCGGTGAAATGGCGCCGTTCCCGGCCGGTCCATGGCGCATGGCGGCGATGCTGCGCCGGCCGGTGTTCTTCATGACCGGGCTGTATCTCGGCGGCAACCGTTACCGGGTACACTTCGAGCCGCTGGCCGACTTTTCGGCAACGCCACGCGCCGGCGTCGCGGCTGCGATCGCCGCAGCGCAGCGGCGCTACGCCGGGCGACTGGCGCACTACTGCCGGCTGGCGCCCTACAACTGGTTCAATTTCTTCGATTTCTGGCGCAAGGAGCGATGAGACGATCTTTCTGCGGCCTGCTGCTGGCCTTGCTGGCGATGCCGGCGCTCGCCGCCTTCGACGTCGGCGTACTGATGGGCGAGCTTGCCAGACACCGGGGCGGCCGGGCCAAATTCGTCGAGAAGAAGACGATCGCGCTGCTCGACAAGCCGCTGCTGTCCACAGGCGAAATGAGCTTCAGCGCCTCCGGCCGCCTGGAAAAACGCACCTTGACGCCGAAGCCGGAGATGCTGGTGCTCGACGGCGACGTGTTGAGCATCGAGCGCGACAAGCAGAAACTGACCATCCATCTCGCCAGCCAGCCGGAAGCGCTGGCGTTCATCGACAGCATCCGCGGGACGCTGACCGGCAACCGCGCGGCGCTGGAACGGAACTACCTGCTGCACCTGGCGGGCACTTCCGACCAATGGACGCTGACGCTGCTGCCAAGCGAGCCGAAGATCGCCGCGCTTGTCCACCGCGTCACGGTCAGCGGCGGCCGCGGCCGGGTACGCAGCATCGAGTATCTGCAGGCGGACGGCGACCGTTCGCTGTTGACCATCGAGCCGATCGAATCGCGATGACCGGGGTCGCGCGGCGCTCCCTCGTGGTCTGGCTGCTGGCCGTGGCGGCCGGCGCGGTCATCGTCTGGAACAGCCGCTTCGTCGCCGACATGTCCTTTTTCCTGCCCGTCCACCCCGGCCCCGGGCAGCAGGTTCTGGTCGATCAGATCAGCACCGGCGCCGTTTCCCGCCTGCTGATCCTCGCCATCGCCGGTGGCGATGCGCGCCAGCGCGCCGCCCTGTCGCGCGACCTGCGGCGCCGGCTGGCCGCCATGCCCGGGTTCGTTGCCGTGCGGAACGGCGAAGCCGGCGCCATCGCTGTCGACCGCGACTTCCTGATCGAGCATCGCTATCTGCTGAGTCCGGCGGTCAACCCGGAGCGCTTCACGGTCGACGGCTTGCGCGCCGCCATCGCCAACAGCATCGACCTTCTGGCGTCGCCGGCCGGGCTGATGCTGAAGCCGTTGCTGACGCGCGACCCGACCGGCGAGCTGGTCGAAGTGCTGGGCGGGCTGAATGCCGGCGCCCAGCCGGGCAGCCGGGAAGGCGTCTGGGCCTCGCGCGACGGCGAGCGGGCGATGCTGCTGGTCCAGACGCGGGCGCTCGGTTCCGATACCGATGGCCAGGAGGCAGCGATCGCCGGCATCCGCCGCGAATTTGCCGCCGCCGCCGCGCCAGCCGGGATCGCCGACGCCCGCCTGCAGCTTTCCGGTCCCGGCGTGTTTGCGGTCAATTCGCGCGAGACGATCAAGAGCGACGTGACCCGCCTGTCGCTGATCGGCACGGTCGCCATCGTCGCCGTCCTGCTGTTCGTCTATCGTTCGCCGCGGCTGTTGCTGCTCGGCCTGCTGCCGGTCGCTTCCGGTGCGCTGGCCGGCATCGTCGCCGTCAGTCTGGCCTACGGCACGGTGTTCGGCATTACCGTCGGCTTCGGGTCCGCCCTGATCGGCGAGGCGGTCGATTACTCGATCTACTACTTCGTCCAGTCCGGCCGTATCGGCGTCCCCGCCTGGCGCGAACGCTTCTGGCCGACGATCCGCCTCGGGGTCCTGACCTCCGTGTGCGGCTTCGGCGCGCTGGTCTTTTCCGGCTTTCCCGGACTCGCCCAGCTCGGCCTGTATTCGCTCAGCGGCGTGCTGACCGCCGCGCTGGTCGCCCGCTTCGTCCTGCCGCATCTCGCCGCGAGCCGGACCCCCGCCCGCGACCTCGCCGGTCTCGGCCGGGCCGCGGCGCGCGGCGTCGCCGCCCTGCACGCCGGGCGCTGGCCGGTGCTGCTCCTCGCCGCGCTGGCCGCTGTCTACCTGGTGGCGCACCGGGACGGCATGTGGCATTCCGGCATTTCGGCGCTGAGTTCGGTCAGCGCCGAAGAGTCGGCGGTCGACCAGGCGTTGCGCGCCGACATCGCCGCCCCGGATTCGCGCTACCTGGTTGTCGTCGGCGGCGCCGATCCGGACGCCGCGCTCGTCGCCGCCGAACGGGCCGGGGAGGGGCTCGACCGCCTGGTCGCCAGCGGCGTCATCGGCGGCTACGACAGCCCGGCGCGCTTCCTGCCCAGCCGGGCGACGCAGAGGGCGCGCTGCGCCAGCCTGCCCGAGGCGGAGGAACTACAGGCCCGCCTGCAGGCGGCGCAGGCCGGCTCGCCGTTGGCCGCCGGCAAGCTCGGCGCCTTCGTCGACGATGTCGCCGGCGCCCGGCAACGGTGCACGCTGAACCGCGAGGCGCTGGCCGGGACCAGTCTGGCGCTGGCCGTCGACGCCCTGCTGCTGCCGCGCGCCGCAGGCTGGAGCGTCCTGCTGCCGCTGCATCCGCCCGCTGGCGATCCGCCGCCGGAGATCGCCAGTGGTGCGGTGCGCGCCGCGCTGGCCGGGAGCGATGCCCTGTTCATCGACATGAAGGGCGAACTCGACCAGCTGTACAACGATTACCTGCACGAAGCGATGCTGCTTTCACTGGCCGGGTTCGCCGCCATCGTCGCCCTGCTGGCGGTCGCCCTGCGCTCGGCGCGGCGGCTTGCCGGCGTCCTGCTGCCGCTGCTGCTGGCGGTCGTGCTGGTGATTGCGGCCCTTGCCGCCGGCGGACGGCAGCTGCATCTGCTGCACCTGATCGGCATGCTGCTGATCGTCGCGGTCGGCTCCAATTACGCGCTGTTCTTCGACAGGGCCACCGTTCGCGGCGCGATCGAACCGGAAACGCTGGCGTCGATGCTGGTCGCCAACCTGACGACGGCGATCGGCTTCGGCACCCTGGCGCTCTCGAAGGTGCCGGTGCTGCACGCGGTCGGCGTCACGGTCGGGCCGGGAGCGCTGCTCGCCCTGCTGCTTGCGGCCATCCTCGCGCCGCGGCCGGCGGCGCCATGAAACCGGTGGACCGGGAATGGCGCGCTGGCAGCCCGCGGAATCGGGTGGTGGCCGGGCGCCTTTCCGAGGCGCTCCGGCCGGACGTTCCCGGCGCTCACGCCCGGGCGGCATCGCCGTTTTGTGGGAGAATTCCGGCGACCGCCGCTATCTCGCAAACCGAACCCATGCCGCAGCCCTGGAAACCCTCGCCAGCGATTCAACTTTCGTTCGCCGCTCATGGCGCCGCCG
This sequence comes from Dechloromonas sp., assembly GCA_017302355.1. The sequence continues at coordinate 10,911 of JAFLDQ010000001.1, forward strand.
CCGTCAGCCTGCTTGCCTTTCCCGGGTCGTGGCCGTGGGCGCTCGGCGCTGTCGCCGCGAACCACTTGCTGCTCTCCGGCGCCGGCATGCTGCCGCGTTCCGCGCTGCTGGGCGCCAACCTGAACCGCCTGCCGGCGGTTGCGGCGGCGCGGCGCGAGATCGCGCTGACCATCGACGATGGACCGGACCCCGAGGTGACCCCGCGTGTGCTCGACCTTCTCGATGCCGCCGGAGCGTGCGCCAGCTTCTTCTGCATCGGCGCGCGCGCCCGGCGCCACCCGCGCCTGTGCCGGGAGATCGTCGACCGCGGCCATCGCGTCGAGAATCACGGCGACTCGCACTCCTGGATGTTCGCGGCCTTCGGCCGTACCCGGATGCGCGCCGACATCGCCGCCGCCCAGGCCACGCTGGCCGATGTCACCGGCCAGGCGCCACGGTACTTCCGTCCGACGGCCGGCCTGCGCAACCCGCTGCTCGACCCGGTCCTGGCCAGCCTCGACCTGCGGCTCGCTTCGTGGACACGGCGTCCTTACGATACGCGGAGCAGCGACGGGCGGCGGGTTCTCGAGCGCCTTGCCGGCGGTCTCGGCCCCGGCGACATCCTGCTCCTGCACGACGGCAATGCCGGCCGCACGCCGGCCGGCGAGCCGCTGATCCTCGCGGTGCTGCCGCAGCTGCTGGCTGCCGTCGCCGAGGCCCGTCTGTCGCCGGTCACGCTGACGGCGGCCGGGCAATGACGGCAAGCTTCCAGAAGGACCTGCTCGACGGCGCCAGCCGTCCATTCCGCGGCGGCGGCCGGTTCGCCTACCACTATTCGCGCGGCAAACTGTCGTCGGACTGTATCTTCCGCGAAGTCCTGAAGCGCGGGATATTCCCGCCGGAAGCCCGTTTCCTCGACCTCGGTTGCGGGCAGGGCAGCCTCTTCGCCTGGCTGCTGGCGGCCCGGAAACTCTACGAGCAAGGCCGTTGGCCGGGCGACTGGGCGGCGCCGCCGAAGCCGCTCGGGTTGCGCGGGGTCGAACTGATGCAGCGCGACGTCGATCGCGCGGCGCGCGCTTTCGGCGCGGATCATCCGGTCGTCACCATCCGCCAGGGCGACATGTGCGAGGTCGATCTTGGCGAGGCCGATGTCGTCACCATCCTCGATGCCCTGCACTACATCGAACACGCGCGCCAGGACGAGCTGCTCGCGCGGATTCGCGGCGCGCTGCCGGCCGGCGGGCTGTTCCTCACCCGTGTCGGCGATGCCGGGGCAGGCCTGCCGTACCACATCTGCAACTGGGTCGACCGCGCGGTCACCTTCGTCCGCGGCCATCGACTGCCCAGGCTCCACGGCCGCAAGCTCGGGGAATGGATCGAACTGCTGAAGGGACTCGGGTTTCAGGTCGAGACCCTGCCGATGAGCCATGGCAAGCCCTTCGCCAACGTCATGCTGATCTCGCGGGTGCCGCAATGAGCGCGGAGCGGGTCGACCTGTTGCTGCTTGCCGTCGGCACGCTCGCACTGCTCTGGCTGTCGCGCAAGCCCCTGCGCCACCCCGGCCGTCACGGCTTCTACCGGTTCTTCGTCTGGGAGGCGATCCTCGGCCTGATCGTCCTCAATCGCCAACCCTGGGGCGAACAGCCGTCCTCGGTCCATCAAGGCATCTCCTGGGTTCTGATGCTGGTCAGCATCTTTCTGGTCATCCGCGGCCACGGCGCCTTGCGGCGCCAGGGCGCGGCCAGCGAAGCCCGCGCCGACGGCACCCTCTACGCCTTCGAAAAAACGACGGCGCTGGTGACGACCGGGATCTTCCGCTACATCCGCCATCCGATGTACGCCTCGTTGCTGGCGCTGGCCTGGGGGGTCTATTTCCAGGCGCCGTCGTGGCCGGGCAGCGCGCTCGCCGGCATCGCCTCGCTGCTCCTGGTGCTCACCGCCCGCGCCGACGAGAACGAATGCCTGGCCTATTTCGGCGCGCCCTACGCCGCCTACATGCGGCGCACCCGCCGCTTCATACCGTACCTCTACTGATGTCCGCGCGAGCCAGGGCGGCCGCGCCGCTCTTGCTGGCGGCAATCGTCGCCGGCTGTGCCGGCACCGGCGAGCAGGCGCCGGCGGTCCGCCTGCCGTCCGATCTGGCGCAGCCGCTCTCCGGCGGTGTGGCGCCGGCACGCGCGGAGGTGCATGCGACCGAGCGCGAGATCCGCGCGATGGTGATCCGGCTGATTCCGGCGGCGACCAGGGACCGCGCCGGCTGGGCGGACGATCTGCACGGCGCCTTCAGCCGCCTCGACCTGCCGCACGCGCCGCAGGTCTATTGCGCCGCCATCGCCGTCATCGAGCAGGAATCGAGCTTCCAGGCCGACCCGGTCGTCGCCAATCTGCCCGGCATCGTCTGGCGCGAACTGGAGCAGCGCGGCCGCAAATACGGCATTCCCCGGCTGCTGATTTCGGCGGCGATGCTCAAGACCTCGCCGGACGGTCGCAGCTACCATCAGCGCATCGCCGCGTTGAAGACCGAGAAACAGGTCAATGCGCTGTTCGAGGACATGATCGCCGAACTCCCGGCCGGCAAGACCCTGTTCGCCGGCTACAATCCGGTGCGCACCGGCGGGCCGATGCAGGTCAGCATCGCCTTCGCCGAGGAATTCGCCCGCGAAAAAGCCTATCCGTATCCGGTCGACCGCAGCATCCGCGACGAGGTCTTCACCCGCCGCGGCGGCCTCTACTTCGGCAGCGCCATCCTGCTCGACTACCCGGCGCCGTACGACGATGTCGCCTACCGCTTCGCCGACTTCAATGCCGGGCGTTACAGCAGCCGCAATGCCGCGTTTCAGGCCGCGCTCGCCAGGGCCGGCGGCAAGCCGATGACGCTCGACGGCGACCTGCTGCGCTACAAGGATGGCAAGCCGCTGGAGCAGCCGAGCGAAGTCGAGGCCGCATTGCAGGGGTTGTCCGGCAAGCTGCGCCTGAGTCCGCGCGAAATCCGCCGCGACCTGCTGCTCGAAAAGAGCGCCGCCTTCGGCCAGAGTCCGCTCTATGTCCGCCTTTTCGCCGTGGCCGAGCAGGCCGCCGGCGGCGGCGTGCCGCGTCAGGCGATGCCGCAGATCGATCTGAAAGGCCCCAAGATCACGCGCAAGCTGACCACCGAATGGTTTGCCCGCCGCGTCGAAGGGCGTCATCGCGCCTGCCTGGCGCGCGCCGGCAGCGGCTGACGACGCAGCGATGCCGTCGGGTTAAAATAACCGGCTGACGAATTCGAGGCCCGCCGTGACCCCGCTGCTGCTTTCCTCCCATACCGCCACCACCTGTCTTGGCCGCGGCCGCGACGCGCTGCTCTCCGGGCTGCGCGCAGGACGGAGCGGTCTCGCACCCTGCGCTTTCGAGACGGTGAAGCTGGATACGTGGATCGGCGAGGTTGCCGCGGTCGACGCCGAAAAGCTGCCCGGTTCCCTCGCCCGTTACGACTGCCGCAACAACCGCCTGGCCCAGCTCGGGCTCGAAACCGACGGCTTTGCCGACGAAGTTCGCGCGGCGGCCGCCCGCTACGGCAGGAGCCGCGTCGGTGTCTTCCTCGGCACCAGCACCGCCGGCATCCTGCAGACCGAGCTGGCCTATCGCCGGCGCGATCCGGAGAGCGGCGCGTTGCCCGGCGATTTCATCTACCGCACGACCCACAACTCGTTCTCGCTGGGCGAATTCGCCCGCGCGTATTTCGCGCTGGAAGGGCCGGCAATGGTCATTTCCACCGCCTGTTCCTCGAGCGCCAAGGTCTTCGCCGCCGCTGCCCGCCAGCTGGCCTGCGGCGCCATCGACGCGGCGCTCGTCGGCGGCGTCGATTCCCTATGCCTGACGACGCTCTACGGCTTCTCCTCGCTGCAACTCACCTCGGCGACTCCGTGCCGTCCCTGCGACGTGGCCCGCGACGGCATCTCGATCGGCGAGGGTGCCGCCTTCGCCCTGCTCGAACGGGCGCCGGAGATTCCGCCAGCCGGCGCGCTGCTCCTGCTCGGCGGCGGCGAGTCGAGCGACGCCTATCACATGTCCTCGCCGCACCCGGAAGGGCTCGGCGCCCGCATGGCGATGGCCGCCGCGTTGCGTTCCGCCGGGCTGCGCGCGGAAGACATCGACTACGTCAATCTCCATGGCACCGCCACGCCAGCCAACGACGCCGCCGAAGGCAAGGCGGTCAACGCACTGTTCGGCGACCGCGTGCCCTGCAGTTCGACCAAGGGCGCCACCGGCCACACGCTGGGCGCCGCCGGCGCGGTCGAAACCGTCGTCTGCGCGCTGGCCCTGAGCAACGATCTCCTGCCCGGGGGCGCGAATACCGGGACGCTCGACCCGGACATCCCGGTCGCCTATCTGCTGCAATCCCGGCCCGGGCAGTTGCGCCGTGCGCTGAGCAATTCCTTCGGCTTCGGCGGCAGCAACTGCAGCCTGATCCTGGGAGTGGCGGCATGAGCAGGAAGCGGGGGCACCACGTAGTGGGGGTGCGCCCGGCAGCGAATGCCGCCCGCCGCCGACACGACGGCGGTCAAGCTGTGATAACGCACACGGAGGCGGCCCGATGACGCCTACACTGCTGACGGCGTGGATCGAAGGCATCGGCTTTCTCGCCCCGGGGCTGCCCGACTGGCCGGCAGCCCGCGCCGTCCTGCGCGGCGAAGAGCGCCATTGCGCGGCCCCGTCGGTGTTGCCGCCGCCGGCCATCCTGCCGCCCGCCGAGCGCCGGCGAGCCAGCCGCCTGGTCAGGCTGACCCTCGCCATCGGCCTGGAGGCCGCCGCTCATGCCGGGGCCGACGTCGGCGCGCTGGCCACCGTGTTCGCCTCTTCCGGCGCCGACGGCCACAACTGTCACGCCCTCTGCGAGCAACTGGCCAGTACCGACCGCCAGATTTCACCGACCCGTTTTCACAATTCGGTGCATAACGCCGCCGCCGGTTACTGGGGCATCGCCACCGGGTCGATGGCGCCGTGCCAGGTTCTCTGCGCCTTCGACGCCAGCTTTGGCGCGGGGCTGCTCGATACCCTCGGCCAGGTGGTCGTCGACCAGCAGCCAACGCTGCTGATCGCCTACGACAGTGAATACCCGGAACCGCTGCACAGCAAGCGCGGGATACCCGATTGCGCCGGCGTCGCGCTGCTGCTGACGCCGGCAGGAAGCCGACGCTCGCTGGCGCGGATCACTGTGACGCCGACGACCGAACCGGCGCAAGCCCTGGCCGATGCCGGACTGGAAAACCTGCGCCAGGCGATTCCGGCGATGCGCAGCCTGCTGCTGCTGGCGAAACTGGCCCGGGGCGAGTCGGGGCAGGTCATCATCGACTACCTGCCGCCGATGCAACTGAACGTCGCCGTCGAGCCATGCTAGACCACGCCGCCATCGCCGCCCGCATCCCGCACCAGGGAAGCATGTGCCTGCTCGCTGCCGTGGTCGACTGGTCGGCAGACGGCATTTCCTGCCGGGCCGTCAGTCATGCCGATCCCGCCAACCCGCTGCGCGCCGAAGGACGCCTGGGCGCCGCCAACGGCATCGAATATGCCGCCCAGGCGATGGCGCTGCATGGCGCGTTGCTGACCGGGGGCGAGGGCACGCCGCGGCAGGGCTACCTGACCAGCGTGCGCGGCGTCCGCCTGCATGTCGCGCGTCTCGACGATCTTCCGGGCGAGCTCGACGTTCGGGCCGAACGTCTCTCCGGCGACGCCGACCATGTCCTCTACCGTTTCTCGGTCAGTCATGACGGCCGTTGCCTGGTCGACGGGCGCGCCGCGGTCGTGCTCGACGCCGGCAGTCTCCGGAAGGCACGGTCATGAGGCGCGCCCTCGTCACCGGCGGCAGTGGCGGCATTGGCGGCGCGATCTGCCGGCGCCTCGCCGCCGCCGGTCATCACGTCATCGTCCATGCCAGCCGCAGCCGCGCCAGAACCGACGCGATCGTCGGCGAAATCGTCGCCGCCGGCGGCAGCGGCGAAGCAGTCGCCTTCGACGTCACCGACCGCGTTGCGACCGCCGCCGCGCTCGCAGCGCTGGTCGACAAGGGCGCCATCCAGATCCTGGTCAACAACGCCGGCATCCACGCTGACGCGGTCTTCCCAGGCATGTCGGGCGAACAATGGGACAGCGTCGTCGACGTTTCGCTGAACGGCTTTTTCAACGTCACCCAGCCGTTGACCCTGCCGATGATCCGCACCCGCTGGGGCCGCATCATCACCATCTCGTCGGTCGCCGGCATCACCGGCAATCGCGGCCAGGTCAATTATTCGGCCGCGAAAGGCGCGCTGCATGCCGCGAGCAAGGCGCTGGCGCTCGAGCTGGCCAGCCGCGGCATCACGGTCAACGCCGTCGCGCCGGGAATCATTGCCACCGGCATGAGCGCAGGCGCCTTCGACGCCGCGGCGATCCAGACGCTGGTGCCGATGCGGCGCGCCGGCAGGCCGGAAGAGGTCGCCGACCTCGTCGCCTTCCTGGCATCGGATCAGGCCGGCTACATCTCCGGGCAGGTCATCGCGATCAACGGCGGCATGATCTGACCCGTTCTCCGCGTGGCAGACGGTCCAATTGCCGCTGTCCGGCGATGTCACGCAGGCGATCAACCCGTGGTCCTGGACATTCGGGGCGGCGAGCAGCCAGGCCGGACTGGTCAACAGCAACCTTGGCCGGAGTAGTGACCCCGAACTGGAACAGGAGCTTCTCGACGAGGTGGGTAGCTACGGGATGCAACTGGGTCGCATCGGCGACGCGCTGGCCGTGCTGATCCGGCGCGTCAAGCTGGACGACCTCGACGCCGGCGAACGCGATGCGCTGACCGCCTTGCGCTTGCGGCTCGATGAGGTTGCCAGTCAAGACGCGGCACCGTCCGGTTTCCCAACCGGCAGCGCAGGGGGCGGGTGGCGGAACATGACCCTCTGATCCGGGCGCGGCATTTTCCGATCCGCATGTGGATCTTCCGGACAGCCGGAGCATCCGGCAATCGGCGCCAATGCCGGAACCCGGAGGAGTCCGATCTTCGGAAAACGAAAGGAACCTGACGGGAGGTACAAAGTCGAAGGCGCATTGGTGCGTCATCGCGGGGGAGTGGCGGAGGTCCGGCTAGAGAAAGGAGGTCCACCATGAATCAGCAACTGAAGTTGGCGACCGTCGCCGTCGTTTGCAGTCTGATCAGCGGGCATGTGCTGGCTGCCTTGTCGGAGGCCGATCTGGAGCGCCTCGGCAAGGATCTGACGCCGACCGGCGCCACCCGAGCCGGGAATGCCGACAACACCATTCCGGAGTGGAAGGGCGGCCTCACCGCAGCACCAGCGGGATGGAAGCCCGAGCAAGGCTACAGCGATCCCTTCGCCAACGAGAAGCCGCTGTTTACCATTACCGGCGCCAACGCCGACCAGTACAAGGACAAGCTCAGCCCCGGCCTGCTGGCCTTGCTCGGGAAGTACCCGGACTTCAGGATGCCGGTGTATCCGTCGCATCGCACGGCAGCACTGCCCGAGACAGCCTATTATGTCATCAGGGCGGAAGGCCCGCGGATCGTCATCAAGGATGGCTGCATCAGCGGCCGCGTCTATTCCAGTGTGCCGTTCTCGGTTCCCGTGACCGGCGAGGAAGCGATCCAGAATCACATCCTGCGCCATCTTGGCGGCAGCTACGAGCGGGAAGCAAACTGGCTCGTGGTTCTCTTCAACGGCGAGGTCTACAAGGGTGGCCGCGTTGACCGCGTCGTCACCGCCGCCAGTCTCCACCCTCCGCAGGGTGGCAACCTTGGGTTGGCCCTGATCGGTCGCTTCACCGCGCCGGCCATGTTCGCAGGAACGACCCAACTGGTCCATGAGCCGATCGACCAGGTCTCGGAACAGCGCACGGCATGGATCTACAACGATGGCCAGCGCCGTGTGCGGCGCGCACCGGATCTCGCCTACGACCATTTCGCCGATGGCAGCAAAGGCTTGCGCACGACCGACCAGTATCAGGCCTACAACGGCGCCACCGACCGCTACAACTGGAAACTGGCTGGCAAGAAGGAAATGTACGTGCCCTACAACACCTACAGGATCGGTGACAAGAAGATCAAGTACAAGGACATCGTCGATGCGCACACCGTCAGGAGCGAGCTGATGCGCTACGAGCTGCATCGCGTCTGGGTCGTCGAGGCGACGCTGAAGGATGGCATGCGCCACGTCTACGGCAAGCGCACCTTCTATCTTGACGAGGACAGATGGATGGTGCTCGGCGAGGATGTCTACGACACGCGCTGCAATCTCTGGCGCGTCGGCGTGCATGGCTTGCGCCAGAACTACGATGCGCTGGTGCCCTGGTACGGCGTCCTGATCTGGCACGATCTGACCAACGGCGGCTATCTCGTCGACAACCTGGACAACGAGATCAAGACGCCGATCGTTTTCGGCAGGAAGGCCAAATGGGCCGACTTCCAGCCGGAACGCCTGAATCGCACCGGCGTCGCCAGTGCTGCCGAGAATCCAGCTACCGGCTTGAAGGTTTCGCACAGCGACCGGACACGTTGACGCCCCCTTTCATGAATTTCACCTGGGGTTATTGCGGTACGCGTAAGGCTCCGGGAGCAAGGATCGGCGGAACAAGTTCATGAGTCGAAGGCCCTGACTGCGGGTTCCTGGGCAGCAAGTCCGGGCGGGCGGAATTCCCGCCCGATGTGCTGGGGAAGGCCACGGCACGGTAAATGGCCGCCGGTGGCTGGGCGCGACTGCCGGCGCCGGTCCGTGCCGGAGCGGTCTGCCAGTCGAAACGAACGGGCGCCCGGGGGACGACGGAAGTGCGGTCCGCCAGCCGGCTGATGGTATGCTTCGTCCGCGGCCCCTCGGCGCCCCCCGTCGAAAACTCGAGGGTTCGGTCCCCGATCACACTGGAAGCTGATGATGCACACACACGACTTGTCTGCCTGGAAGCACGACCACGTCTTCGACACGGGCAATCCCGCCGCCGAGAAGGGCACGCGGCTGGTGATGTGGATCACCCTGGTGACGATGGTGATCGAGATCGTTGCCGGCTACGTGTTCAATTCGATGGCGCTTCTGGCGGATGGCTGGCACATGAGCTCGCACGCCCTCGCCATCGGCCTGTCGGCATTCGCCTATGCCGCCGCCCGCCGTTATTCGAGCGACCCGCGCTTTGCTTTCGGCACGTGGAAAATCGAGATCCTCTCGGGCTATACGAGCGCGCTCTTCCTGGTCGGCGTCGCGGGGTCGATGCTATTCCAGTCGGTCGAAAGGATCCTTGCGCCGCAACCGATCCACTATGGCCAAGCGCTCGTCGTCGCGGCGATCGGCCTGGCGGTCAACGTCGTCTGCGCCATGATCCTCGGCAAGGCGCACGATCACCATGACCACGGCCACGGGCACGACCATCACGCGGGCCACGATCACCATCACCACGGCGACCTCAACCTGAAGTCCGCCTACGTGCATGTCGTCGCCGACGCGGCGACTTCGGTCCTGGCGATCGCCGCGCTTGCCGGCGGCTGGTTCTACGGCTGGTCCTGGCTGGATCCGGTCATGGGCATTGTCGGCGCCTTTCTCGTCGGCGTCTGGGCGAAGAACCTGATGATCGACACCGGCAAGGTCCTGCTCGACCGCGAGATGGATCATCCCGTGGTGTCCGAGATCCGGGAGGCGGTCGAAGCCGGGCCGGAGATCAGCGGGACGCGCTGTACCGACCTGCACGTCTGGCGCGTCGGCAAGGGATCCTACGCCTGCGCGATCAGCCTCGTCACCCACGATCCGGCGCTGACGGCGGCGCGGGTCCGCGAGCAGTTGGCGGTTCACGAGGAAATCGTGCACGTGACGGTCGAGATTCACCAGTGCGGCTGACCGGCGCGCCAACGTCCTGATTGCCGGGCGAGGGGACGCCACTTCCGCGCCGCCGGCGTTTTCTGCCAGAATTCGTCTCTCGAAGAACACGACGCCTCCGGATCTCCCATGACCCACAAAGTTTTTGTCGACGGCCAGGAAGGCACGACCGGCCTGCAGATCAACGAATACCTCGGCAAGCGCCCCGACATCGAGCTGCTGAAGATCGATTCCGGAAAGCGCAAGGATCTCGCCGAGAGGAAGCGCCTGATCAACGCTTCCGATGTTACATTCCTCTGCCTGCCGGACGATGCGGCCAGGGAATCGGTGACCCTGGTCGACAACCCGGACACCTGCATCATCGACGCCTCGACCGCGCACCGCGTCCATCCGGCGTGGACCTTCGGCCTGCCCGAACTCGCGCCAGATCAGCGCGCGAAGATCCGCGCCAGCAAGCGCATCGCCAACCCCGGCTGCCACGCCTCCGCCTTCATCCTGGCGCTCAGGCCGCTGGTCGCCAGCGGCCTTGTCGCGGTCGACACGCAAATGGCGGCCAATTCCATCACCGGCTATTCCGGCGGTGGCAAGTCGATGATCGCGCACTACGAAAGCCCGGCCCGCATCGACACGCCGCGCCCCTACGCGCTCGCCCTCACGCACAAGCACCTGCCGGAAATGCAGGCCTACACCGGGTTGACCGCGGCGCCCATCTTCCAGCCCATCGTCGGGCCGTTCTACAAGGGCCTCGCCGTCAGCGTCTTCCTGCACCCGCGGCAATTCACCCGCAAGGCCGGCCCGGCCGGCGTGCGGAAGCTGCTGGCCGACTACTACGCCGGCGAACCCTTCATCCGCGTGGCCCCGCTCGATCTCGAGGCCAACACCGAGGGCGGCTTCTTCGATGTCCAGGGCAGCAACGACAGCAACCGCGTCGACCTTTTCGTCTTCGGCAACGACGAACGGATGCTCGTCGTCGGCCGCCTCGACAACCTGGGCAAGGGCGCCTCGGGCGCCGCCGTGCAGGCGATGAACGTTCATCTCGGGGTCGCGGAGAGCCTCGGCCTGGTCTGAGCGTTCTCCCGTTCCAGGGACCAGGCCGGCCGGGAAGGCGGGCCGGGCGACCCGGCGCGATTCACGAAGTTCCAAATTCCGATTCAGGAGATCTGTCGATCATGACGAAGAAAGCACACAAACGTTCCAACCCCGCGAAAGAGGTCACCAAGCGGATCGAGAAAAAGGGCTCGGCGAGGAGTCCGGGGAACGCTCCGAGCATCCCGGACCTGACCGCTGCGCTGGCCGCTGCCATGGCAGAGTTGAAGGCGGCGCAGATCTCCCGGCTCCTGGGCAATGCAACGGTGGCAGCCCTTCCCGGGGAAAGCGTTGCCGGCCAAGCCAAGGCAGGCAAGAAGAAAGCCGGGAAGGCGCGGGAAGAAGCCCGGAAGCAGGACAGGCGGAGCGGCAGGCAAGCCGAAAGGGAAACCCGGCGGGCCGCGAAGCAAGCGCGGAGGGAGGCGCGGCAAGCGGGAAAGCAGTCCGGGAAGGAAGCCAGGGAGGCGAGACCGGAGAGCTACGCGGATGCGCAGGTCCGCCATTCCCGCGGGGGTCTGCGCGCCGCCGCCTGAGACCCGGAAGCGGGTTGCCGCCCCCCGGCGGCGCTTTCCGGTACGCGCGATGCCCGCCAGCCTGGCACCGCTGGCCGCTGGCGACGGAGCCTGAGCAAGCATCGGTCATGGTCCGTCGCGTTGTTGTTGGACCCGGCCGGCCGGTGAATGCCGGCTGACCCGATCCCCCGGACTGCTGCATGGCGCGGATGCCGCGTTGCGTACAAAAAGAGAGCGGCCCGCAGGCCGCTCTTCTCTGACCGATCGCCCGGTCGGTTCTACTTGGCGGCGGGTTCCGCGGCGGCGGGCTTGGCGGCGGCGGGCTTGGCGGCGGCGGGCTTTTCGGTCTCCTTCTCCTCCTCGGCCTTCTTGCTCACCAGGACCGCCTTCAGGATGTCTCCGCCCGAGAGCTTGGAAAACTTGGCCGCTGCCTTCTTGAGTTTTTCGCCGCTGGCCATGTCACGGCCTTCGCGGGCCACACGCATGACCGACTTGAAGGTGTCGAAGCCGATCAGCGCGACAGACTCGCCCTTGGTAATTGCCGCGGTGATGATATCGACCAGGCCATCGATCGCACTCGCAGCCTGCGCCTTCGACAGTTCTGCACGTGCGGATAGCGCTTCAATCAGTTCGGCCTTGTTCATCGGTACTCCTCCTCTTGTGGTTGAAAGCGCGATTCTGCCATCTATATGCCGCTGGCTACAACAGATTAATGGAATCGATCAGGTCCGCTGGAGGCAGGCCGTTCACGCCGGCAACCCGACCGGCAGACTCACATCGCTACAAGAGGTCAGTCATGAAGATCATGGTCACCGTGATGCGTTCTCTACCCGGAATTGTCGCAGCCGCGGCCCTCGCCTTCGTCGCCTTCTTTGATGTCCATTGCCGCCGATGATCCGCTTCTCAATTTGTCGGACGACACGGAAGTGCCGCCGTGCAGGCGATCAATGTCCATCCCGGCGTCGAGGAGAGCCTCGGGCCGGTGTGATCGTTCGCGATGTCGGGAGTTGTGGCGCTGCCGTTCGGCGGAATATTTCCTTGCTGCGAAACTACGCGAGGTCGGAACTGTCGAGGTTGCCTACTATCCTGTAACGGCATTGCCCGCCGTCATTCGGCAACCAGTTCCGGGCTGTTCGCATTCCACGGTTCGAATGGTGGCGTGCAAGGCAACTTTCTGGCCGGCAGTCATCATTCGCTCGCGGGCGCGCCATTCGAAATGAACGTCTTTCGACGGTACGCCCGCCCTGTTCAGGGCTATCGCCAACAGGCGCAGATCGGAGTCCTCGACAATGCGACCGTCGCTCAACGTGGCGACATACAAATCGCCAATGGTGCCAACAACTGCCCAAATGCTCATTCCAGTTCCTCCTGCCAGCCTTGACGCGAGTAATAGCCCCGGACCCGACACACCGCTGGGCTGCGTCGGTCCGGAAGCAACGGACCTGAAATCAGTAACTCCTGAGCCGGTGGACGATGTAGTTCATGTCATCCCGACAGGTGTACAGCATCGCGTTGCTGATCTCGCTGTAACTGCGGTGCCGAATCAGTTGCTCAAACAGGTGATTGAACACTGCCCGTTCTATCCGCCCCCAGGCGCGGACGCTATCCGACGGGAATACGCGACTGGCCCGTTGAACGAACTGCTCGTGGTTTTCATTGCAGTCTCCACCACTGGTTTCATAAGCCATGAAACTCTCCTTGTAGAGGTTTTGTCCCCTTTGCGGGGACGAGCATCCTCGTCTGATGAAATCGCTGTTGGGGTCGGGGTGGGCCATTGCTCACCCATGGCATGGTTGCGCCACAGCGTGATCCGTTACGATCAGGTCACGCCGCAGCCGACTGGCGCAGGGGAATGGTCTTGCCGCCTCGTTGGCTGGAGGCACCGATCGGTTGCCTGGCGGCCACTTGCCCGCTGACGGAGTCTGACCATATCTCCTGCGTGTCGATGGCAATTTTCTGCAGCAACCGGAACGACCTCATCTGGTAGTCGATGGCGGAAACGAACGTATCGCGAAACAGTGCGTTTGCGCCTTCGATTCCGTTGTGAACTGCGCTTGGCCATTGCTCCGCTGCATGCAATTCGCCCGCCTGGTCCAGGGCCACCCGCAACTGCCTGCAATTGCGGTTGAAGAATTCTTCGGCGCATTCCAGTTGGAAGCAGATCAGTTCCTCGGAACCCGCCAGGCTGGCGGAACAGAGCTTGCGTGCCGAATCGGCAACCTGCGTGAAGCTGTCAAATTTGTGGTTCATGGTGTCTATCTCGCAGAATGGGTGGGGTCAAATGATTGGATCGATCCTGCTGATCCGGTTCAAATGCTCCCTCATTCGATTCCGCCGCGAAAGCGGTCAACGGCGGAACTTGCGTAAGCACCACGCGCTTCGCATGTAGGAAAATCCCTACATGGCCGGCACCGATTACTGCGCGATCTTGTGCTTCAGAACGTAGCGGGTGATGTCGGCGTTATGCCGGAGCCCGAGCTTTTCCAGAATGCGCGCCCGGTAGGTGCTGACCGTCTTGGGACTGAGGTGGAGGCACTCGGCAATTTCGGTCAGCGACAAACCCTGGCTCAGCATGCGCATGACTTCGAACTCACGCGCGGAAAGGGCATCATGGAGAAGCTTCCTGGCCGAGAGCACCGTTCCGTTCAACAACTTTTCAGCCAGCATCGGGCTCAAATAGCGCTCGCCCGCGCTGGCGCGACGAATTGCGGCGAGGATTTCGTCGGGCGCGCTATCCTTCGGCAGATAGCCGACGGCGCCGGCGTCGAGCGCCGCCAATGCATAATCGTCCTCGGCATACATACTGAAAACCAGGACCGGCAATTGTGGACAATTGCGTTTGACCTGCTTGAGCACCTCGATCCCGTTCATGTCGGGCAAGCCGATGTCGAGCAGTAGCAAGTCCCAGTGCTCGTCCTTGATCCTGGCCAGCGCTTCCGCCCCGGTTCGTGCCTCGCCGCCAATTTCGAATCCGCCGACGCTGCCAAGAAACTGTCTCAAGCCGCCGCCGACGACGGCATGGTCGTCGACGATAAGAATTCGAACCGTGCCCCCGCATTCCTTGTCTTGAGTCACCCTGTCACCTCATAAACCGCGCCCGCGTCGCCACGGGCTGCCCGTTCCCTGCCGTTCCCGCTTTCTGGCGCGAGTCCCGACTCCTGAACGGTCTCCAGAGGCGCGCGCAGCGTCACGGTGGTTCCGCCTCCCGGAGAGCTTTCGACCGACAGCTTGCCCCCGACCATGCCCAATTTCCGTTCGAAGTTTGTCAGGCCGGAACCCCCGGGTTCCCCTTCCGGATCAAAGCCGGCCCCGCGGTCGCGCACGACGATCCGCAACATGTCCGGTTCCTCGCGTTGCAGGTCGAGCGTGACCTCCTGGGTTCCGCCATATTTGACCACATTCATCAGCGCCTCGCGCACCGCATTGAAGCAAAGCAGCCTGATGGTCATGCTGGCGGGTTCCGTGTCCGGGCCATGCGTCAGTTCCACCGCAAGCCCGTAATTCGACCGGAACCGGCGACCAAGAGATTCCAGCGCGGGAACCAGCCCGCGTTCGCGGATCAAGGGCGGGCTCAGTTCGATGCTGAGCGTGCGCAAGGTCTGGATGACCCGGGAAATCAGCTCGATCGTTTCTCTCACGTTCTGCAACATGAGCTGTTGCGGGCTGTGTGCTCCCAACCCGCTCAGTCCGAGGCGGACGGCGATCAGAAGCGGCTGGACGTGGTCGTGCAACAGCTCGTAGAGATGGTCGCGTTCCCGCTGTTCGGCCAGGGTTAATGCGCTGGAAAGCTCGCGCAGATTCGCCGCGCGTTCGGCGGCGACCGCCGCCAGCCGCTCATTGGCCTTCTTGAGCAACTCTTCCATCCGCCGTCGTCCAGTGATGTCCTGGGTTATGCCGAAGCCGCCGACAACGTGTCCTTGATCGTCGAATTCAAGTTCCGCCCTTTCCCGCACCCAGAGAACCTTGTCGTCGACAAGCAGGCGGTGCTCGATATCGTAGGGCTTGCCTGACAGTGCGGCCTGCCACATCCGATTGACATAGGCGCGGTCGTCCGGGTGAACGCAACCAAGGAAGGTTTCGTAGGTCAGGTGCGTGCCTTCGGCAATTCGGAAGATTCGGTGCGCTTCACTGGACCATGTCATTTCATTGTTCCGGACGTCAAGGCGCCAACTGCCGATGTTGCCGACGGCCTGGGCGCGATTGAGATCATTCTCGCTGGCCCGGAGCGCCAATTCGGCGAGCTTGTAATGGGTAATGTCGTCAGAAACAATGATGATGCCGCCGATCGAGCCATTGTCCGCCTTCCAGGGATGGACCGCCCAGCGCAACCACCTTCTGCTCCCGTCGGATCTTATCCACAGGTCCGACTCCTTTCTCGTGACGATTCCGGCCATTCCGTCACGATGCACCTGTTTCCACGCTTCCGAAATATCCGGCCAGACCTCGTAATGGTTGCGTCCGGCCAGCGTCGCCAGACCGGCGCCATAGTCCGCCAGCCAGCGGTCGCTGGTCGCCATGTAGTCCATGTCGCGGTCGAACATGGCGATGGCGATCGGCGCCTGTTCGATCATCAGGGTCAACTGGCGCCTGCTTTCCATCAACGCCTGTTCGGCCCTGACACGCTGCGTGACATCACGCAGAATGACGATCGATTGCTTGGCGCCGTTGACGTCGAGTTGCGAGATCGAAGCGTCGATGGGGAACTCTTCCCCATTGGCGCGCAATCCGGAAAGATTTCCGGGCCCGTTTATCCGACGGTTGGTGGCGCCGGTCAAGCTGAAAAGCCGGATCTGTTGCCCGCGACTTTCGCGGTAGCGCTGCGGAATCAGCGCATCGAGAGGTTGCCCCAGCATGTCGTCGACCTTGCGGCCGAACATCTGTTCTGCCGCGCGATTGAAGAGCGTGATGCGATGAGCGTCATCGATCATGACGATGGCGTCCATGGCGGAGTCGATGATCCCAGACAGTTGCGCCTGGTTCTCTTGTCGTGCCTTTTCGACGTCCCAGCGGGCCAGATCGCCGGCGCGCAGTACGCTGGCCGTGCGCCAGACCAGGGCGGAGAAGAGCACGACGTAGGCAAGGGACAGCAGCGCAATCGAAAACTGCGATCCGACAGGTTCCCGATTCAGGTTTGCGACCAGCACCCAGCCAATGGCAAAAGGGGCGACGAGCGATAGCGGCAGCAGTCGGCGGGCCATCATGCCGCCGCTCGTCCTGCTCGTGATCACGGCCAGCAGGCCGTGCTGCGGTGTTGCCAGCAGCGTGGCGATATTGATGGCCAGGAACCCGGCCGCCGTGTGTAGCGCCATTGTCGAGTAGGCGCCGATTCCATAAAGTGCGTCGACCCCGTATGCATAGCCGAGGATGGCCAGGATGCCGATCATGGCGCCCGACAACGCGGCGGCCTGAAGGAGAAAAATACGCCGGCGATGGCCGAGGCAGGCGAGCGCCAGCCCGGTGACGGAGAACGCGGTTGCCGTCGCCAGGGACATGCGCGCCGGGGCTTCGTTTCCGGACGATCCGGCAGGAAACGCGAACAGGAGTTCGTCGATGCCGAAATCGACCTTCCAGACATATTCGCCGACGCTCAGGACTCCCAGCACGGTGACAGCCATGGCGAGGGCGGCTCCGGCCAGTCGCAATCCGGTGTTGACCGCGGATCGGCCAACCAGGAACAGTGCGATCCCCGAGCACAGAAAACCGAGAGCCGTGTTGGGTTTCATGGTCGCCCATCCCGGCAACACGCTCTTCAGGATGCCGATGTCCAGTTTCCAGCCGGCCAGAACCACCGCACCGAGGCAGGCGACAGCGAGGGCGCCGGATCGGGCAAGGCGTCCATACAGCCTGATCAGGGAAGGGTTGCTATCGGAGTCACCCATTTGGGGTTTCAACTGCCTGCATGCGATATCGGACGACCGGGCGTTGCTTGGCCAACGATCCGTCATGGCGGTTCCCATCGTCCGGGGTGTCTGGGTCAATCACGATACGTTTCACAGCTGAGCCATTCGAAACGAACAAGCGGTTTGCCCATTCAAGGGACATATCGTTCAGACGATAGCAGAAGACAGCCTGCTTCGACATCAGGCTTCCCTGACAGCAGGGGTCATGGATGCCTACAGGGAAGAATGCGGCCAAGGGAGACGGAGGCGTTGGCCCGGCGCCTTCACGCTACCTTCCTGGCGCGAGGTTAGCCTGCGCTGAACGCCGGATGTCACGCCTTGACGTGTAACCCGCACTCCTTGGATTCCGGCGTTTCCCACCACCAGCGGCCGGAACGGATGTCTTCGCCGGGCGAGATGGCGCGCGTGCACGGGGCGCAGCCGATGCTCGGGTAGAACTTGTCGTGCAGCGCGTTGTAGGGCACGGCGTTCTGCTTGATGTAGGTCCAGACTTCCTTCTCGCTCCACTCGGCGAGCGGGTTGAACTTCTCCAGGCCGTTGCCGGCGTCGTACTCGCGAATCGGCAGGCCGTCGCGGGTGGCGGCCTGCCGGGCGCGCAGGCCGGTGATCCAGGCGCGCTTGCCGGCCAGCGCGCGCTGCAGCGGTTCGACCTTGCGCATGTGGCAGCAGGCCTTGCGCAGGTCGACCGACTCGTAGAAGGCGTTGATGCCGTGGCTGCGGACGTAGTCTTCCACGGTCGACGCCTGCGGGAAGAAGATTTTCAGCTTGAGGCCGTAGTGCTGCCGGACGCCGGCCATCAGGTCGTAGGTTTCGAGGGGCAGGCGGCCGGTGTCGAGGCTGAAGATCTCGATCGCCAGGCCGGACTTGACGATCAGGTCGGTCAGCACCATGTCCTCGGCGCCCAGGCTGTTGGCGAAGGCGGCTGGGGTGAAGTCGCGGGCGATGCCGGCGAGCAGCGCCCTGGCCGTCAAGGTCCGGGTTGCGACGCTGGCCGACAGCTCCGGGGTGACGGTGAGGAGGCCCGATGTCATCGCTTCAGGCGGTGCGCCGGCGAAAATGCGGTTGCGGCTGGCTGGTCGAGGTCTGGTAGTGGTCACTGAACGTCGAAAAGCCGTGCTCGAGCGCGTGGATCGCGTCCTTGTCGCCCTTGAGGGCGTAGGCGTCGAAGCCGACCCGCCGCATGTAGAAGAGCTGGTCGTGCAGGACGTCGCCGACCGCGCGCAGTTCCCCCTGGTAGTGGTAGCGCTGGCGCAGCAGGCTGGCGCTGGAGTAGCCGCGGCCATCGACGAATTTCGGGAAGTTGACGGCGATCACGATGAAGTAGTCGAGGTCGGATGCGATGTCCTCGACGCGCTCGTCGGGTTGCAGCAGCAGGCCGATCCGCTTGTGGGTGGCGATGATCTCGTCCTTGCGCGCGCGCCAGACGGCGAACGGGAAGATGACGTCGCCGGGCGGCAGGGCAACCGCCTCCGGCGTTTCGCCTTCGGCCAGTTCGAGGGTCTTCCAGGGGTCGACCGCAACCGTCTGGCGAGTGATCAGTTGGGCCATCATGCGGCCTCCAGTTCGGCGGCCCGGGCCTGGCCATGGGCGCGGCCTTCGTAAACGCGGTTCTTGAACGGGTCGATGCCGATGCGATCGAAGGTGTCGAGGAAGCGCTCGTCGGCGTGGCGGTTCTCGATGTACACCTTGATGATCTTGTCGACGACGTCGGGCATTTCGCCGGCCGAGAACGACGGACCGATGACCTTGCCGAGTCTGGCGTCGTTGCCCTGGTGGCCGCCGAGCGTGACCTGGTAGAACTCGGCGTCGTTCTTGTCGACGCCGAGCACGCCGATGTGGCCAACGTGGTGGTGGCCGCAGGCGTTCATGCAGCCGGAGATGTTGAGGTCGATCTCGCCGATGTCGAACAGGTAGTCGAGGTCGTCGAAACGGGCCTGGATGGCGTTGGCGATGGGGATCGACTTGGCGTTGGCGAGGTCGCAGAAATCGCCGCCGGGGCAGCAGACGATGCCGGTCAGCAGGCCGATGTTGGGGGTGGCGAGGCCGGCGGCTTTCGCCTGTTGCCAGACTTCGTACAGGTCGGCCTGCCGGACGTCGGCGAGGATGATGTTCTGCTCGTGGCTGACGCGCAGTTCGCCGAAGCTGTAGCGGTCGGCGAGGCCGGCGACGACTTCCATCTGCGCGGAGGTGATGTCGCCCGGGGCGACGCCGTGCGGCTTCAGCGACAGCGTGACGGCGGCGTAGCCGGGGATCCTGTGCGGGCGGGTGTTGCGGTCGACCCATCTGCGGAAGGCTTTTTCGGCGGGCAGTTCGACCGCCGCCTGCGGCGCGCAGGCCGGCGTCGTGAAGTGGGCGGCGACCCGATCCAGTTCGGTCTGCGTCAGGGTGCCCGGGCCGTCCTTGAGATGCGCCCAGTCGGCTTCGACCAGCCTGGCGAACTCCTCGACGCCGAGCGCCTGAACGAGAATCTTGATGCGCGCCTTGTAGGCGTTGTCGCGCCGGCCGAACCGGTTATAGACGCGCAGGATGGCTTCGCAATAGGTGAGGATGTGCCGCCAGGGCAGGAATTCGCAGACGATCCGGCCGCGGATCGGCGTCCGCCCGAGGCCGCCGCCGACGATGACGCGGAAGCCGGCCTCGCCATCCTGCTCCTGCAGGTGCAGGCCGATGTCGTGGAACCAGGTGACGGCGCGGTCCTCGCGGGCGCCGGAGATGGCGATCTTGAACTTGCGCGGCAGGAAGGCGAATTCCGGGTGGAAGGTGCTCCACTGACGGATGATCTCGGCCAGCGGGCGCGGGTCGATGACTTCGTCGGCGGCGACGCCGGCGAACGGGTCGGTGGTGACGTTGCGGATGCAGTTGCCGGAGGTCTGGATGGCGTGCATCTCGACCTCGGCCAGGTGCGCCAGCATGTCGGGCACGTCGTCGATCTTCGGCCAGTTGAGCTGCAGGTTGTGGCGCGTCGTGAAATGGCCGTAGCCGCGGTCGTAGGTGCGGGCGAGGAAGGCCAGCTTGCGCAGCTGGGTGGAGTTCAGCATGCCGTAGGGCACGGCGATGCGGAACATCGGCGCGTGGCGCTGCACGTAGATGCCGTTCTGCAGGCGCAGCGGGCGGAATTCGTCGTCGGTCAGCTCGCCCGACTTCCAGCGGCGGACCTGGTCGCGGAACTGCGCGACGCGCTCGTTGACGAGCTGGCGGTCGATGGCATCGTATTTGTACATCGGACTTCCTCAAGCAAAGACCAGCTTGCCGCCGATCGGAACGAGCATGGGCGCCAGCAGGCGGCGCAGGATGTCGTCCGGCGCCGTGGCGGAGCCGTGGCTGGCGAGCCGGATGCCGGTGAGACGACGGCGCCGACGGCGGAAAAGGGGGTGAAGGCGATCCATGGCGTGCATCGTAGCAGCCAAGGATTGAATCAAGAAGAATATCGGGTTAGATTGTTATAATATTTCGTTATTTGGGGCGATCATGAAACTCCAGCAACTGCGTTACATTGTCGAAATCCAGCGCCAGGGTCTGAATGTTTCGGAGGCGGCCGAGGCTCTGTATACGTCGCAACCGGGCATTTCCAAGCAGGTCAAGCTGCTCGAGGAGGAACTGGGGGTGACGATCTTCGAGCGCAGCGGCAAGCGCTTCAGCGGCCTGACCGAGCCGGGCAAGGCGGTGCTGGCGATCGCCGAGCGCATCCTGCGCGAAGCCGACAATCTCAAGCGGGCCAGCTCGGAGTTCGCCAGCGGAGCGACCGGGCGCCTGGTGCTGGCGGCCACCCATACCCAGGCGCGCTACGCGCTGCCGGTCGTCGTGCGCGACTTTGTCGCGCGGCATCCGACGATCAAGCTCGAAATGCACCAGGGCAGTCCGACGCAGATCGCCGAATGGGTGGTCGCCGGCGAAGCCGATATCGGCATCGCCACCGAGGCGCTCGACCAGTATCCGCAGCTGATCACGATGCCGGTCCGCCAGTGGAGCCATTGCGTGATCGCGCCGGAGGGCCATCCCGTTCTCGCGTCGCTTCCGCTGGCGCTCGATGAACTCGCGCGCTGGCCGCTGATTACCTACGATACCGCCTTTACCGGCCGCTCGCGCATCAACCGCGCCTTCGAGCGCATCGGTGCGGCGCCGAACGTCACGCTCACCGCGCTCGACGCCGACGTGATCAAGACCTATGTCAGCCTCGGCCTGGGCCTAGGCATCATTTCGGCGCTGGCGTTCGACGCGCAGCGCGATGCCGGGCTGGTGGCGGTAGATGCTTCCCACCTGTTCGAATCCAACACCACCCGCCTCGCCCTGCGCCGCGGCACCTACCTGCGGCGCCACGACTACGACCTGATCGCGCTATTCGCCCCGCACCTCTCGCGGCATGTCGTGGACATGGCGATGCAGGGCGGCGGCGCCGAATATCAGTTGTAGGTTCCGGCCGGCTGCATCGGGCGGCGCGGGGCCATGCGCGGCGCCGGGTCGCGCAGGATCAGCACGGGCACCGAGAACGGCGCCAGGCGCTCGAGGAAGTCGAGCAGTTCGAGGACCGGCGAGTTGCGGAAGAAGCGCGCCGCCGGCGTTTCGATCCAGATGCGGTCGGCGTAGGCGAGCAGCTCGTGGGGTCGGTCGCCGAAGCCGTCGCGGTCGCGGTCGAAGCCTTCGTACTCATCCCAGTAGTTGCCCAGCCAGGTGTCGTTCAGCGGGTCGCCGTCGCCGATGACGACCACCGGCCACAGGTTGCTGCGGAAAGTGTTGCCGATGGCGATGTGGCCGCCCCTGACGCCGTAGAAATAAATGCCGGTGATGTTGTGGGCGACCAGGTTGTCGAGGAAGACGATGCGGTTGAGCGGGTCCAGCGGCGAATCGGCCATGATGCCGTGCGCGCAATGGACGATCTCGTTGCCGATGACCAGCGCCGCCGAGGTCTCCTTGAGCGCGATGCCGGCGCCCGAGGCGTCCATGGCGTGCACGATGCGGTTGTCGCGGATGGTCAGGCCGTCGGAATTGAGGGCGATGATGCCGGTCGAGTTCCTTTCGAGCCGGTTGCGGTCGACCAGGCTGCGATGGGCAAAAAGGAAGTTGAAGGCGCGCCGGCTATCGCGGATCGTGTTGCCGGTGAAGCGGTTGCGCGGCGAATTGGTCACGGTGATGTCGCGGATCTGCGCGATGTCGTTGTTCTCGATGCGGTTGCCGGCGCTGTACCAGAGGCGCAGGCCGTCGCCGCGGTCGGCGGAATCGACGGCGCGCGAGCGGATACGGTTGCCGCGCACCACGCTGTCGCCCACCTTGTGCAGCGAAATGCCGAACAGGACGTCGTCGATCACGTTGTCCTCGATCAGCAGGTGGCTGCCTTCGGCCATCAGGGCGCCGTCGAGCTGGTCGTGCGAATCGCCGCTGCCGCGCAGGGTCAGGCCGCGCAGGGTGACGTGGTCGGCCTTGACGGTGAGGACGGTGCCGTGGCCGCCGGCATCGATGACGACCTGGCCGTCGCCCTCCAGCGTCAGCGGCTTGGAAATGACCGCCGGCCCCTGGTAGGTTCCCGGCGGCAGGCGGATGCGGGCGCCCGGCAGCGCCGTGTCGAGCCAGGGCTGGAGCGGCAGGGCGGCCAACGCCGGCAGGGCGGCGGCCAGGCCGGCGATGAAGACGAGGCGGACGAAGTTCATCAGTGCCGCATTAGGCCATCGGCGCCCGATTCGGGCGTGGACCTGCGTCAAGTTTTTTGGATGTTCGCCTTGTCCGCTTGCCTGAAGGGCGTGGCGTAAACAAGAATGCCCGCCGGGTGGCGGGCATTCTCGCGGACTGCGGGGTTGCTTAGGGCGTGTTCACAGTAACCGGCGGGACTGCGTTTGCCGTGGCGGGATGGGCGCCAAGGCGCGAGGTGCAGGGAATGGTCGTTCCATTCCCAAGCCGAGCAACGCCGGCGACCGCCCGCCACGGCAAACCCGAAGGGCAAGGGTCTGGCGGGGCGCATTGCCGCGTTGCCGCTCGCTTGTGCAGATCACTGCACTGCGCGACCGGCGCCTTGCACTGCCCCCCGCCAGGCCCTTGCGCAGCCCGTCGCTTACTGTGACCACGCCCTAATTGACCTTGGCGCTCTCGCGCAGCTTCTTGACCAGTTGCTCGACCTGCTGCTGCTGTGCGCGCTGCTGCAGCTGCGGCTTGACCTGGTCGAACGGCGGCGGGGTCAGCGGACGGGTGTCTTCGAGCTGGATGACGTGATAGCCGAAGTCGGTCTTGACCGGCGTCTTGGTGTATTCGCCCTTCTTGAGCTTGGTCAGCGCCTCGGAAAACGGCTTGACGAAGGTGCTCGGCGAGCTCCAGCCGAGTTCGCCGCCATTGTCCTTGGAGCCCGGATCCTTGGACTGCTTGGCCAGCTCGGAGAACTTCTCGCCCTTGTCGAGCTTGGCGACGATGGCCTTGGCTTCATCCTCGGTGGCGACCAGGATGTGCCTGGTCTTGTACTCGGTCGAGCCGAGGTTGGCCTTGATCGTCTCGTAATCCTTCTTCAGCTGGTCTTCGCTGACCGGGTTGGCGCGCACGTAATCGGAGAGATACGCCTGGATCAGGACGGCCTGGCGGGCGAGTTCCATCTGGCCCTGAACCTCGGATTTCTTGTCGAGACCCTTCTTCCTGGCTTCCTGGACCAGCAGCTCGCGGCGGATCAGTTCTTCCTTGACGGCGTTCTGCAGTTGCGGCGAATCCGGCGCGCCCTGGGCCTTTTGCTGGGCGACGAAGGCGTTGTAGGTGTTCTGCGAGATGGCCGTGCCATTGACGGTGGCAACCGCGCCGGAGCTCGTGCCGCCCTTGTCGGCAGCGAAGCCCGGGGCGGATGCGAGGGCGCCAGCCACGAGCAGAGCGGCCAGAGGGGAGACTTTGATCATGCGATTTTCCTTGAGTGTTGGGTAAAGAACGTTCGATTATACTTCGTCGGGTGAAAAAGCGCGGATGCTGAGCGCGTGAATTCGTCCGCGCATCAGGTCGCCGGCGGCGGCATAGACGGCCCGGTGGCGCCGGACCGTATTCTGGCCGATGAAGGCGGCGGCGACTATGGTGATTTTGTAATGGCCGCCGTCCCGGGCGCCGGCATGGCCGGCGTGGCGATGCGATTCATCCTCGATGGTCATGGAAAGCGGTTGCAGCACCGCCAGCCGCCGGCGCAGCAGTTCGACGGTTTCGCCGCTCACGCGGGCAGGACCTTCCTGAAGGGTTTGACGGTGACCCTGGCGTAGACGCCGGCGGCGACATAGGGATCGGCGCCGGCCCACGCCTCGGCGGCTGCCAGCGACGCGAATTCGCCGACCATGATGCTCCCCGAGAATCCGGCCGGGCCGGGGTCGGGCGAATCGATGGCCGGGCAGGGGCCGGCGAGAATCAGGCGGCCGTCGGCCTGCAGGGCCTGCAGGCGTTCGACGTGGGCGGGGCGGGCGGCGAGGCGCTGGTCGAGCGTCCCCGGGTGGTCTTCACCGATGATGACGTAAAGCATCTACTGTTTTTCCTCGACGTATTTCGACAGCATCAGGCCCTGCCCGAGCACGAACAGGAGGAGCAGACCCATGCCGCCGAAGAGTTTGAAACTGACCCAGGTATCGGTCGGAAAGTTGAACGCGACGAACAGGTTGAGCGCGCCCATGAACGCAAAGAAAGCGATCCACGACAGGTTGACCTTGCCCCAGACCGGATCGGGAAGGGTCAGTTGCTCGCCGAGCATCGCCTTGATCGGGTTCTTTTTCAGAACCAGCGCGGCGAAGGCCATGCTGCCGGCGAACACCCAGTAGAGGATGGTCGGCTTCCACTTGATGAAGGTCTCGTCCTGAAAGATCAGGGTCATGCCGCCGAAGACCGTGACCAGGGCCAGGCTGACCCACAGCATCTTGTCCACCTTGCCGTGGCGGAAATGCACCCAGGCGATCTGCGCCATCGTGGCGACGATGACGACGAAGGTGGCGAGCAGGATGGGCGCCTGCTTGACGTCGACCACGGTACTGCCGAGCAGGCTGCCGGCGAGGGCGGCGGCGCCTTCCGGATTGCCGCCGTAGTACTTGAAGGTCGCGAAAAACAGGATGACGGGGAAAAGGTCGAATAGGAGTTTCATGGCGGGGGATTATAACCGGTGCCGGTTTTCGGGCGCACGCCGTCAACCGCCGGGGGGCAGGTCGAGGCGGGCGGCGGCGGCGGCCGGCCGGCCGCTGGCGATGCGTGGCACGCTGCCGAGCAACGGCGCGCCGAGGCGTTCGCGCAGGGCAGCGATGTTGTCATCGACGCGGGCCATGCCGGGGTCGACCGTGTTGGCGACCCAGCCGGCCAGCGTCAGGCCACGGGCGGCGATGGCCTCGGCGGTGAGCAGGGCATGGTTGAGGCAGCCGAGCCGGAGGCCGGCGACCAGGATGACCGGCAGGCCGAGGGCGACGGCGAGATCGGCGCTGTCGCGGTCGACATCCAGTGGCACGCGGAATCCGCCGACGCCCTCGACGATGACGACGCCGGCCTGGCGCCGCGCGCTGGCGCAGGCGGCGGCGATCCGGGCGAAGTCGATGCTGACGCCAGCTTCGGCGGCGGCGAGGTGGGGAGCGATGGCCGGGGCGAAGCGGTAGGGGTTGATGACTTCTTCCGCCAGAGCGACGTTGCTGGCGGCGCGGATGCGCTCGACGTCGTCGTTCCTGCCGGCAGCGTCGGTGCCGGCCGCCACCGGCTTGATCCCGGCCGCGGTCAGGCCCAGCTGGCGGGCGCGGTGGAGCAGGGCGCAGGTGATGAAGGTCTTGCCGATTTCGGTATCGGTGCCGGTCAGGAAGTAGGCTTGGCTCATTTGCGGGCGTGCAGGGTGAGGACGTCGTAGGTCAGCGGCAGGCCTTCGGGCAAGCGCAACGCCTCGGCGGCCAGTTCGGCGCGGGCGAAGGCGTCGCGGCTCAGGAGAGCGGTGCGCCGCCCGGCGCCGATCTGGTTGGCGCCGATCGCCTTGACCGCGCGCAACAGGGATTTGAAGTCGGCGTAATGGGCGGTTTCCGTGTGTTTTCCGACGTCGACCGCGACAAACCCGGCTTCGGTCGCCAGGTGGCGGATTTCTTCCGGGGAGTGGAAGGAGAGGGTGTGACGATGCGCATCGATCCCGGCGAATGCCGTGCGCAGTTCATGGAAGGTCGCGGGGCCGAGGCTGGCGAGGGCGAGCGCGCCGCCATCCGCCAGCACACGCCGCGCCTCGGCGAGCGCGGCGGGCAGGTCGCACCACTGCACGGCCAGGCTGGACCAGTAGAGGTCGATGCTGGCTGGGGCCAGCGGCAGACGTTCGAGGTCGCCGGCCAGCAGCGAGCACGGTTCGGCGATGCGGCGCAGCATGGCTGGCGCGAGGTCGAGGGCGATCGCGTGGGCCGCCGGGTAGCGCTGGCGCAGCAGCGGCAGCGCGAAGCCGGTGCCGCAGCCGGCATCGAGGATGTGGTGCGCCGTGATGGCGGCGGGCAAACCGGCGGCCAGACGGGCGCAGACGCGACGCTGGACGACGGCGGCGGCGTCATAGGTCGGCGCGGCGCGCTCGAAGGAATTGCGGATGCGCGCCTTGGAAGGTCTACTCATTCAGGAAGGCTTGCACCCGATCGAGGAACTCTTCCGGTCTGGAAATAAACGGGGCGTGGGCGCAATCGGCGAAGACGGCGAGGCGTGCGCCGGGAATCAGCGCCGCCAGCGCCTCGGCGGCGGGCAGGGGCATCAGCGGATCGTTGGCGCCGTGGACCAGCAGGGTCGGCGCCCTGACCAGCGGCGCGAGCGGGCGCATGTCCACGTCGCGCAACCAGCCCAGCCCGGTGGCCAGCGTGGCGGCGGGCGGCAGCGGGTCGGCGAGGTCGAGCAGGGTGCGCGTGACCTCCCTGGCGCGCGCGTCGCCGCGGTTGAAACCGCCGACGAAGCGCGGCAGGATGGCTTCGATGTCGGTGGCGACATTGGTCGCGAACTCGGCCAGCATCTCCGGCGGCATCGCGTGTGGCCAGCCCGCGCGCTGCACGAAGGATGCCGTGCCGGCGATCAGCACCAGCTTGCCGACCTTGTCCGGGGCGCGTGCGGCGATGGCCAGCGCCAGCTGGGCGCCGAGCGACCAGCCGCCAAGGTGGGTCACCGGCGGCAGGCGGGAAGCGATGTCATCGGCCGCCGCTTCGAAGTCGGCGATCAGCGGCGCATCGCGGTAGCCGGGCAGGTCGATGATCGTCCCGTGCAGCGCGTCGACCGCGGCGAGTTCCGGGCCGCGCCCGACGCACCAGCCGGGAAGGAATACGAAAGGAGCGCTCAAGCCAGTTCCTTGATGACATGAATCAGGTGGTCGATGTCGTCTGCCGTGTGCGCCGCCGAGACCGAGATGCGCAGCCGTGCGGTACCCTGCGGCACGGTCGGCGGACGGATCGCCGGCACCCAAAGTCCGCGCTCCCAGAGCGCGGTCGACAGCGCCAGCACGGCCGCGTTCTCGCCGACGATCAGCGGCTGGATGGCCGTGGCCGACGGCAGCAGGCGCCACGGCAGTCCGGCCAGTCCGTCGCGCAACTGGCCGATGCGGGCGAACAGATTGGCGCGCCGGGCGTCGCCGTGTTCGATGATTTCCAGGCTCTTCGCCAAAGCGCAGGCGACGGCGGGCGGCGCGGCGGTCGTGAAAATATAGGTCCGTCCCTTCTGCAACAGGTATTCGATCGCCGTTTGCGACCCGGCGACGAAGGCGCCGCCGACGCCGGCCGCCTTGCCGAGCGTCCCCATCAGCAGCAGGCGCGGGTGATACGGCAGGTTGAAGTGGGCGAGGCTGCCACGGCCCTGCGGCCCGAGCACGCCGAAACCGTGCGCGTCGTCGATGACCAGCCAGGCCTCGTGGCGCTCGGCCAGCGCGAACAGGGCGGGCAGCGGGGCGAGGTCGCCATCCATGCTGAACACCGCGTCGCTGACGATGATCTTGTTCGGCGCTTCACTCACCGCCAGCAATTTTTCCAGCGCCGCCATGTCGCAGTGCGGGTAGCGCTGGAGGTTGGCCCCGCCGGCCTTGGCCAGTTGCATCGCGTCGATCAGCGAGGCGTGGTTCAGTTTGTCCGAGAAGATCATTGCGCCGCGCGCGGCGAGGGTCGGGACGATGGCGAGGTTGGCGAGGTAGCCGGTGGAGAAGGTCAGCGCGCGCGGGAAGCCGGTGAAGGCGGCCATTGCCTGCTCCAGCGTTTCATGCGGCGCCAGATGGCCGCTGACCAGATGCGAAGCGCCGCTGCCGGCGCCCCACTCCAGCGCGCCGTCGGCCAGCGCCCGGGCGATGTCGGCGTTGCCGGCCAGCCCGAGATAATCGTTGCTGGCGAAATTGAGCACCTTCTTGCCGTCGACCGCGGCAGTCCGGCCACAGGGTGATTCGAGCACACGGCGGCGGCGGGTGAGGCCGGCGGCGGCGATGTCCTGCAACTGCGCGGCGAGTTCGGTGGTCAGGCGGTCTTCGGGATTCATCGCTTACACCAGCTTGAAATGCTTGCGCCCGGGCAGGCGGCAGGTTTCGAAGTCCGCACGGTCCAGCGTCCAGATGTTGGTGCAGCCGGTCTTCAGCGCGGCGATGACCAGCGACGCGTCGGCCAGGTCCATCGGGCGGTCGGCGTAGCAGGTAATCCAGTCGATCGCGCTGACCAGTTCGTCGCGGCCGAGCGGCAGGATGTCCAGCCCGCCGCGTTCGATCCACTGGTAGAGCGGCAAGGCGGCGGTGACGCCGGGGGCGAGATGGGAAAATTCGGTCAATACCGCCCAGGTGGTCAGGAGGCGCCCGCGATAGGCTTTCAGGAAGTCCGTGCACCGCGCATGCGCCCGATCGCGCTTGCTGGCCAGCGCCACCAGCGGGCCGGTATCGACGAGCAGCAGATTCATGCGCGCCCGTGCTTGCGGGCAATGGCGTCCCGGGCGCGGGTCTTGGCGTTGTCCGCCAGGTCGTCCGCGCCGCTCAGCGAGCCGATGAAACCGGTTTCGCAGGCGATCTCGTAAGCGGTCTTCTCGGGCTGCGCGGCGGCAAAGCGCTGCTCGAGCAACTCGATGATCACTTCCGACTTGCTGCGCCGGGTTTCCACACAATAGCGCGCCAGCGCCTGCTCCAGACGCTGGGGGACGCGAACGGTGGTGGTCATGCATTAGCCCCGACATTGTTGATGTATTAACGGTAATACAAAGCGGCGCCAGGCGCAAGGGAGGCTCGGTGATCAGCTTGAGCCACAGGAGCGGCTTACGATCCTCAGGGGACTGTCAAACCGCGAAAGAGCGGACGCTAACGCGCCCGATCATCTGCCGGCAACAGGCGGCAAGCCGGCTGTTGCCAGTCAGGTGGATCGCGTCGCTGAACGAAGCCGCTACGCGGAGGAGTCGCCCGGTTGATCCACACGATTGATCGTGCACGCTCATCCCTTCGAACTGGAAGGAGATGATTCTGCAATACCCCGGCACCAGCCTTAGCTTATTCCACCCCGGTGGCTGTCCAAACGACTGGGACCACCACAGAAGACATTCTTGATCAACCGTGCCCCAAAGAAAAGGCGGGTCTTGTCCCACGGTGTGAAGCGAGGCAACTGCATCAAATCGCTATCTGTTCCGGTGGTTCCCCAAGCCGTGGATACGGCTGCTTTGAATCCAAGCTCCTTGACGATAGAAGCATCCTTTGTTTGGAAATCAACATTGGGCCTTCCGTTGGGGTAAGCGAACAGACAAGTTTCTTCTTCCAGAATGCCTTCCAGAAACACCTTGCTCCCGGAAATTTCCTTGCGAACGTCGCACGGCTGTAATTGTGCGAGGATCGGGTGCGATACGGTGTGGGCCCCAATCAACATTCCGGCTCGGCGCATCTCGACGACTTGCTGAGATGTCATCATCAGATTGTCGGGAAGGTTGATGTCACACTGCTCGGCGATCGATCTGCTTGCCACCTCTCGTTCGCTTGAGGGCAGATACTTGATCTGACCCAATATCGCCTGGATCGCAGCGCGTTTTTCAGGGACGGAGCCTATCGCGAGAGACCGCAACCCGCTTCCTTCAAATTGCTTGATGTCGTCGAGCTCAAGTCTTCTTGTCTTGGAGCTGCGAATGGCCTCAATGATCGTATCGTTCCACATGCGGCCGCCATCAAGATAGCCAGTGGCAATAAAGAAGGTTGCCGAAAGGCCGTGCCGCTTGAGAATCGGAAGGGCAATGGTGCGGTTGTCGGCATATCCGTCGTCGAAGGTGATTGCCATGGCGCGGGCCGGCAAATTGCGTGTTCTCAGTGCGTCGACCGCAACATCCAGTGGTATGACATTGAACCAGGTACTTACCCAGCCCATTACCTGGTCGAACCGGCGGGCATCCGGTTCGTCCGGAAAAATGGGATCCGGTTCCGCAAGAACTCGGTGGAAGATCAGGATGCTGAGTTTGGAATCCCCACCAGGACACACAATCTGAAAAGCCAATTTTAAGGGACTCATCATGCTGGCACCGTGTTGGTCTTTGCTTGGGGGGGTTGGCTCTCCGCGGGTTCGAGCCATGCCCGGCGTTGTAGCCAGCGCCTGCCAACCACAATCATGACCAGAATGTTGTAGGGCAGGTCGAAATAGGCAAGGCTCAGGAAGGCGCCGCCCACAGCATAGCCGACCAAACTGACCTGACACATGGCCCCAAGGTCGGACAGCCATTGGGTCTCGGGTGCCTTCCGTCCTTCCCTGCGCAGTCTTCCGGCATTCCACCAGACGAGAAACCAGAGCATCAAGAAGACGAAAAGACCGAGAAAACCATGTTCGCCGAGGACCTGAAAGTAGATGCTGTGCGCGGCATGGACATCCGCTGGATCCGGAGCATAGAGCGCGAACGTGCTCAAGTCGTATATTTCGAATCCCCCGCCGAACGGGCGGTCTGTCGCGAGATTCCACGCCATCCACCAGGCATTGATACGCCCCATGGCCGATGCATCCGTCTGGTATTCGTTGATGGTGCTCATCCGGGCAAACCAGTGTTCCGGCATGAACATCAGTCCTGCGATTGCCACGACGAGGATGGAAAGCAGCATGCCGAGGTGGCGGCCACCGTACCACCAGAATGCCACGCCCATGGCCGCCATGGCGAGCAGGGCGCCGCGGGAATGACTTCCCAGCGATGCCGCGACGCACAGGAGGATGGCTACGGTGACGGCCCGCTTCGCCCATTTTGAAGCCAGTTGCAACTGCAGGAAGCGGAACAGCGGAGCAATGATGATCAGCGCCAGCGCCAGTTCATTGTTTCCCTCGATGTAGGTGCCCATCGGACCCCAGACCAAGTATGAACCGCCTGTCAGCAGGGTGAATAGGCCGCCTTTAACCCCGTAAAAACCAATTGAACCGACCACTATCCAAGTGAAGGTCAGCAAGTGCTTCTTGGAATACAGGAGAACCATGCTGACAAGAACCATCAAGTCGATCTTCATGATGCGGCTCCACATCAGGAAACTGTCATCAGGATTGATGGAGAAAGGGAGTGTGATGCACATCCACAACATGAACGCAATCAAGACGCCGGTCTCTGACGTCATTGAGAAATCCCGCCTGTCTTTGGTGAAAACCAGGCCGAGCAAGGTACTACCAGCGATTGCCGCTGCCACAGGCATGGCGTTCAGATGCCAAGTGTGGGCATGGGGATTCATCAGGCTCATCCATGTCCAGCCCATGATCCCGATCCAAGGATGGCGGAGTGCTGAGACGCAAAGCCACAGAACTATTGGGGCAAGCACCAAGTCACGCATTTGCAATCTCTCTGAAAAGATTGACTTGCGCCTGAGACGTCGCATCCCAGCCAAAGCATTCAGCATGTTGGCGCACCGACCTGCGAGAAGGAGGATTGGAAAACAGGTCATTCAAGGATTCAACAAGTGCGGCAGACGTTCGCGCGTGCATCAATCGACCAGCAGAGGGCGTATTGATGACCTCTGGCGTTCCCCAAATATTGGTTGCGACGGCTGGCGTTCCGCATGCCATCGACTCCAGGAGCACGTTGGCCCAGCCTTCGCGACTGGAACAGAGCACCAAAGCGTCGGCGGCACTGTACAGGTACTTGAGTTGTTCATTTGCCACCTGCCCAACAAAACGCACTCTATGGGTCAAGCCCTTCGCTTCGGCAAGGGCTTTCAGCGACCCCAGATCTGGGCCGGAACCGGCAAGCACGAGGATGAAGTCTTGCGGAAGGCTGGTCAGGGCTTCTATCGCCAAGTGATGTCCTTTGCGCTCGACGAGGTGGCCAACCGACAGAAGGATGCGTTCATCACCAAGGTTCAGCAATTCACGGGCGCTGCGTTGATCGACTGGATGAAAGCGCTCCAGGTCGACGCCGTTTCGCATCACATTCAGCTTGGCAGGGTCTGCTCCCAGTTCAGCCAGGCGATTCATCAACGCCTTGCATACCCCAATGGACGCCGCGGCGTGGTGTGCCGTTTCAAGAATCAGGCGTCGCGGTCGCGGATACTCCGGAATCAGATTCAGGTCTGTTCCGCGGGCCGTGACCACGTACGGCTTTTTCAACTTACGTGCAACGATCCCCGCGGCGACGCCGTCAGGATAGTAGTAGTGCGCGTCAATCAGGTCGAAGTCAAATCCGGAACGCTGGATTTCCCTGGCTTTGGCCAGGATCGACGAGGCCAGCGTGTGGGGAGCCAGATTCATTCCCACCTTGGGTGGCAGAAAATAACGCGGGTGACTTACAGCAATGCCGTGACGCACTTCCTCCAGCGGCGTGGACGCATACTCGGCGTACTCGCCGAATCGCCGATTCGTCAATGGGAACCAGGGGACTGGAGCAATGACCCGCGATTGCACCTTTCCGGACTTTAGCAATTCCCTCAACCTCGTTTCGACGAAAATGCCGAACACCGGCCGCACCGAACTGGGGAACAGGGTAGAAACGACGAGGGTTTTGATTACTCGCGCCATTACGCCTTACCAGCAGTGACAGAGGTGCTGCAATGGTGATTCAGAATCATCTCTCACCGTCCAACCGCGAAATACTCGATGCCGGCGCTGCGTACGAGTTTCGGGTCATAGAGGTTGCGCCCATCGAAAATCACCGGATACTTCAGAGCGGCCTTGATCGCATCGAAGTCCGGGCTGCGGAACTCCTTCCATTCGGTCACGATGACCAGTGCATCGGCATTGGCAAGGGTGCCCATCGGCCCCTCGGCATACTGCAGGCGCGGTTCGTCGCCGTATATGCGCTGCGCCTCGCGCATGGCGACCGGGTCATAGGCGGTGACGGTGGCGCCGGCAGCGAAGAGGTCAGCGATGAGTTCGCGACTTGGCGCTTCGCGCATGTCGTCGGTGTTGGGCTTGAAGGCAAGACCCCAGAGCGCCAAGTGCCGGCCTTTCAGGTCTCCGAGGTAGTCCTTGATCTTGGCCGTCAGGACGTGCTTCTGGGCATCGTTGGCTTCCTCGACGGCCGTCAGGACCCGGAGGGTGATGTTGGCGTCATCACGGGCGGTCTTGATCAGGGCCTTGACGTCCTTGGGGAAGCAGGACCCGCCGTAGCCGCAGCCAGGATAGAGGAAGTGGTAGCCGATGCGCGGGTCGGAGCCGATGCCCTGGCGGACCATTTCGATATCGGCGCCGAGCACCTCGGCGAGGTTGGCCAGTTCGTTCATGAAGCTGATGCGGGTGGCCAGCATGGCGTTGGCGGCATACTTGGTGAGTTCGGCGCTCTTGACGTCGGTGACGATCAGGCGTTCGCGGTTACGCTGAAACGGCGCATAGAGCGCGCGCATCAGGTGGATGGCCTGGTCGTCCTCGGCACCGACGACGATGCGGTCGGGACGCATGAAGTCCTCGACGGCGGCGCCTTCCTTGAGGAATTCCGGGTTGGAAACGACGCTGTAGGGGATGTCGACCGCGCGCTTGTCCAATTCGTCGGCAACGGCCGCCTTCACCTTGGCGGCAGTGCCAACCGGCACCGTGCTCTTGTCCACCACAACCTTGTAGTCGGTCATCAGGCGGCCGATGTTGCGGGCGGCGGCGAGGACGTACTGCAGATCCGCTGAACCGTCTTCGTCGGGCGGGGTGCCGACGGCGATGAACTGGATGGTGCCGTGGTGGACGGCCTTTTCAACATCGGTGGTGAAATGCAGGCGGCCGGCGGCGACATTGCGGCGGACCATCTCGAGGAGCCCTGGCTCGTGGATGGGGATGCCCCCTTCCTCCAGGATACGGACCTTTTCCGGGTCGACGTCGACGCAGACGACGTCATTGCCAACTTCAGCCAGACAGGCGCCACTGACTAGACCGACATAACCGGTACCGACGACGGTGATTTTCATGTGATTTCAGCCAAGATTGTTTGCAAGGGTTGTTCTTCTCAAAAATCGACGACGCGCCCGGCATTGCCAGTCCGGGCCAGATCCAGACGATGAATTGGCATGGGGGGCGTCATCGAAAACCATGGAACCGGGTCGACCGATTTCGTTCCTGCTAAAACCGTGTTCCATACTCGAAGACCCGTCTCGACGGCGATGTGAACGGGTCGAAGGGATCCCGGAAGAAGTGTTGGGAACGGGAACATCGTTGCTGGGCGCGAAATTTGCATTGGGAGTGTTGAGAAATCGTTCCGTGCCGAATGTTCAATCGTCGTTGGTCCCCGTGAGGGTCAAGTACGGTACACGGTAATTGGCCACACTGTTGCGCCAGTTGCGGACACTTTCCACGAACTGGCGGCCGTTGGCTCTGAGTTCGGGCCAGCGCCGTGGATTGCTGAGCAGTTCCACGATCGCTTGTGCCAGCGCGTCGCGATCTCCAGCCTTGAAGAGGATGCCTGTCCTGTTGTGTTCGACGAGTTCCTTGTGGCCGCCGACGTCCGAAGCGACGAAGACCTGGCCCTGAGCCATTGCTTCGAGGGGCTTCAGTGGTGTGACGAGTTCGGTCAGGCGGATCGGGTGGCGAGGATAGGCGAGAATGTCGATCAGATCGTAATAACGGCTCACGTCTTCGTGCGGCACACGCCCGGCAAAAACCACGACCTCCGTGAGACCAAGCCTCTCGGCTTGCAGGCGCAGATTGGCTTCCTGTGGCCCGCCGCCGACGAGCAGAACGCGAATGTCGCGTTGCTTTTCAATGATGGCGGGGAGGGCTTCCAGCAACAGGTCAAGACCTTCGTAGGCATAGAATGAACCGACAAACCCGATCACGGTCTTGCCGGTCAGCCCCCATCTATCCTGCAGTCCCGGGTCGGGCGGGCTGGCCAGATTGAAGGAGGCGATGTCGACCGCGTTGGGAATGACGGTAACTTTGTCGGCCGGAATCCCGCGGGTCAGGATGTCGGCCCGTAAGCCTTCACAGATGGTGAAGACGTGATCCGCCTGCTGCATGGCACGGGTTTCGAGCTTGCGGGTGGCGCGGTAGCGGAGGCTGCCTTCGGTCGTGGTCCCGTGGTCGACCGCCGCGTCTTCCCAGAATGCGCGGATTTCATAGACAACGGGAATCCCGAGTTTGCGCGCCACCTTGATCGCTGGCAGGGCATTGAGGACAGGGGAGTGGGCATGAATGATGTCTGGACGCACTTCGCGGGCGACCTCATCCAGGCGTCTTTCCATTTGCTTCATCAGGCGAAGTTCCTTGCCGATTGGCAAGTTGGCCAGTGCGCCCGTCGCCGCCGGGGTGCGGTAGAAGCGCAACCCGTCGACATCTTCGACGGACGCCGATGTTTCACCTTGCTTGGGTGAGGTGAGGTGAAAGGTCTCCCAGCCGAGTACGCGCTGTTCGCGCAATAGCGCTGCGGTGCGGAAGGAATAGCCGCTGTGCAGGGGAATCGAGTGATCAAGGACGTGGAGTGCGCGAATCATGTGAACTCGCCTCGTTCCATGACATTGCGCAGGAAGGCTTCGAACATCAGCAGCGCCCAGATTGAGGCGCTGTAGTCGCGGCTGCCGTTGTTGTGGGCGTCGACCAGGTGCTGAAGGTATTCGCGGTTGAACCAGCCGGTTTCGGCTAGACGAGGACCGAGCAGCGAGTCATCGACGCGTCGCTTGAGCGGACCGCGAAACCAGCGGGCGAGCGGAACCGAGAAGCCCATCTTCGGACGATAGAGTACGTCGCCGGGAAGATAGGGTTCCATCGATTTCTTGAGCAGGTACTTGGCTTCCTGGCCGCGGATCTTTCGTGAAGAACCCAGGGTGGCCAACCACTCGACCAGGTTGTGGTCCATCAGCGGTTCACGAACCTCGAGCGAATGGGCCATGCTGGCCCGGTCGACCTTGGTGTTGATGTCGCCGACCAGGTAGGTCTTGAGATCAAGGTACTGGATCAATGCCAGGGGGTCATCGGTATTGGCCCTGGCAGCGTGCTGCCTGAACACCTGGATGGCATCGTAGCCGCCAAGGGCTGACTTGAGTGCCCGGCTGAACAACTGGTCGCGCATGGGTGCCCGCAGGATCGATACGGAGTGAAAGTAACTTTCCACCGAGGTGCGGGCGATGCCTTCGAATGTGGTCTTGGCGCGGAAGACGCGGGGCGCCCAGTCGGCCTTGGGGTAGAGCTTGCCGAGAGCGCCGAAGAACGGGCGGCGCAAACTCAGCGGCAGGGCCGAGCGCATCCTTTCTTCCATCAGGTGCAGCTTGTAACGGCGGTAGCCGCCGAAACTTTCGTCGCCCCCGTCCCCGGAAAGCGCCACGGTGACGTGCTTGCGCGCCAGTTGGCAGACACGGTAGGTGGGAATCGCCGAACTGTCGGCGTAGGGTTCGTCGTAGAGCCTGGCCAAGGTGTCGATGAGGTCGAAATCGTCGCTCTCGACCATGTCGAGATAGTGATTGGTCCGGTAACGGTCGGCGACCATCCTGGCGAATTCGGATTCGTTGAATGCCGGGTCGGAAAAGCCGATCGAACACGTGTTGACCGCAGCATTCGAGAGCCCGGCCATGATCGCGACAACGGCACCGGAATCGACGCCGCCGGAAAGAAAGGCGCCGAGCGGGACTTCGGAGATCATCCGCAGGCGAATGGATTCCTCGAGACGGTGGGTGAGTTCGGCACAGGCATCGGCATCGCTGATCGGATTATCGAGGGTGAAGCGGACATCCCAGTACTCGCGCGGCTCCCCTGCGGGCTGGCCGCGGCGGAGCAACAGCGTGTGCGCCGGCGGCAGCTTCCTGGCCTGCTTGAAGATGGCGCGCGGTTCGGCGACATAGCCGAGGGCGAAGTATTCCTCGACGGCACAGGGGTCGATTTCGCGTTTGAGGCCGCCGTGGGCGAGCAGCGACTTGAGTTCGGAACCAAAGAGGAAGGTGCCGTCGTCGAGCAGGGAGTAAAAAAGCGGTTTGACGCCGAGGCGGTCGCGGGCAAGAAAGAGGGTCTCGCGGTTGCGGTCCCAGAGGGCGAAGGCGAACATGCCGCGGAAGCGATCGACGCAGTTTTCGCCCCAGGATTCCCAGGCGTGGACGATGACCTCAGTGTCGCTGCGGGTATGGAAGGCATGGCCCAGCGCCTGCAGTTCGGGGATGAGTTCCTGGTAGTTGTAGATTTCCCCGTTGAAAACGACGCAGACCGTCTGGTCTTCATTGTAGAGCGGCTGCTGGCCGGTCGAGAGATCGATGATGGACAACCGGCGATGGCCGAGCCCGACGCCGGGCTCGACATGCACGCCGCCTTCGTCCGGGCCGCGGTGAAACTGTGATTCGTTCATGCGGTGCAGGACCGCGCGATCGATTTCGCGTTTGCCTCGGGTGTCGAATATTCCGGTGATGCCGCACATGTGCCGTTACTTCCTGTTCCCGTTCATGCCGTCACGCCGCAGCGGCCCAGCAGTTGGTCATAGGCGCCGAGATAGGCGGCCACCATCGCGTTCATGCTGAAACTTTCTTCCACGCGCTCGCGACCGAGCTGCCCCATGCGTCTTCCATGTTCTGGAGCGTTGGCGAAGCGGACGATCTGCTGGGCCATGGTCTCCGGATCGCCCGCCGGGACGATCTGGCCGGTGATGGCGGAAGCAACGAGATCGGCATTTCCTCCGACGTCGGTGGCAATTACCGGCAAGCCGCAAGCCATCGCTTCGAGGATGGTGTTGGAAATCCCCTCGGCGAGCGATGGCAGAACAAAACAGTCGAGTCCGCCCATGATCGCCGCGACATCGTTGCGCTCCCCGGGCAGCCAGGCGAGATCGCTGATCTGTGCAGCGTCGAGCAACTGTTTGCACTCCGCGCGCAGCGGTCCGTCGCCAATCATGACCAGGCGCAGGCGCCGGGAAAGGCTGGAGTCGATTTCCAGAGCGCGGATGAACGCCCGTGCCAGCATGGGCTGATCCTTCACCGTCTGCATGCGGCCAACCGTGCCGACGATCCAGTGGTCGTGGCGCGAGAAGGGGCAACCGGGGATCGAATGGTCGAGCCCGACGGGATGGAAACGATCGGTATCGACACCGTTGTATACCTGTAGCACCTTGTTTTCCGGGACCTTGATTTGGGTGGTCAGATATTCGCGGAGATCCCGCGACAGGGCCAGGTAATAATTCACGAATGGCCGATAGAAACGGCGAACGCGCTGATATGTGACGTTCGATCCATCGAGGTCTCCCACATCACGTCCGTGTTCGCCATGAATGCGGACCGGAACGCCGGCAGCCCACGCCGGCAACTGCGTTTCCAGTGCGGCCAGGTTGCGGCTGTGGACTATGGCAGGGCGCAGTTGGCGGAAGAGGGCGAACAGCTTGGGGAAAAGCCAGATGCCATGACCGGGCGCCTTGTTCAGCGAGATGAACTCGACATCGTCGCGCTGGATGCGGTGACGGAAGTCGGTGACCACCGTCAAGGCGATCACGGCATGGCGATAGCGGTCGGCCGGCATGTGGTTGATGAGGTTCACGACGCCGTTTTCGAGACCG
This sequence comes from Dechloromonas sp., assembly GCA_017302355.1. The sequence goes on from JAFLDQ010000001.1 coordinate 50,004, forward strand.
CCGGTGTCGAAGCGGTACATGACATGGGCGACAAGTGGGCGCGGGTCGCTCTTCATCGGGCTGCGCGGGTGGCATCGAGCATCTGATTGATGGGGCCGATCGCCTGCATGGCGAAGGCGGGAAGGGCCTCGTTGGCCGACTCCTTGGGAGCATAGAGAATGATGACCGCCGAATCATCGCCGCGCCCGCGAAGGCGCGAGAGTGCGGTCAGCAGTTTCGCGTCGATGTCGGAGGCTGTGAGTTGGCCGTCGATCCAGTACCACTGCCAGATGACGAGGCGGCTGGCAGCGATGTCCTTGCTCGACAGTTCAGCGGTCCGGATGCCTGCCGGCACGCCGTCCACACTGACCTCCATACGACTTTGGGAGACCACCGACCACACGGGGTCGCTGCTCGCGGCCAGCACATTGGTTGACGTGACCAGTTTGCGTTGGTAGTCCTGATTGCGGTAGTAGCCCACATACAGGCCAATCGTCTCTTCTTCCCGGCAATAGGCTGCTTGCCGTTCGGCCGAAGCGTTGGCATAGGCAGGCTTCCAGTTGGTGAACGCTTCGGCGTCGTTCCATTCGGCCGGCAGTGCGAGTGCGGCGAGGTTCGGGGCGGCGGATCGATCCGCCTCGGTGATGGCGGCGAAGGCGAGTGGACCGGCGGCGGCAAGGAGCGCAACGCCGACGGTGACGATCCATGCCCTCGTGGCGGCAGGGGCGGAGGAAGGGGCAGACATGGGCGGCGGCGCCACCGGCCTGGTGGCCGCTGGTGCTTCACTCCAGCGGGCGCCGATGGCGAACATGATCGTGATGACGATTCCAAAAAAAAGCCATCCGTAGATCAGGTGATCGACACCGGCGGCCACCTTGTTGCCGGAAAGGTGGCCCAGCATGACGATCATGTAGGCGCGCAGCCAGTTGGCGACGACCGGGACGACGATCGACACGCCGATGAAGATGAGCCTCCGGCGGAGGGACACGTAGTTCAGATAGGCGAAGAGCGTCCCCACCGTGACCGAGGCGATGATGTAGCGGATTCCGCTGCAGGCTTCGACCACCGACCAGTTGCCCGAGGGGATGACGAACTGCATGCCTTCCTGATATGCGGGAATGCCGGTTGCCCGCAGCGCAAGGACGGTGAACCACGCGGTCCACTCCATCAGCATCGGGGTCATGATGTCTCCTGCCGGAACACAGAACAGGAGAAATCCAAGGGGGAAAGCAATCTGGCGGCTGATCCGGAAGCCCAGCGCGGACACGGTGGCAAGCAGCAGGGTGAGGACAAAGGTGAACTGGGTCAGCGCGTTGACCGCGGTCAGTTCTCCCATCAGCCAGAAGATCGTGGCCGCCAGAAGCGGAAGGATGAGCCACAGCGTCGGTTCGGGGCGCAGGAAAGACAATTCGTGGCGTTTTCGCCAGATCAGCCAGAGACTGATCGGCGGCACGACCAATGCATGGGCGTAGGTGTCGGCGCGAGCCCAGATGGCGACCATGGCGAGGGCGGTATCGCGATACCAGAAGAATATCCAGACGATCAAACCGAAAAGCAGGGGCAGAACCTGCGCCCAGGACAGCGAATGGCGCCCGGGACTTCCCGGTTCGATCATGGCTCGCGAGGAGACGGCGCCGGAAGATAGGGGTCGATGACCTTCATGTGGGCTTCCCAGGTGTAGCGCGCGACAACCCTCTGCCGCGCCGCCCTGCCCAAGGCAGTTCCGGTTTCGGGAGCTTCCAGCGCCTGACTGATGGCGGCAACGTATTCCTCCGGGCTGGTGGCTGTCAGCAATTCCTGCCCCGCGACAGCGTCGACCGCGGCAGCACAGGCGGCGGACGCGATGACCGGTCGGCTCATGGCCATGGCTTCCAGGACCTTGTTCTGGATGCCGCGGGCGATGCGCAAGGGGGCAACGACCGCGGCGGCATACTGAAGGTAGGGGCGCACGTCGTCGACCGTGCCGGTGACCACGATGCGGTCACTTGCCAGCGCCAGCACTTCCGCCGCCGGGCTGCGGCCGACGACATAGAAGCGCACTGCGGGCCAGCGCTGCACCAGGCCGGGGAGGACGTCCGCGGCGAACCAGGTTGCCGCGTCGACATTCGGCAGGTAATCCATGGCGCCAGTGAAAACCACGGGCAGTGCCTCGGGAGGGAAGGGGGTAGGACGCGCATCGTCGGCAGAGAAATAGTCCGCATCGACGCCGTTGCCCATCGTCTCCAGGCGCACCCGGCATTCAGGGGCTTTCTGGGCGAACAATGCGACCTCATTGTCCGTTGCGAAGAACGAGCGGGATGCCCGTGCCGCCATGCGCCGTTCATATTTGAGAAGCAGGCTGCCTTCGCGCCGGTAAAGCCAGGACAACGGCCAGCGATGCCGCGGTGCGTACTGGGTCCACTTGGCTGAATCGACATCGACGAAATCGATGATCGTCGGGATTCGCGGCTGCTCATCCAGATATTGGGCCATCGCCGAGGAGAAGATGACTGCGCTGTCGATGTGGCGCCGCTGGCAGGTATCGTTGACCCAGTCGCGAAGTGCGGAACTGCGGTAGTAGCCCAGGGTGAGGGCTTCTCCGGAGAGCAGGCTGCCCAGACTCAGGATCCTGGCAAGCCGGGGATCAAGCCTGGCGATATGAACGTCCGCGCAAAGGGCGCGCACGGTGGGAATGTGCCGTTCGTCATCCGGATCGTCGATGAAGGTGCCGAGATAGACGCGGTGCCGACCGGCCAGATGTTTCAGCAGGTTGTAGGAGCGCACCTTGTCGCCCTTGTTGGGCGGATAAGGCAGGCGATGAACGAGATAGAGGATGTTGGCCATCTGCGCTTCAGCCGAGATTGCGGACGATATGGGGACCCAGCCAGTTGGCCAGTCTGATGGGCATTCGTCGCCAGGCGGCGATCAGGAACCTGTACCTGGGGTTGTTGGGGTTGTTCTGCGGTACCGTGCTGTGCTTGTATAGGCAATACTCATAATGCAGGCGCTGCGGCTCGAATCCCCAGTTCTTCTTGAAGGAGTAGGGGCCGGTGCCTTCCTTGCTGCGACCATAATCAAAGATCCTGACGCCACGCTCGCAAGCGCGGCGCATCAGTTCCCAGTACTTGAAGTCGTTGGCGGCAAGATGGCGGGCGCTTTCGTCGTCGCCGGCGTAATAGGGCAGCACTTCGTCACGGAAATAGAAGGACAGTACACTGCTCAGCAGTTGGCCATCGGGACCAGTGACGGTCAGTACTTCGCAATCGTTGCCAAAGACCTGGAGCAGGGCATCGAAATAGCGCTTGGGCAGGGCGGGTGTGCCATGACGATGCACGTTATCGGCAAAAAGTTGGAAGAATCGGTCAGTGTTGCGGTCGACCGTGCTGACCAGGCCATTCTTGATGCCCTTGCGGACCATGGCGCGCTGTTTGCGCGGGATGGCCAGCATGTTGGCCTCGATATCGGGCAGGATTTCCTTGCGGAAGGTGACGTATAGATCCTGGGTCGGCCAGTCCGCATGCCGGGGCGTCAGGTTGCGGAACTCGAGGTGGTCCACGTCGAGCTGGCGAGCGAGATCCTGCGCCGCATTTTCCAGCGCCATGGCTGCCTCGGCATCGACCGCCGCGACGCCGCCATAGACGGCGAACGGCAACCCGACCAGGGCGTTGCCGAAAAGCCGGCTATTGACATGAGCCAACGGCAGGATGCCGCGGATTCCGCGGTCATCCTCGGCATGGAGAAAGTGCGTGGGATGCCTGAACACCTCCTGGATGATCTTCTGCCAGGCCGAACGATGAAAGAAGGTCGCTTCCGGACAAGAAAAAACGAACGCGTCCCAACGCAATGCGGCGGCGGCGTTGGCCGGATCGAGATGCCTGATCTTGAGCACGGTCTTCAGGCTTTAGAAAGGAAAAGGTGATCCATGCGCCCCCAGCGGAAGTCGCCCAGGAGACGCTGCAGCCGCGCTTCCATGCGGTGGATATTGACGTAGTGGCGGAACCGTGTCCTGGAACCGATATCGGGAATGCGCGGCTGATCCGGATCGATTTCCCACGGATGGAAATAGAAGACCGCAGGCAGCTTGTCCACATGATTGATCCGGCGCAGCATCCAGCGCGACAGGCCATAAGGCATCAGGCGGAAATAGCCACCGCCGCTTGCCGGCCAGTTGCGGTTCAGGAATCGCAAGGTGGTGGCAGGAATTTCGAGGAGGCCGCCGACCGAGTGGGCATGGCGAGGCGCCTCGGGCATCCCGTAGTGGTCATGGCGAATGGGATAGATGCTCGAACTGTAGCAATACCCGGCTCGCTCAAGGCAGTCGAAGGCCCAGAGGTTCCTGGCGCCGATCGAAAAGCTTGGCGCCCGGTAGCCCTTGACCTCCTGCCCCGCCAGATCCTCGAGGATCAGCTTGGCGAGGTTGATGTCGGCAAAAAATGCCGGCTCTGTCTGGTCGCTTGCCCGCTCGTGGCCGTAGCCATGACTCGCCAGCTCGTGGCCTTCGGCGACGATACGCCGGACAAGCGCCGGATAGCGCTCGGCAACCCAGCCGAGAGTGAAAAATGTGGCGTGCGTTCCGTGCTGATCGAGCATCGCGAGAATGCGGTCGACGTTGCGTTCGACCCGGCACTCACGGGTCGGCCACTCGCTGCGTGGAATATGCGGGGCGAACGCGGAAACCTGAAAGTAGTCCTCGACATCGATGGTGAGGGCGTTGATCACCGTTGTGGAATCCATGGCCACGAGACTCAGGCGCCTGCCGGGAACCGGTGTTGTCCAGGGAGCCAGTCGGCGAGGTCGCTGGCGATGCGTTCAGCGGCACGACCATCCCAGAGTTCCGGAATGCGTCCGTGTTTACCCCCCCCGGCGAGGATTTCGGCGGCTTCGCGGCGAATTGCCGCGGTGTCACGGCCAACCATCGTGTTGGTGCCCTGTTCGACGGTGATGGGACGCTCGGTATTCTCGCGCAAGGTGAGGCAGGGAACGCCGAGCGCCGTCGTTTCCTCCTGAAGACCACCGGAGTCGGTGAGGACGATGCGCGCGCTGGCCAGAAGACCGACCATTTCGAGGTAGCCCTGCGGTGGCAGCAGGACCAGCCTGTCCCCCTGGACATGATGGCCAAGGCCGAAGCGTTCGATATTGGCCCGGGTTCGCGGGTGCAGGGCGAAGATCAGCGGCAGTTGCACCGCAATCTCGTTCAGGACCTCCAGCAGCGATGCAAGGGTCTGGGGGTGGTCTACATTCGAAGGCCGATGCAAGGTTACGACGCCGTAGCCTTCCGGCCCGGCAATGAGTTCGGGCAAGAATCCCTCCGTTGTCAGCGTCTCCGCGGGTTCGCGCGCAAGCTTCCGGTTTTGCAGCAGCGAGTCGATCATCACGTTACCAACGAAATGAACCCGCCCGGCATCGATCCCTTCGCGGAGCAGGTTGCTCTCCGCGTTGCGCTCGGTGGTATAGAGACGGTCGGCGACCTGGTCGGTCAGGATGCGGTTGATCTCCTCCGGCATCCGCCGGTCATAGCTGCGCAGTCCTGCCTCGACATGAACCACCGGAACCCCCTTCTTGACGGCGACCAGCGTACATGCCAGCGTCGAATTGACATCACCGACGACCAGAACGCAGGATGGCCGATGCGCGTCGATGACCGGTTCGAAACGCCGCATGACTTCGGCAGTCTGAACCGCATGGGACGCCGACCCGACATCGAGATTGATGTCGGGTCTGGGGAGTCGCAGGTCTTCGAACAACTTGTCGTTCATGTCCTTGTCGTAGTGCTGGCCGGTATGGACGAGCAGGGTGGGCAGGGGCGGAACGTTGCGTGCAAAGGCGCGCAGGATCGGCGCCACCTTCATGAAATTGGGGCGCGCTCCCACGACGCAGATCACGGGGCCAAGACCTGCCGGCCAGGATGCTGGAATCATTCGGGTTCCCCCAGCGGATGTGTGTCCTGAGGAGCGCCCGACGCTTGCTCCGTCTCCCGGAGGTCACCGACATGCGTAGCGGTCGGAACGCTCTTCCGCTGAAACCGTTGTCTCGATCGTTTTGTCCGTGGTGCGGATGACGGTGCGGCGGTTGACGGCGCATTGGCCTGCGGGGTTACGGATTCAACCGCCCGGCTTCCACTTTCGCCGGGAGTGTTCGGTTGCCCAGGGCGCTCGGCGTCGCCCTCCGGAGCAATCGATGACACGATTCTCTGGAGCAGGGAAAGCGTGGTTGCGTTGATCAACTCCAGCTGTTGAAGGCTTTGTTCAAGCCTCCCGAGTCGTTCATTGAATTGCCATGCATTGAGTCCCTCGAGAAGGACAGTCAAGTCTTCCCGCGAGGAACCACCCGGATCGATACCGGGCCGACGCGTTGCCGGCTCTTGCGGGGGTGCGGATGTATCTGGCGCACGGCTCGCGAGCTTCGAATCGGATTCGGCGACTCGAGCATCAGCGCGATACGATTCGCCGGAAGAGCCACCCTGGGTTTCTTCAAACATTTCGTCAGCGACCGTGTCGACATCAGAGACGTCGAATTCCTTCTTGCCACTCAGATAGCCGGACAGCAGCAGACGATCGCAGAGGGAATTGATGCGCCGGGGAATCCCGCTCGTGGCCCGGAAGATCGCATCGAAGCTGTCGGGAGTGAAGGTGGGGAAGCCACTGGCGCCAGCACACTTGAGCCGGTGCTCGACATAGCCGCGCGTTTCCTCCACATCCATCGGGCCGATATGGCTGGCGGCAATGACCCGTTGTCGAAACTGCGTCATCTGCGGGCTTTGCAGGATGTTCCGGAATTCGGGCTGGCCAATCAGGAAGCTCTGCAGCAGCGCATGATTGCCATACTGGAAGTTTGACAGCATGCGCAGTTCTTCGACGGCCCTGGAAGTCAGGTTCTGGGCCTCGTCGACGATCAGCAGGCAGCGCTTTCCCTTGCTGGTCATGCTGATCAGGTAGGCCTCCAGGGACATCAGGACATCGGCTTTCTCGACGTCCTTGGTGCGGATGCCGAACGCAGCGCCGACGAGACGCAGGGTATCTTCGGCGTCGATCTGGGTGCTGACGAGCTGAGCCGCGAGAAACCTGTCCTCGTCGAGACCGTCCAGCATGTGACGGACGATGGTCGTCTTGCCGGCGCCAACTTCACCGGTGATGACGATGAAGCCTTCATTCTGGTGCATGCCATATTCGAGATAGGCAGATGCACGCCGGTGCTGCTTGCTGGGGAAGTAAAACTGCTGCGGATCGGGGTTGAGCTGGAAGGGCTTGCTCGTCAAACCATAGAACGCTTCGTACATACCTAGAACACCATCATGACCGAGGCGATCAATGCATTTTCCTTGTAGGGAATCGTCGTGAGGTCCGAGCCGTCGAAGTCCTGATGGCGGGCATTCAGTGCGCCGACAGTGCTCGTGCCGAGCCGGGTGGAAATGCCGGCCTGGTACCAGGTCAGGGTCGTGTCGAGCTCACTCGTCAGGCCGCCCTTGGTTTTCCGCCGGGATGCGAGCAGGTTCAGGCCGGTGAGTTGCGTCAGGCGATGCGAATAGCTGACGGCATAGCCCCGCTGGTCAACGGTGCCAGCCTCGCTGACAATTCCGTCGATCCCGTTGGGGGCAAGCGTCAATGGCTGGCTCTTGCTGCGACCGGCGAGGAAGGTGATCGAATTACGGCTGCCGTAAAGCACGAGCGACAGTTGCTGATTGCGCTGCACCTGGGGACGGTTGGTCAGATAGTTGTTGATGGCCTGGGCATCCGGCGCGATGCCCGCCTGGTTCAGCAGGTTCCGGATGTAGGCATCGCGGTTGACCGGATCAGGAATGAGACTTGCGAATATCTCGGAGTATTGGTCATAAACGGTTCCCAATCCCGTATTCGTGAACTGATCCGGGATGAGAGAGACATCCTTGGTGTCGGTATAGCGAATGGCGCTGAGCGGAAAGCGATGGCTGAGAAGGAAGTTGTGGCCGGTGCCGAAAAAGCGGTGTTCCCAGAATCCTGACGCCTGGGTACGTTCGGTCGGGGTCCAGTCGAAACCGGCGCCGTAGGTGCCCTGACTTTCATTGTCACGGGACTGGTAGTTGTTGGATTCCCAGCCGCCACTGCCCGACAGGCGAAGATCCGGGAACAACCTGTAACTCAGCACGGCCCGGATGCGGGTATCGTCATAATCCCGCTCTGGCAGAAGCCCTACCTGGCTGTAATTGGTGTTTTGCTGGCTGCCGTCGATGGCCCAATTGAGATTCTGGAATCTCGTGTTTCCGCGGATCTGTCCTAGCCACTGGGAGAGGGTGACGTCTGAAATTGCACTGTCCTGTGCATTGGTGACTGCCATGTTGTAGCGGAGGAGATAATCCGCAGAGCCACCCAATTGCCCTCTTATGTACGGAGACACGGAATACGTCTGGGCCTGGGTAGTATTCCGAGTGTCATATACATTGCTTGCCGACTGCTGCCCGAACGGATTGATGAGTTCCTGTGAGATCTGCCCGCTGAAGTCCACAAAGAGCCAGTTGTCGATCGCTTCGACCGTGCCGAATGCGCTGAGCGCACTTTGCGTCTGGTTGCCATTGTCGCCAGTTGAATAGAAGATGCCATTCAACTGGTAGTCAAGGAACATCCTCAGACGGGCCGTTCGTGCATCGATACGAACACCCGGCGACAACTCGGAGATGAGGCCCGTCTGCTTGTCGGTCGCCGTCAGGTTGATGTTGTCGGTCAGAGTCTCGGTCACGCCAATGCGCGGCACGATGGTCCACGCCCGCGCTGTACCGGGTTCGTTCGAAGCGGTGGTTCCCTGTACGCTTGGATCAGGAACCGTTGCGGCACCGGGGACGTTCTCCCCGGAGGGTGTTGCAATGGGGGTCATGAGCGAGCCAGTGTCCTGACCAATGACCGGTCCGACGATGCAGTAACACACGACGCCGGTGGTCGCCGCCAGCCAGTTCGGTCTATTCTTCATTTCCGTATCCATATCCATAGGCATAGCCGTATCCGTAGCGCTCTGATGCCGGTTGCGTCGCCTGATTCAGGACCATCATCTTGAGCGGGCAGGCCTCTATCGTCGACAGCGCTTCCTTGACGGCTGCCTGCGAGGTTTCACCGGCCTGGACGACGACCACGATCTGCCCCATGTGCGTCGCAAGTGTCCGTGCCTCGGTTGTCGCGAGCAGAGGAGGTGAATCGAAAATTATGATCCGGTCCGGGTAGCGCTGCGCCATGTCATCGAGCAAGCGGATCATCGCCTCGCTGGCCAGCAACTCGGTGGCGCGCGGATGCTGGGTGCCGCTCGGAAGGATGGAAAGCTTTTCGATGTTGGTACGCAGCAACACCCCGGAGATATCAAGGGAATTGGCCGTGACCACATCGAGCAGACCTTCCGCCGGTGGAAGGCCAAGCATGTTCAGTACGGACGGTCGAGCCACGTCGGCATCGACCAGTACCACGGTATTGTCCAACTCCATGGCGATACTGATTGCCAGGTTGATCGCGGTGAAGCTCTTCCCTTCTGCGGGCAAGGCACTGGTGACCATGATCAGATTGCCATTAGTAACCGGTGCGGCACCCTTGTTCATGGCGTTGGCAATCAGGGGGCGCTTGATTACCCGGAACTCGCTGGCCAGCAGAGTGCGCGTCTGGCTCGGAACGAGGAGTCCCGATGCGCCGATGGCATCGAGGTCAAGCTCGACTCGCTTGCCGGCAGAAGGCGCCGTATCCGCAGGGGCAGCCCGACTGAAGTCACCGGACGGGTTCGCCTTACGAACGGCTGTCTGCCGACGTTGCGGTGGGGCACTCGAGTCGCGGGCGGACGATGCGGGCGGGGCGTCGGGGAGTCTGTCCTCGGGCAGTTCGACCCCTGCCTGCCGCAGTTGCTCCAGCCGCTTGGCTGCTTGCTCAATAAGGCTCATTGATCTTCCTCAAGCAGCGCGTTCGGAAAGGTAGGTGAGCACTGCAATGCCAACTGCGTAGACAGTCACGAGAGCAGCACTCCCAACAGCAAATCGCGTGAGGCTTGCACGTTCGTGCATGTGACGGATTTCATTTGGGAGCAGGGAAACGATCCCCAGGACGGGCAGACCGGTCTGATCACGTAACGCCTTGCCATCGAAAAACGCCGGGCGCAACTGGCTGGCCGCAAGGGCCGCAAGGAAACCTCCCGCAATGGCCAACAGCAAGCCGAGCGGTAGCAGGACCAAACGATTCGGAGCCACCGGTCTTGTGGAAGCGTGCGGCGGATCGATTACGCGAAAATCGGCGATTCCCGCGACTGATTCGAGATTGCCGGTCAGTTCTGCCGACTCACGACGGGAAGCAAGCTGTTCGTAGTTCCTCCTGTGAATCTCGTAGTCGCGATTGAGTTGCACCAGTTCTGCCTCGAGTTGCGGCTGGAATTTCATGAGTTCCTTGGTGCGCTTGTATCTCGCCTCATACTCTGTGACCCTGGTGCGTAACGAGGCGACATTGGCTTCCGCCTCGCCCAGAGATACCTTGAGTTGCTGATAGACAGGATTGTTGCTTACGCCAGCGCCGGGATTCGCCATGGCAAACTGTCGCCGGGCAAGAATCTCTTTTCGCTTCTGCTCTTCCAGATCCTGGATAAGCCGTCGCGTTCCGATTACGTCGGGATGCTTGTCGGTGTACCTCTGCAGCAGGGTGTCGAGATTGCGCTTCTGGGCCTCGATGCGGCCGTCGATCTCGGGAAGCGAGATGCTTGCGTCAGCCCCTGGTGCTTCCGGCAGGAGCACCGGTTCATCGCCGACGATCTGACGGCGCAACGCATCCCTGGAATTCTCTGCCTCGCGCAGCTCGAGCCGGGCCTTCTGAAGCGACGCGGCGGTGTCCCCCAAGCGTACCATGCTGTCTCTGCCGTCGGCGGTCTCAAGTTCGACGTTGCGCAGCTTGAATTCCTTCAGCCTGCGCTCAGCTTCGGTGAGTTTCTTTTCCGAGTTGAGTATCTGTTCCTCGATAAACTTCCTGGCTGAATCGGAATCCTGGCGTTTGTCACCAAGACTGGATTCGAGAAAGATCGAGAGCAGCGACTGAACGACCTTCTGCGCCTTGGCCGGATCGGTGTCGCGGAAGGCGATCGTGTAGATGTTGTCCCGGTTGGTGCTCTTGATCTCCAGTCTCTTCATCAGGCTCTCAAAAAGGGCTTCCTGGGCCGCTCTGCTTTGGATGCCGAGATCCAGGTCCGCCATACGAACCACCTTTTCGACATTGGGGCGACTGATGAGGGTTCGACTCAACATCATTACCTGCTGCTCGACATTGGGCTGAACCGTCAGTCCAGACATCAGCGGCGTGAGAATCGATTGCGTGTCGAGCGATATCCTCGCCGTAGCCTCATACTTGTCGGGAATACTGAGAATGATGCCGGCCGCAATGGCGCCAATCAACCATGCGCTAAACATTCCAAGGCGACGGTGCTTCCAGGTCGCGCGCAGAACAGTCGTAGCCTGACGAAGAATTTCTTCCATCTGTCTTGATCCGAGCTAGGGAGCCGCCAAGGGTTGGAGTTCCCTCGGCGAGTCCTCATGTGTTGCCTGATGATGCGCTAGGTGGCTCAGAACCAGCTCTGCGGGATGATCAGGATGTCTCCCGGTTTCATCTCCACGTTGGCAGACACATCGCCGCGCTTGACCAGATCCTTGAGGCGGACACTGTATTGGGTGTTGTTTTCCGAAGTGCGCAGAATGCTTGCCCGGTTGCCATCGGCAAACTCGGTCATGCCGCCGACGGCGATCATCACGTCAAGCGCAGTCATCTTCTGCCTGTAGGGAAGAGTCTGCGGCCTCGTGGCCTCGCCCACGACGCGGACCTGTTCGCTGTACGGGCCGACAAAGCCGGTCACGATGACGGTGACAACGGGATCGCGAATGAACTTGCCCAGTTCCTTCTCGATGTCGCGGGCGAGGGTCGTCGGGTTCTTGTCCATGGCGTCAAGATCATCGATCAGCGGTGCGGAAACCTTGCCGTCCGGGCGCACGGGGACCGCCATGGACAATTCCGGATTGCGCCAGACGACGATGTTCAGGTTGTCGCCCGGCCCGATCCTGTAGTTGTAATCAGCAGCAGCGGCGGACCCGGGAGCTGGCGGATAGGAACTGGCACATGAGGCCAGCGCCAGAACTGAAAGTCCGGTCATTAGCCATTTGGTGCCGGAAGATACAACGGAACGAATCGTAATCATGGTTTTCCCCCACTCAGGTCGCAGAAATATCCGGCTGAACAAATGCCAGTCGCAGATCATAAACCAAATGCGACCAGCGTAATGCCAAAGCGGCGAAGGATACCGGAACTATTTCACGGTTGACAACAATCGATTCGACTTGCGGGCGTGTGAGCGCCGCCCGGATCTGCCGCGATCCTTTACAATTACCCACTGTCCGCGGTTGGCGCCTGGGCGCCCGCCCTGCGGATCCTTTTTGCGGGGTTATCTTGGAACTTCTTCCTGTTGTTCTTTCCGGCGGCTCGGGTACCCGCCTGTGGCCGCTGTCACGTGAAAAGTACCCGAAGCAGCTGTTGCCGCTCGTGGGCGAACTCTCGATGTTGCAGGATACGGTCAGGCGACTTGACGGTTTCCCGGGGCTACTCGATCCGCTGGTGGTGTGCAACGAGGAGCATCGTTTCGTGGTCGCGGAGCAGGTGCGCCTTCTCGGCAAGCGGGCCAGCATCATTCTCGAACCGTTCGGACGCAATACCGCTCCGGCCCTGACGCTGGCAGCGCTCTGGACGACGCGCGACAGCCAGGACGCGGTGCTGGTGGTGATGCCGGCCGATCACGTGATTGCGCAACCCGAGATCTTCCGCCAGGCGGTAGGTCACGCGGCTGCGCTGGCCGAGACGGGTATGGCGGTGACCTTCGGCATTGCGCCGGATTGTCCGGAGACGGGTTACGGGTATATCCGAAAGGGCTCATCCCTGGGAAGCGAATCCGCCGCCTGTCATCTTGCCGGTTTTGTCGAGAAGCCGGATCGGGCGACGGCGCAGCACTATCTGGACTCGGGCGACTTTCTCTGGAACAGCGGGATTTTCGTGATGCGGGCGTCGACCTGGATCGCCGCGCTGGCGATCGTCCGGCCTGACATTCTTGCCGCCTGCCGGGGAGCCCTGGCCGGCGCCGCAGCCGATGGCGATTTCGTGCGGGTCGACCGCTCCGCCTTTGCGCAGTGCCCGTCGGACTCGATCGACTATGCCGTCATGGAGCGGCTGACGGCGGGGCAGGCGGGCCTGCCGGAAGGCGCCGTGATCCCGCTCGCTGCCGGATGGTCGGATGTGGGCGCCTGGGATGCGCTGTGGAAGGTTCTCCCGAAATGCGATTCCGGGAACGCCATTCGCGGCGATGTGCTGCTCGAGGATTGCCGGAATACGCTGGCCTTTTCCGGGAGCCGGCTGGTTGCCTGCGTCGGTCTCAGCAACCTGGTGGTGGTGGAAACCGACGATGCCGTGCTGGTCTGTCACCACGATTCGACACAGGACGTGAAGAAGATCGTCGATCGGCTGAAGGCCGGGGACCGCAGCGTCGCGCAGTGGCATCGCAAGGTATACCGGCCGTGGGGCTGGTACGACGGGGTCGATTCCGGCGAGCGCTTCCAAGTCAAGCGGATCGGCGTCAAGCCGGGCGCATCGCTGTCCCTGCAAATGCACCATCATCGAGCGGAGCACTGGATCGTCGTCACCGGAACGGCCAAGGTGACGCGTGGCGACGAGGTATTCCTGGTTTCCGAGAACCAGTCGACCTATATCCCGCTCGGCGTCAGGCACCGCCTGGAGAACCCGGGGAAGGTCGCGCTCGAAATGATCGAGGTGCAGTCCGGCAGCTACCTCGGCGAAGACGATATCGTCCGCTTCGAGGACACCTACGGGCGCAGTTGATCAGTCGAAGACCAGGGCGGCCGCCACCTTGCGAGCTTCGGCGGCCAGAATGTTGTAGGTGCGGCAGGCGGCCTGGATATCCATGACTTCAAGGCCGATGCCGGCCGGTGCGAACGGGCGCATCAGGCTTCCCGCGGGAAAGCGCTGCCGCCTGCCGGTACCGAGTAGAACGATGTCCGCGCCCAGTTCGAGCAGTTTCCGCATGTCGGCCTCGGCAAGAGTCAAGGCTGTTGCGGTCGACCATTCGAGAATGATCGATTCGGGCAGGACAATCAGGTTTCTTGCATGCTTTTCCTTGTTGACCGCAACGTAGTCATCGCCATAGGCGGTGAACAGGTTGAGTCCGTCCGGAGTGGATAGGTGAAGTTTCACTGGGGTCTCTGCTCGAACAGCCCGCCGAAATTGCGGTGCACCATGCGATAAAGTAGCATTATACCTTTTCGCCTCCGGCGCACCGGACTTGCCCGTCATGAGAGATTTTCCCCGCATCGAGCGCCTCCCGCCCTACGTCTTCAACATCACCGGCGAGTTGAAGATGGCGGCGCGCCGCCGCGGCGAGGACATCATCGACATGAGCATGGGCAATCCGGACCAGCCGACGCCGCAGCACATCACCGACAAACTCGTCGAGGCGGCGCTGCGCGAGAATACCCACGGCTACTCCATCTCCAAGGGCATCCCGAGGCTGCGCAGGGCGATCTGCGACTGGTACAAGCGCCGTTACGGAGTCGAATTCGACCTGGAATCCGAGGCGATCGTCACCATCGGTTCCAAGGAGGGCATCGCCCACCTGATGCTGGCGACGCTGGATCGTGGCGACACGGTCCTGGTGCCCAATCCGAGCTACCCGATCCACATCTACGGTGCGATCATTGCGGGGGCGGATATCCGCTCGGTGCGCATGACACCGGATGTCGACTTTTTCGACGAGTTGCAGCGCGGGATCAAGGAGTGCACGCCGAAGCCGAAAATGATGATTCTCGGCTTCCCGAGCAACCCGACGGCGCGCTGCGTCGAACTGGAGTTTTTCGAGCGCGTGATCGCGCTGGCCAGGCGGCACGACATTCTGGTGGTGCACGATCTGGCCTATGCCGACATTGTCTTCGACGGCTGGAAGGCGCCCTCGATCATGCAGGTGCCGGGCGCCCGCGACGTCGCCGTCGAATTCTTCACCATGTCGAAGAGCTACAACATGGCCGGCTGGCGTGTCGGCTACATGGTCGGCAACCGGGAACTTGTCGCCGCCCTGGCACGCATCAAGAGCTATCACGACTACGGCACCTTCACGCCGATCCAGGTGGCCTCGATCATTGCGCTCGATGGCGACCAGGCTTGCGTCGACGAAGTCAGGGCGATGTATCAGAACCGCCGCGACGTGCTCGCCCGGGGCCTGCACGAGGCGGGATGGATGGTCGAGGTGCCGAAGGCGTCGATGTATATCTGGGCGAGGATTCCCGAGGCCTATGCCGCCATGGGTTCGCTGGAATTCGCCAAGAAGGTGCTGGCGGAGGCCAGGGTGGCCGTCTCGCCGGGGGTTGGATTCGGCGAATATGGCGACGACCACGTGCGCTTTGCACTGATCGAGAACGAGGCGCGGACGCGGCAGGCGATTCGCGGTATCAAGGACATGTTCCGGAAGGATGGATTGCTCTAATGAAGCCAGTCAGGAAGTCGGCGAAACTTACCAACGTCTGCTACGACATTCGCGGCCCGGTGCTGCAGAAGGCCAGGCAGATGGAGGAGGAGGGCCACAAGATCATCAAGCTGAACATCGGCAATCTGGCGGCATTCGGCTTCGACTCGCCCGAGGAGATCCAGCAGGACATCATCCGCAACCTGCCCGGCGCGGCCGGCTATACCGATTCGAAGGGGATCTTTTCGGCGCGCAAGGCGATCATGCATTACTGCCAGCAGAAGCGCATCAAGGGTGTGACGCTGGAAGACATCTGTGTCGGCAATGGTGTGTCGGAACTCATCGTCATGGCGATGAATGCGCTGCTCAACGATGGCGACGAAGTGCTCGTCCCGGCGCCGGACTACCCGCTGTGGACGGCTGCCGTCAGCCTGTCCGGGGGGACGCCGAAACACTACCTGTGCGACGAGAAGAACGGGTGGCTGCCCGACCTCGCCGACCTCCGCAGCAAGGTCAATCGGCGGACACGAGCCATCGTCGTCATCAACCCCAACAATCCGACCGGCGCGCTCTACCCCGACGAGCTGCTCCGGGAGATCATCGACATCGCCCGCAAGCACCAGCTCATCCTCTATTCCGACGAGGTGTACGACAAGGTTCTGTACGACGGCGCCAGGCACACGGCGATCGCGTCGCTGTCGGAGGATGTACTGACGATCACCTTCAACGGCCTGTCGAAGAACTACCGTTCCTGCGGCTACCGCGCCGGCTGGATGGTGGTGTCCGGTGACAAGCGCCATGCCCAGGATTACATCGAAGGTCTCGAAATGCTGGCGTCGATGCGCCTGTGCGCCAATGCACCGGGGCAGCATGGCATCCAGACGGCGCTTGGCGGTTACCAGAGCATCGACGACCTCGTCGCCGATGGGGGGCGCATGCGCCGCCAGCGCGATGTGGCTTACGAACTGATCTGCGCCATTCCCGGCGTCACCTGCGTCAAGCCGAAGGCCACCCTGTACATGTTTCCGCGGCTCGACCCCAAGGTCTATCCGATCAAGGACGACCAGCAGTTCATTTCCGAGCTGTTGCAGGAGGAAAAGGTCCTGCTGGTTCAGGGCAGCGGTTTCAACTGGCCGTATCCCGATCATTTCCGTCTCGTCTTCCTGCCGCACGAGGATGACCTGCGCGAGGCCATCGGCCGTATCGCCCGTTTCCTTGAAAACTATCGCAAACGTCATTCAACCTGAGCGAATCCCGAACATGAAACCCATCAACGTTGGCCTCATCGGCATCGGCACCGTCGGCGGTGGCACCTGGACCGTTCTCAAGCGCAACGCGGAAGAAATCACCCGGCGCGCCGGCCGGCCGATTCGCATCACGGCCGTGGCCGACAAGAATGTCGAGATGGCGAAACAGGCGACTGGCGGCGCGGCACGGGTCACCGGCGACGCCTTCGCGCTGGTCAACGATCCAGAAATCGACATCATCGTCGAACTGATCGGCGGCTACGGCGTGGCCAGGGAAGTGGTCATGCAGGCCATCGCCAACGGCAAGCACGTCGTCACCGCCAACAAGGCGCTGCTCGCCGTGCATGGCAGCGAAATTTTCACCGCGGCACAGGAGAAGGGCGTCATGGTCGCCTTCGAGGCCGCGGTGGCCGGCGGCATCCCGATCATCAAGGCGCTGCGCGAAGGCCTGACCGCCAACCGCATCGAATGGGCGGCCGGCATCATCAACGGCACGACCAACTTCATCCTGTCCGAAATGCGCGACAAGGGCCTGTCGTTCGCCGAGGTGCTCGGGGAAGCGCAGCGACTGGGCTATGCCGAGGCCGACCCGACCTTCGACATCGAGGGCGTCGATGCCGCGCACAAGGCGACGCTGATCTCGGCGATCGCCTTCGGCATTCCCGTGCAGTTCGACAAGGCCTACGTCGAAGGCATCACCCAGCTCGAAGCCTCGGATATCCGCTACGCCGAGCAGCTCGGCTATCGCATCAAGCTGCTCGGCATCGCCAAGCGCCGCGGCAATGGCGTCGAGCTCCGCGTCCATCCCACCCTGATCCCCGCCAGGCGCCTGCTGGCGAATGTCGAAGGGGCGATGAATGCCGTCATGGTCAAGGGCGACGCCGTTGGCACCACCCTTTATTATGGCAAGGGCGCCGGCGCCGAGCCGACGGCCTCCTCGGTCATTGCCGATCTGGTCGACGTCACCCGGCTGGCCACCGCCGACGCCGCGCACCGGGTGCCGCATCTGGCGTTTCAGCCCGACGCCATGTCCACCCTGCCGATCCTGCCGATGAGCGAGGTCGAGACCGGCTACTACCTGCGCCTGCGCGTCGAGGACAAGCCGGGCGTGCTGGCCGATGTCACGCGCATCCTGGCCGACCAGGGCATCTCGATCGATGCGATGCTGCAACGCCAGCCGGCCGAAGGCGAGGGCGAAACCGACATCATCATCCTGACCCATGTCTGCAAGGAAAGCTGTGCCGACGCGGCAATCGCCAGGATCGAGGCGCTGCCCGCGCAGAAGGGCAGGGTCAAGCGGATCCGGCTCGAGGAACTGCAGTAGGCGCGCGATCCGGAGAAGAAAGGCGGGAACCGTGGTTCCCGCAACCTCATTCTCGTCCGGTCCTTTCGGCGTGCTCGTAACGCCGCTCTCCGGGATCGCCCTCGCGCGGGGCTGGCGGCGGGGGGGGGTACGCCTGCCGAGCGCTGCCAGGAGCAGGATCAGGACGACCAGACTGACAGCCCCGGCAAGCACGTTGCCGGTGATGAACATCAGGGCCGGGAGCAAGGCCAAGCCAGCCATCACGAATTCGATGGCATCGTCCATGTCGCGGTACCCCAGCGAACCCAGCACGCGGCGCATTGCCCCGCCCTCCGACCAGAGTGGCAGCCGATCCAGCCTGCCATTTCCTTATAGCAGCTTGCCCGGAAAAAGCGAGACGAACCATGGGTCGCGTCATCCAAGGAGCCGGGATGGCGATTCGTATCAAGGAAAGAGATCTTTCGCTTCGCCATAATTTCCGCCGGCTGCCAATCCGGCAGTACCGTCGAGGAGCGCCAATGCAACCCATTCATGTCTGTAATCACACCACCGAGGAAGCCCTCTACCCTTTCGATGCGCGCGGCATCGCCAAGCGTTTTCGCCATGCCGCCATCTTTGGCGCGCTGGACGCCCTGCAGCCTGGCGAGACCATGCGTTTCTGCAATGACCATGACCCGTTGCCGTTGCTCGCCCAGTTGCAGGCCCGTTACGGCGAGGGCGTGAGAATCGAATACCGGCAACGCGAACCGGGCGCCATTGTCATCGACTTCACCGTCGTTGGCTGATTGCTCTACACCGCGAGCCTGACCCTTCTCTCGCTGTTGGGCAGCGCCGTTCTGGCGCTGGGGGGAATGGGTTCGCCGCTGGCGGTGGCGCACCTTGCCTTCGCCGTCGGCATCGTGCCGCTGATCTTCGCGGCGATGAGTCATTTTGTCCCGGTCCTCACCCGTACCGACGGCCCATCGCCTTCGATTTCCTCGCTCCCGGCGGCGGCGCAGGCGACTGGCATCGTCGCCGTCGCAGCCATGCAGGGCCTGCTGCCGCGCTGGTTGCTACACCCGGCTGCTGCGGTCGACCTCCTGCTGGCCGCCATTTTGCTGAGCTGGATCGCGGGCCGGGTGCGGGCGACGCTGGGTACGCCGCATCCGGGCTGGCGCTGGTACGGCGCCGCGCTGGGCTGCCTGATGCTGGCGCTGCTGGCGGTCGCGCTGATTCCGCTGTGGCCGCAGCACTGGAAAGGCCTGCGCAACTTTCACCTGCACCTCAACGCCGTCGGACTGGTTGGCCTCGCGGCCCTCGGCACGCTCCCGGTGCTGGCGCCGACCGCTCTCGGCAGGCCCGATCCGGAATCCGCGGGCTGGCTGCGCCGGCGGCTGTGGTTCGTCGCCGGCGGAGCCTTGATGATCGCCACCGGCGCATCGATCAGCTGGCCCTATGCCGTACCGGGCGCCGCCCTCGTTCTGACGGCCGCCCTTGGCCTGATTGGCCAGTGGAGCCGGCGCTTCGGATTGCGCAGCCTGCTTGCCGATGGCGTCACGGCCTCGCTGCTTGCCGCGCTCGCCGGGCTGCTGCTGGCATTGACCGCCGGCGTGATTCACGGCGCCGGCCTGGTAACGGCGCGGCCGACCTTGCTGGCCTGGGGCATCGGCTTCCTGTTGCCGCTGGTCAGCGGAGCGCTCAGTCAGCTTCTGCCGGTCTGGCGCTGGCCGGGTCCGGCGATTCCCGAGCGCGCGCTGATGCGGCAAAGACTGGCGGCCGGCGGCGCCTGGCGCTCATTGCTCTGGATTGCGTCGGCGCTGGCGGTGCTCGCCGGCTTCGAGTTGGCGGGTGGCATCCTGCTGGCGGCCGGCCTGGCGCTCTTCTTCTGGGGGCTGCTGCAGGCCATGCGCGTGCGGCGCCCCAAGGGCACTTCCGCCGACGCACGCCCGCCGCGGTAGAATCACCCGTCTTCGCTTTTCGGGGCTTCGTCATGCGCTACATCTCGACCCGCGGCCAGTCCGCGCCGCAGGCCTTCTGCGACATCCTCCTCGGTGGCCTGGCCCCGGATGGCGGCCTCTACCTGCCGGAAAGCTATCCGCAAATCGGCCGCGCCGAACTCGACGCCTGGCGCAAGCTGTCGTATGCCGATCTGGCCTACGAAATTCTTTCCAGTTTCATCACCGACATTCCGCCGCCGGATCTCCAGGCGCTGGTCGCCCGGACCTACACCGCCGAGGTCTATTGCCACACGCGCAATGGCGGCGACGCAACCCGCATCACGCCGCTGACCAAGCTGGAAGATGGCCTGTACACGCTGGAATTGTCGAACGGCCCGACGCTCGCCTTCAAGGACATGGCGATGCAGCTGCTCGGCAACCTGTTCGAGTACGTGCTGGAAAAGCGCGGCGAGGCGATCAACATCCTTGGCGCCACCTCGGGCGACACCGGTTCGGCGGCCGAATACGCCATGCGCGGCAAGCACAACGTGAAGGTCTTCATGCTCTCGCCCGACGGCAGGATGAGCGCCTTCCAGCGCGCCCAGATGTATTCGCTGCAGGATGCCAACATCTTCAACATCGCCGTCACCGGAATGTTCGACGACGCCCAGGACATCGTGAAGGCGGTGTCGAACGATGCCGGGTTCAAGGCCAGGTACAAGATCGGCGCGGTCAATTCGATCAACTGGGCGCGGGTCGCGGCGCAGATCGTCTATTACTTCCAGGGCTACTTCCTGGCCACCAGGTCAAACGACGAACAGGTGGCCTTCGCCGTGCCCTCGGGCAACTTCGGCAACATCTGCGCCGGCCACATCGCCCGCCAGATGGGGCTGCCCATCGCCCGCCTGGTGCTGGCGACCAACGAAAACGACGTCCTCGACGAATTCTTCCGTAGCGGCGTCTATCGTCCGCGGACCTCGGTCGAAACCAGCGTTACCTCCAGCCCGTCGATGGACATCTCCAAGGCATCCAACTTCGAGCGTTTCGTTTTCGACCTGGTCGGCCGCAACCCGGTGGTGGTGCGCGAACTGTGGTCGCGGGTCGACCAGGGCCAGGCCTTTGATCTGCGCGGCACGGTCTACTGGGAAGACATGCCGAAATTCGCTTTTGTCTCCGGCAAGAGCACGCACAAGGATCGCATCAGGACCATCCGTCTCGCCCACGGGCGCTACGGCGTCATGCTCGACACCCACACCGCCGATGGTCTCAAGGTGGCGCTGGACAACCGCCTGCCGGGCATCCCGATGATCGTGCTGGAAACCGCGCAGCCGGCGAAATTCGAGGAAACCATCCGCGAGGCGCTCGGGACAGATCCGGTACGGCCGGCCGACCTTGCCGGCATCGAGAAACTGCCGCAGCGGGTTGTCGTCATGGCGCCGGATGTCGACGCCGTCAAGGAGTTTGTCGCCGGGCACGTATGAGCCGCAATGACCACGAAGCGTTGTGGAGCGCCCGCTATCGCGATGCGGGCGACGAATATCTGTTCGGCACGGCGCCGAACAGGTTTCTTGCTGCGCAGGGCGGGTGGTTCGGCGCCGGGATGAGCGTGCTTTCGGTGGCCGACGGCGAGGGGCGCAATTCCGTCTGGCTGGCCGGGCAGGGGTGTTCCGTCACGGCCACCGAGATTTCGTGGGTGGCGCTGGAGAAGGCCGCAAAGCTGGCGCGTGGCCGGCATGTCGCGGTCGAGCTCGTGCAGGCGGACATTCTCGACTGGGAGTGGCCACGGGACGCTTTCGATGCCGTGGTCGGCATCTTCATCCAGTTCGCCGGGCCGGACGAGCGGCCACGACAGCTGGCGGGGATGAAACAGACGGTCAGGCCGGGCGGTTTGCTGTTCCTGGAGGGCTACACCCCGAAACAGCTGGAATATGGAACCGGCGGACCGTCGGCCGTGGAAAATCTATACACCGGGGGGCTGTTGCGGGAGGCGTTTGCCGACTGGGAAATTGTCCTGCTGCGTGAGTACGAAGATGTGATGGAGGAGGGCAGGGCGCACTCGGGTCGATCGGCGCTGATCGACCTGGTCGCGAGAAAGCCTGCTACAGGTAGATGACCGCCGGGAAGACGGCGACGGCAAGCACCAGAACCAGCCATTCGAGGTTGTTGCGGGCAAGGAAGCCCGTGAAATGCAGGACCAGGATCAGGATTGCAACCACGTAGAACAGTGCGAACAGCATTCAAGCCCCCATCAGGAATCGGCGTTTTCCGCCAGCCGTTGCCGATTATGACCAAAAATCCCGGCAACGCATAGCCCGTTTCGCTAATCGATGAAGCGCATCGACAGGTCGAGCGCCTTGACATCCTTGGTCAGCGCGCCAACCGAAATGCGGTCGACACCCGTTTCGGCGATGCCGCGGATGGTTTCGAGCGTGACGTTGCCCGACGCCTCGAGGATCGCGCGATCGGCATTGATCGCGGCAGCCTCGCGCATCGTGGCAAGCGGGAAATTGTCCAGGAGGACCATGGTCGCGCCGGCGTCGAGCGCGGCGCGCAGTTCGGCGAGCGACTCGACCTCGATCTGGATGAACCGGCAGCGCTCGCCGGCCTGTCCGGCGACCCGCCCCGCCGCTGCCAGCGCTTCCGCGATTCCCCCGGCGGCATGGATATGGTTTTCCTTGATCAGAATGGCGTCCCACAGCGCCAGGCGGTGATTGCCGCCGCCGCCGCAGCGCACGGCATACTTCTGCGCGATGCGCAGTCCGGGCAGCGTCTTGCGCGTATCGACGACCTGCGCCCGGGTGCCGGCGATCATGTCGGCGTAGATGCGGGCCTTGCTGGCCACCGCCGAGAGCAACTGCAGGAAGTTCAGCGCGCTGCGCTCGGCCGAAAGCAAGGCGCGGGCATTGGCGCGGATCCGGCAAAGCGCCTGATCGGCGGCGATGCGCTCGCCATCGGCGGCGCTCCAGGCGATCTCGGCGGCCGGGTCGAGCCCCCTGACGCAGCCCTCGAACCAGGCGCGGCCGCAAAGGACGCCCGCTTCGCGCGAGATGACCGTGGCCCGTGCGACACGCTCGGCCGGAACCAGGCTGGCGGTCAGGTCGCCGGGGCCGATATCCTCGGCGAGGGCGGCACCCACGTTGCGGGTGATCTCGGCGGCGAGGAGATGATCGAATTCGGTGGACATGCGGGCGGCTAGGGAGCATTCTGAGAAGATGATTGTACCGTCCGGAAGAGCGCCATGTTCGAGTTAGCCAGCGTTTTTCGCATCAGCGTCGGCGTGCTGCTGGCGATGCTGGTCGCCCTGTTCGTCGTCTATTGGTTTGTCCGGGACATCACGCAGAAGCGCCATACGGTATTGCGCAATTTTCCGGTCATCGGCCATCTGCGTTTCTTCTTCGAGGATCTCGGCGAGTATTTCCGGCAATACCTGTTTCTCAACGACCGCGAGGAAATGCCCTTCAACCGCGCCACGCGGGCCTGGGTCTATCGTCTGGCCAAGAACGAAGGCGGAATTCTCGGTTTTGGCTCGACGTACGAGCTGTCGCAGCAAGGGGCGCTGGTCTTCGTCAATGCCGCCTTTCCGGTCCTCGACGGCGAGTTCCGGCCGACGCCGCCGGTGATCATCGGCGAAGGCTGGTGCGACAAACCTTTTGCCGCCCGTTCGGTCATCAACGTCAGCGGCATGAGTTACGGGGCCATTTCGCAACCGGCGGTGCGGGCCCTGTCGCGCGGCGCCGGGCAAGCCGGCTGCTACATGGATACCGGTGAAGGAGGGCTCAGCCCCTACCATCTCGAGGGCGGCTGCGATCTGATCTACCAGATCGGTACGGCCAAGTATGGGGTGCGCGACGCCGCCGGCCGGCTCGATCCGGAAAAGCTGCGCCAAGTGGCCGCGCATGAAAACGTCCGCGCCTTCGAGATCAAGCTTTCACAGGGCGCCAAGCCGGGCAAGGGCGGCGTCTTGCCGGCGGCCAAGGTCACCGAGGAGATCGCCCGCATCCGTGGCATTCCCTTCGGCAAGGATTCGCTGTCGCCCAATCGCCATCCGGAAATCGGCAACATGGACGAACTGCTCGACATGGTCGAGCGGGTGCGCGAGATCACCGGCAAGCCGGTCGGCATCAAGACGGCGATCGGCGGCCGCCAGTTCATGCGCCAACTGGTGGACGCCGTACACCGCCGCGGCCTGGGCAGCGCACCGGATTTCCTGACCGTCGATGGCGGCGAGGGCGGTTCGGGGGCGGCGCCGCAGGCTCTCGCCGATCATATGGCGATGTCGATCAACGAAGCCCTGCCGCGCGTTGTCGACGCCCTGATCGAGAACGGATTGCGTGAGCGGATCAAGGTCATCGCTTCCGGAAAACTGGTGACGCCGGCCAAGGTCGCCTGGGCGCTGGCGTGCGGCGCCGACTGCGTCAACACCGCACGCGGCTACATGTTCTCGCTCGGCTGCATCCAGGCGCTGCGCTGCCACCAAAATAGCTGTCCCACCGGCATCGCGACCCACGTCCCGCGGCTGCAGCGCGGACTGGTGGTCGAGAACAAGGCCGAACGGGTTGCCGCCTACACGCGGAACCTGAACAAGGAGGTCGAAATGATCGCCCACGCCTGCGGCCTCGGCCATCCACGGCTGCTCCGCCGGGAGCACGTGCGCATCGTCCAGCCCAACGGCCAGAGCGTGGCGCTCAACATGCTTTATCCGTACCCACCCATTCGTTGAACAGCACGCGCGCGGTGTCGATCACTTCGCCGGCCGTCAGGCCGATCGGGCCGGCGCCTTCGGCCACCAGGCGGTCGGCTGCGGCGCCGTGCAGGTGGACGCCGGCGATCAAGGCAGCTTCCGCCGGCCAGCCCTGGGCGAGGAGGGCGACGATCATGCCGCTGAGGACGTCGCCCATGCCGGCCGTCGCCATGCCGGGATTTCCGGTGGAATTGATCCACCAGCGGCCGTCGACCGTGGCAATCACCGTGCCGCAGCCTTTCAGGGCGATGTGGCTGCGATAGCGCTCGGCCAGAGCGCAGGCGGCGTGGACGCGGTCACCCTGGATCTCGCGGATCGTGCAGTCGAGCAGGCGGGCGGCCTCGGCCGGGTGCGGGGTCAGAATGGCGGGGCCGACGCGGCGGTAGAGATGGGCCTCGATGCGTCCGTCGTCCGCCAGAAGGTTCAGCGCATCGGCGTCGAGGAGCAGCTGGACGGGCGCCTTGAGCGCCTGCTCGAGGAGGCGGAGCGCCTCGGCCGAGCGGCCCATGCCCGGGCCGCAGGCAAGCGCCTGGAGGCCGGTCTGCAGCAGCGCGTCGGCGCGGCGCATCATCAGTTCCGGCTGGATGAGATCGACGGCGGGCGCATCGGTATCGAGCAGGCCGAGGTAGGTACGGCCTGCCCCGAGCTTGAGCGCGGCGCGACCGGCCAGGACGGCGGCGCCGACCATGGACTTGCCGCCGCCGAGAATGCCGGCGCTGCCGAAACTTCCCTTGTGGGTATTGCGGCGGCGCGGATTCAGGTGCCCGGCAAAATCGGCGAGAGCGGCGACGTGCCCGTCGGGGTCGATTTCGGCCGACGGCTGCAGGGCCAGCCCGGCAACGCGGATCTCGCCGCAGTGATCCGGGCCGTCCGCGGTCAGCAGTCCGGGTTTGGCGGCGATGAAGGTGAGCGTATGGCTGGCGCGGATGCACGGACTGAAGGCCTGGCCGGTATCGGCATTGAGCCCGGATGGACAATCAAGGGCAAGCAGCGGGCAAGCGTCGCGCTGGGCCAGACGGTTGGCGGTGGCGATCCAGTCCGCGTAACGGCCACCCGGCGCACGGGCGAGGCCGATGCCGAACAGCCCGTCGATGATCAGCGACCAGCGCGGTACATCGGGGATCGCGTCGATTTCGGCGCCGCCCGCATCGAGGAAGTGCCTTCGTGCGTGCGCGGCGTCCGCCGGCAACCGTTCTGGGTCACTGTTGAACACGAGGCGGACATCGAAAAACCGCTCGCGCAACAAGCGCGCCGCGACGAAAGCGTCGCCGCCGTTGTTGCCCGGCCCGGCCAGCACGAGCACCGGGCCCCCATCGGTAGCGGCGAGTTCCACGGCCCAGCGGGCGGCTGCGGCGCCGGCGCGCTCCATCAGCGGCTCGGCGGCGTGCGCCGCCTCGATACGGCGCAACGTGGGGCTGAGGTAGAGTGTGGTGGCGTCCATCCGCGCATTCTAGGAGGATCGGCGCTATTTGGGCAGGCGTTGGTGATGACGGGAACCGGAAGGCGGCTGTTCAGCCAGGGAGGGCGCTCGGGAGCCTCGCGCTGCTTGGCAACGATCAGACGGGTTGCCGGCCTTGGCGGCATCGTTTTCCGGTTGGCGCGGCTTTCGTTTCACACCTTGCGGCTCGACAAGACCCAACGCATTGATCAATGTAAGATCTTGCGGCATACTTTGTTTCAGATTTCGTTGCAGTATTCATTTCGTTCATGCGCACCGCCCTCGACAATCTTTATGCCGCCCTGCGCCTTGGCCCCTTGGCGGGCGCCGATCTTCGTCGCGCGCTGGGGGGCATCAGTGCAGCCACGCTATCCCGCGTGGTTGCCAGTGCCGGCGCCGGGATCGTCCGGCGCGGCGGCTCCCGGCGCATTCGTTACGGCCTGCGCCGTTCCCTGCGCGGCCAGGCGGAAGCCCTGCCGCTCTATCGTCTCGACGCCCAAGGGGTCGGGCATTTCGTCGGTCGTCTGGATCTGGTCCATCCCGAAGGGAGCGCGCTGGCGCTCGACGCACCGTTCGCCTGGCCGCTCGATCCGGATTCGCAGATGCGCGACGGCTGGTTCGACGGGTTGCCTTATCCCTTGCTCGACCTGCGCCCGCAAGGCTTCATCGGGCGCAACTTTGCCCTGTTGAACGCCCGGGCCCTCGGCGTTCCGGAAAGACTCGAGCAGTGGTCGGACGACGATGTCGTGCATGCGCTGGCGAACATGGGGCATGAACTCTCCGGTGACCTGATCCTTGGCGGTCGCGCCTACGATCTGCATCTGGACGCTCGCCGCGATTGGGAGCGCGATCTCATCCGCAGCGCGGATGTTCCAACGGCCTACCCCGACCTTGCCGGGCGTGCGCTGGCGCACGGCATCGCCGGTTCCTCGGCGGCGGGCGAGTTTCCCAAGTTCACCGCGCAGCGCGAAATCGACGGTGAGCCGGTTTCGGTCATCGTCAAGTTTTCCGGTGCGGACGACTCACCGGCAGTCCGCCGCTGGTCGGATCTCCTGATTTGCGAGCACCTGGCGCTGGAGACGCTGGCCGCGGAGCTCGGCATCGAAAGCGCCGGCAGCACCATCCGCCAGCATGCCGGCCGCAGCTTCCTCGAAGTGGTGCGGTTTGACCGTAGCGGGCCGCACGGGCGGCTCCCGCTGTGCTCGCTCGGGGCGCTCAACGGCGCGCTGCTCGGCATGCCGGGCGTCTCGTGGCCGGCCATGGCGCAGGCGCTTTGCCGACACGGCTGGTTGCCGGCCGATGATACGACGAGGATGCGGCGGCTCTGGTGGTTCGGGCGGCTGATCGCCAATAGCGACATGCACGAAGGCAATCTGTCCTTCCGCCCCGGCCTTTCCCTCGCACCCGCCTACGACATGCTGCCGATGGCCTACGCGCCATTGCGCGGGGGGGAACTTCCGAGTTACCGCTTCGACCCGCCGCAACCGCGCCCTGAGGAAGCCGGCGACTGGCAGGCTGCCGCCGGCGCCGCCATCGCGTTCTGGCGCCGCTGCGCGACCGACGATCGCATCGGTACGGCATTTCGTGAAACCTGCGCAGCGAATGCCGGCAGGATTGAAGGCTTCAATCAGAAAGCTGTCTGACGGCTGAAGTGGGCAACTCGGCCTTATGTGGATCTCAACATAAGGCCGAACAGCCGACTATCCCAAGACCCCGCGCGCAGTCCAGATCGTCGTCGCATGAATCCGCACCGTGTCGTCGATGTTGCGCGCATAGCCGCCGGCCATCGCGACGGCGACGGGCACGCCTAGCGCCCGTGCTGCGCTGAAGACGCGGCGGTCGCGTTCGGCAAGTCCGGTGAAGCTGAGGGCCAGGCGGCCGAAGCGGTCGTCGGCGTAGGGGTCGGCGCCGGCCAGGTAGATGACGAGGTCGGGGCGGGCGAGGTCGAAGGCGGTGGCGAGGCCGTGGTCGAGTTGGGCGAGGTAGGCGTCGTCGCCGCAGCCGTCGGGGAGTTCGATGTCGAGGTCGCTTTGTTCCTTGGCGAACGGAAAATTGCGCGCGCCGTGGATGGAGAAGGTGACGATGCTGTCGTCGCCGGCCAGGATGCTGGCGGTGCCGTTGCCCTGGTGGACGTCGCAATCGACGATCAGAATACGGCGGGCGCGGCCTTCGGCCTGCATGGCGCGGGCGGCGACGGCGGCGTCGTTGAAGACGCAAAAGCCCTCGCCGCGGTCGCGAAAGGCGTGGTGGGTGCCGCCGGCCAGGTTGGCCGCGACGCTACGGCGCTCCAGGGCCGAGCGGCAGGCGCAGATGGTCGCCCCGGCGGAGCGGCGCGAGCGTTCGACCATGCCGGCGCTCCACGGAAAGCCGATGGCTTTTTGGGCCTTTTCCGACAGTTGACCGCAACAGACCTGGCGAATGTAGCCGGGGTCGTGAGCGCGGGCCAGTTCCTCGTCACCGGCGGCGTGTGGCAGATGGAAGTCGCCGATGGCGAATTCGCCGCTCTCGAGCAGTGCCTGACGCAGCTGGGAATACTTTTCCATCGGGAAGCGGTGCCCGGCCGGCAGCGGCAGAACGAAGACATCGGTGTAGAAAAGCTGCACGGCCGATGTCTTGGGGATATCTAGTTGAGTGCGGCTGACAGCTTGCGGCGGAATTCGCGGACCAGGTCGTCGTACTGCTCGCTGCCGCCAAGCGCCTCGAAAAGCTGGAGCAGCGCCTTGCGGCCGGCGCCTTCGTCGAAGAAACGGTCACGGACGACGACTTCGAGCGCCGCTTCCATCGCTTCGCGGAAGCGGCTTTGCGCGGCGTAGGCTCGGGAGAGTTCGAGACGGGCGGCGTGGTCGGCCGGGTTGGCGGCTAGCCGGACTTCGATCGCTGCCGTATCGGCGGCGCCGTCGGCCAGCGCCAGGCGGGCGCGCAAGGCGTTGGCCCGGTCCGGCTCGCTGGCGTAGTCGCCGGCCAGAAGTTGCTTGGCTTCGTCGTTGCGCCCAAGTTGCAGCAGGACGTCGATGGCGTCGAGCTGGACGGCCTGGTCGTCCGGTTTGGCGTGGCTGGCCTCGGCCAGTTTCGCCAGCGCTTCTTCCAGCCTGCCTTCGGCGACCAGCGCGGCGGCTTCCTCGCGCAGATTGCCGCCGGGACCGGCGGGCAGGGCGATGCGCTCGAGGAATTCGCGGATCTGGCCTTCGGGCAGGGCGCCGTTGAATTCATCGACCAGTTGCCCCTGGAACAGTACCTTGACCGACGGGATGCTGCGCACGCCGAAATGCTGGGCAAGCTCGGGGTCTTGGTCGGAATTGATCATCGCCAGCAGGAAGCGGCCCTGGTATTCCTCGGCCAGCTTTTCCAGCATCGGCTTGAGGACCTTGCAGGGCTCGCACCACGGCGCCCAGAAGTCGACGACGACCGGCACGGTTTCGGCCGGCTGGAGAACCAGAGTTTCGAAATTCTCGATGGAAACGTCAAAAGCGAATTCGGACATGGCGGTGCCTGGTTGATTGGAGTCGGGCGAATTCTACCGCCAGCCTCGGGGCGGCGGGAGAGCGCAGGGAAAGCGTCGGGCCGGCGCCGTTCGCCAGCCAGTCGGCGAGGCGGGCCGGCAAATCCGGGGTGTCGGCCAAGGCATCGCCGGTCGCCTTGTTGACTAGCTGGAGGCGGAGCGACGAATTTTCAAGCGGCGTACGGCTCAGGGCCAGCCAGTGGCCGCTGGCGGCGTCGGCCCAGTGGTCGATCTGGGCGCACAGCACCTGTTCGTAACGGCCATCCGCCAGCCAGCCAACGGCAAGGGCGAGCAGCAGCGACCAGTTCGCCGCGCCCTCGCTGTCGAGCGGCAGGTGCATGGCCGACTGCAGGCCGGGCAGGACCGCCTGGATCTGTGCGGCGGCGATGGCCGGCTGGGTGGCGAGGAAGTCGTAGGGCAAGGGTTCGCCGTCCACGCGCATTTCGTCGAGCAGGACCAGGGTTTCCAGACGCGGGCCGCTGGTGGATTGCCAGAGCAGGGCGGTTGGCCGCTGGCGGCATTCGGCCGGCAGGCAGGCCAGGGCGCCGGCCAGTGCCAGCCGGGTGAGCGGCGCGGCGCGGCGCAGGGGTTTGCCGAGAGCGGCGCGCACGGCGCCGGGCAGTTCGGCCGGGGCGAAATGCTGGCTCAGCGTGACCACGGCGATCATGGCCGGCGTTCCGCGAGCAGGCTGGCCAGGCCGCCGCCGAAACCGATCAGGTTGAGCAGGGCGCGGTCGACGTGGGCGGTGCTGCGGTCGACCATCGGAAACAGGGCAATTTCCGGATCGGCCTCGGCGAAGCCGGCCGTGGCGGGAATCCGCTCGGCATCGAGGCAGGCGAGCAGGGCGGCCAGTTCGACCAGTCCGCTGGCGCCCAGCGTGTGGCCCAGGGCTGGCTTGAGCGAGAGGAGCGGCGGCATGTCCTGGCCGAAGATGCGGCGCAGGGCGTTGGCTTCGGCCAGGTCGGCGCCCGGCGAGCCGGCGGCCTGCAGCTTGATCAGATCGATGTCGCCGGATTCCATTTTTGCGTCACTCAGGCAGTCGACCGTGACATCGGCGATGCGGCTGCCGTCCGGGTTGGGGCCGGTGATCGAATGGCCGTCGAGGCCGGTGCGCAGGCCGGCGATGCGCCAGGAGGCCGGCGCGGCGCTCACGCGAACGGCGGCGACCGCTTCGCCGAGGATCATGCCGTCGCGCCGGGCGTCGAAGGGGCGGCCGAGGTTGCGCGTGAGCAGTTCCATGGCGGCAAAGCCGGCCAGCGTGCTGTCGTTGGCCAGTTCGACGCCGAGGACGAGGGCGTCGTCCATGAGCCCGGCGCCGATCAGGCTGCGCGCCGCGTCGAGGGCGGAAAAGCCGGAAATGCAGGCGTTGGAGAAGCTGGCGCGTGGGCCGGCTAGGCCGAGCCATCCGGCGATCCGGCGGCTGAACGAGGCGCTGGCGACGGGGAGGTCGAAGGGCTTGCCGCACTGCTCGAAATGGCCGATCTGGAAGGACGACGAGGCAATGAACAGCGGCGTTTCGGCGGGCAGCGGCCCGAGCTGGCCGGCGACCTGGCGGATGGCCTGTTCAGCGCGGCGCATCCAGTCGGTTTCGGCCAGAGGCAAGCCGAAATACGGGAAGGTCCGCTCGCCCAGCCTGCGCTGGCCGGCGCTGCATTCGCCGTTCCACAGCGCACCGGCCACGGCCGCCGGCGAATCGCCGCGGGCGCAGAGCAGGGCGGTTTCGGCGAGGTAGACCGGACGTGTCATGCGCGGCTGGCCAGCCAGACATCGAGATGTTGGGCCAGGTTGGCGACGCTGGACAGGATGCGCCGGGTTTCCTTGCTGTCGGGCAGGCGGAGGCCGTATTGCTTCTTGATCGCCATCGAGACCTGCAGGGCGTCGAGCGAATCGAGCTGGAGCGGCGCTTCCGGCCCGAAGAGGATTTCGTCGTCGGTGATGCTGGCTGGGTCGCAATCCCTGTCGCAGGCTTCGACGATCAGGGTTTTGAGGGCGAGGCGGAGGTCGGCATTCATGCGGCGTGGCTCCGGTTGAGCCAGGACGCGGCGGCGATGGCCAGGGCCGCGCAGGCGAGTAGTTTGAGGAGATCGGGCAGGATGGCGGAAAAGCCGCCGTCGCGCAGCATGACGGTATGGAAGCCGTTAAGCGCCCAGGCCATGGGCGACCATTCGGCGAGCGTCTGCATGGCGCCCGGCATCATGAACTTGGGCACCATGATGCCACCGATGGCCGCCATGAGGATGTTGCCGATGCCGCCGACGATCGTCGATTGCTGTGTCGTCTGGGCCAGGCTGGCGACCAGCAGGGCGCAGGCGACGGCGGCGAAGCTGACGGCGGCGGCGACCAGCCAGCAGTGGAACAGCCCGATGCCGGCCGGCATGACCAGCGCCTCGCCGCCGAACAGGGGCACGGCCCAGATGCCGACGGCGACCATCGACACGGCTTGAATCTGGTTCACGACGAAGAAGGGTAGCAGCTTGCCAAGCAGGACGAAGCGGAAGGGCAGGCCCATGGCGGCGAGGCGTTGCAGGGTGCCTTGCTGGCGTTCGGCAATCAGGATGGCCGAGATGGGAATCACGACGAAGAACATGGCGAAAACCAGCCAGGCCGGCACGTTCTGTTGTACCGACGAGGGCGGGCGGATGCTCCGGTCGTTCTGCACGGCGATGCTGACGATCTCGTCCGGCCAGTCGCGCTCGGCAGTGTCGGCGGCGACCGGCAGGCCGAACAGTTTGCCGGCCCTGCGGGTCAGCTCGTCGGCCCGCAGCGTGCCGAGCGCGGCGCCGGTCTGGTTGCGGAAGGCGAGTTGCAGGGCAGGATTGAGGGTCGGATCGAGCAGCAGGGTCAACGGCTCGGTCGCTTGCCCATCGACCCCGGCCGGGGCCAGCAGGCGCTCGCCGAAACCCTGGGGCAGGACCAGCGCCAGCGCGTAGCGGCCATCGCGGATGGCTTGCCGGGCGGCATCGGCCTCGGCGACCGTGTCGGCCAGGCGGAAACTGCCGGTCTTGTTCAGGCGGCGGGCCAGCGATTGCGAATGCGCGCTGCCGTCGAGATCGACGATGGCGTAGCCGACATCGATGGCGGCGCCGGGCATGAAGGCATCATGGAGCGCCATGGTCATGACCAGGATGAAGATGGTCGGCATCACGAACAGCGCCGCCAGGCCGTGCCGGTCGCGCAGCAGGGCCAGGGTTTCCTTGCGCCAGAGAGCGGTCAGGCGGTTCATCGCTCAGTCCCGCAGGGAGCCCCTGGTGAGGCGCATGAAGACCTGTTCGAGGTTCTCCCGCCCGACATTCAGCCGATGCAGCGGGCAGCCGGCGGCGGCCAGGTCGTCGAGCAGGCGGGGGAGGGCTGAAGCGGATGACAGTTGCAGCCGGTAGGTCAGCGGCCCCATCGCCGTCGCGTGGTGGCGGGCCGTCAGTTCGGCGGGCAACTCGATTCCCAGCACCAGCTCGGCCACGGATTCATCGCAACGCAACAGATCACCCAGACCGCCCTCGGCCAGTACCTTGCCCTGGTCGATGATGGCGACCCGCTGGCAGATGGCCTCGACCTCTTCCATGTAGTGGCTGGTATAGAGCACCGTCGTGCCGGCGGTGGGCAGGACGGCGATGGCGTCGAGCAGGAAATGGCGCGATTGCGGATCGACACCGACCGTCGGCTCGTCGAGCAGCAGCAGTTGCGGCTGGCCGAGCAGGCCGATGGCCAGGTTGAGCCGCCGGCGCAGGCCGCCGGACAGCTGTTCGGCGCGCTTGCCGGTGGCCTGTTCGAGGCGGGCGAAGGTGACCGCGAAGTCGATTCGTTCCTTCAATCCGGTCGCGGTCAGATCCAGGATGCCGCCGAAGAAGCGCAGGTTTTCGGCGACGGTCAGCATCGGGTAGAAGGCGCAGTCCTGCGGCACCAGCGCGATGGCGCGCGGGTTGGCGGCGCGGGCCTCGGCCAGCGGCTTGCCGTTCAGGGAGATTTGCCCGTCGGCTGCTGTCAGCAGGCCGGCGAGGATGGAAATCAGCGTCGTCTTGCCGGCGCCGTTCGGGCCGAGCAGTCCGTAAACGCCGCCGGTGGGAATGTTCAGCGAAACGTCCTGCAGCGCCGGGGCGGCGGCAGCGCTATAGCGGTAGGCAACGCCATCGAGCGTCAGCATCAGGCGGCGCGGCGCAGGTTGCGGAAGAAGGCCTGCTCGCGGTCGGCGATGGCGCGCAGCTTGTCCCCCAGCCTGGCCGGATCGAGCGGCTCGCGGTCGCGGATCATGCGGGCGGTGGCCAGCGCGAACTCGCGCCAGTCGTCGCCGATGTCGACCAGCGCGTCGGACAGCTCGTTGAGCGGCGGGCGGGCCAGCCGCTCGGCCGCTTCCTGCAGGAAGGCGGCGTAGATGAAACGGAAGCCGCCGCCGCCGGTGCCGATTTCCTCCTGCATGCGCACGACCTGGCCGATGAACATCTTGGCCGCCGCCGGCTTGCCCGCCGCATCGAGGCGCTCTATGGCGCCGGCCAGGCGCCGGATGCCGCGCACGCCGATCATCGGGATCGGCGAGTCGAGCATGATGCGCGTCGTTTTCTTGATGGCCTTGGGCAGGACTTTCGCCCAGTCCGGCTCGGAGGGCTTGCCGTCCGGGTAGTAGAGCAGGCCCTTGGGGGCCAGGACGCCCCTGGCGAAACGGGCGCGGCGAAGGTCGGCGGGGGCGCAGGTGACCGGCGTCTCGACGACCGGATCGGACAGCCGGTAGTCGCCGCTCGCCGCATCGCGGCCATAGGCCAGCACGTTGTGGGCGTTGAAATGAAAGCGCAGGTCTTCCGGCATGTAGGGCAGCCAGAATACCGAGGTCTGCATGCCGACCAGCCGGCCGGCGGCGAGCAGTTCGTTGAGGCGCTTTTCGCCGGCTTCCGGGCTGCGGAAGGTTTCGAAACGCATCTTCAGGCCGAGCGGTTTCTGCAGGCCCTTGATGATGAACCTTGGCGGCATGCGGTAGGCGACCAGCGGCAGGCCGTTGATCTTGACGATGGGCAGGTAGGCGAAGGAGAGCGCCGACGACAGGCCGAGGGCCATGGCTTCCGAGATCGGCAGCCCGAGATGGCGCAGCATGGCCGACATGACGCCGCTCTCGCAATGCGATGCGTGGCTGTGCTGGAAGTCCATCATTCAGCCTTTTTCAGTTGCTCGACGCTCAGGCCCATGGCGTCGCCATAGCGCCTGAGCAGCCCGGCCGACAGATTGCGGAAGATGTCCGGCCGGAAATGGCGGCGGATGCGCCATTGCCAGAGGCCGGTGACCTGCGAGAGCAGCGGCACGTCCATGCGCGCCTTGTGCATGTGGTATTCGAGCGGCGAGGTCCGGCCGGTCGCGACGCGCTGGCGGGCGTCTTCGGCGAGCCGGTCGAGATCCTCGACGGCCTGCCGGGTGACGATCTCCTCGACCTCCCAGCCAGCCGACGGGACGATGTGGATCCTCCCGTCGGCGCCGCGCGCGTACATCGCCTTGCGCTGGCCGCCCAGCGTGCGGTTGCCTTCCTGCGGGACTTCGCTATCGCGCATGGCCGACCGCCGTCAGATGCATCAGCGCGCCGGTGAAGCGGCCGCTCTCCGGGACGAAGCAGAGCAGGCGGTCGCCATCCCGGAGGCGGCCGCTCCCGAGCAACTCGTCGATCATGATGTAGATCGATGCCGCGCCGGTGTTGCCCTTGGTCGACAGATTGGTAAACCACCGGTCCTGCTCGATCGGAAAGCCGACTTCGGCCATGCACCCGCCCATCGGCTGGCGGAAGTACTCGGACGACATGTGCGGCAGGAACCAGTCGATGTCGACCGGCCGAATGTCGCGCCTGCGCTGCATGTGCTCCAGCGACTTGCCGATGGTCTGGTAGGTCACCTCGGCATTGAGCAACCGTACGTCCTGTCTTATGGCAAAGATCGACCGCGCGGCCCACTGTTCGGACAGGATATCCTGCCAGCCCTTGAGGCGGCCGTCCGCCTCCTTCTCGCCGCCGGCGTACATGCAGACCTCCATGGAATTTGCCTGCGACACGATGTCGATCCAGTCGATGCGCAGCGACTGGCCATCGGCGTGCGGCTTGTCCTGGAGCAGGAAGGCGCCGGCGCCGTCGGACAGCATCCAGCGCAGGAAATCCTTTTCGAAAGCGATTTCGGGACTGGCTGCGAGCTTGGCGACACGGTGCTCCGATTCTGCCTGGAAATTCCGCGCGTGCAGCACGCTTGACGGCTTGTCGGAGCCCGTGGCGACGGCATTGCGCGCCTGCCCGGAGAGCACGCTCATCCAGGCATACTTGAGCGCAGTGACGCCGGCGGCGCAGATGGCCGCGGTCGACACCACTTCGCAGGGCGGAATGCCCAGCTCGCCATGCACCATGACGCCATGGTTGGGCATGATCTGGTCGGGCAGCGAGGTGCCGGTGACCAGGCAATCGATGTCTTCGGGCGAAAAACGCGCGCTGCCCAGGCCGCGGATCGCCGCAGCCGTGATCTGCGCGTTGGTGTGGGTCGCCGCCCCGGTCTTCGGGTCGATGGCGTAGTGGCGCTGACGGATGCCGTTGTTGCGCAGCACGATGCGCCGGGCGCGCGAAGGCTTGCCGGCGATCATGCCCAGCACGTCTTCGATCTCGTCGTTGCCGACCGGCGCATTGGGCAGGAAGGCCGATGTGCCATTGATATATACCTTGCCGTCAGGGTACATATTTGTTCAAGTCGTAATCCTGCGAGCCGGATGGTTGTTCCAGTTCGGTCTTGAGGCGTTCAAGGCGCGGTTTGAGCCATGGTGAAAATGCCCATTGTATCAACAGGCTTATTGGAACGACGGTGACGATGAGCGTGACCAGGTAGGCGACGAAGAGAAAAAGGATGGGCAGCCGCCGCCATTGACCGCGTTTCCCGAAGGCCCGAACCAGTTTCGACCACACGGCGAAGGCCCGTCGGCCGGCGCGTTCGCTGATGGCCAGGCGCGGATCGACGGTGACGGCGCGCAGGCCGGCGAGCATGGGCCGGCCGGACTTCTCGCGGTCATGGTCCAGCCCGTCGGCCAGCGCCAGGCCAAAGCGGCGGGCCTGGCGGATTTCGTCGGGCGAGATGCCGGCCGGAGGCAGGCCGAGGAAGGGGTCGCGCCGGCCGGTCAACACCCACCGCGGCGTGGTGATGAAAGTGGCCAGCGGATGGCCCTGGTCGGTGAAGGCCAGATGGTCGATCAGCCGGCCGCCGGCGTCGGCGATCAGTTGTTTCATCGTTTCCTGCGCCGACAGCCACATGTTGCGACAGGCGACGAGGGTGATTACCGGCTTGCCGGAAACGAGTCGCCGGCCACAGGGGCTTTGCAGGAAAGCCGTCATCGGCAGGGCGGGCGAGAGATACCAGACCTGGTAAGTCAGGATGACCAGATCGAAGGGCGTATCGGCGGCAACGCCCAGCGGACGCAGCGGTGGCGCGTCGAGCTGGACGCATTCGGGAAAGACGTCGAAAAAGGCGAAGACAGGCCACGGAAACGGAAAGGCCTGTTCCGGCGCCAGCGTCTCGAGGTGCACCTCGTGCCCGGCCGCCCGCAAGGGATCGACGATCCGTCCGGCAATGTCCGAAAGCTGTCCGGATTGGGAGTAATGGACGACGAGAACGCGTTTCAAGAGGCATCCGCAAGGCTGGTGAACTTTATGATTCTAGCAAATAGCCGGGGTCGGGCGGAGATCGCGGCATATTCCGCGGGCAAGGGGCATTTTGGTCGAGACGCTTGGGTATTCTGGCGCTTATCGGCTATGATTCTGCTTTCCCGCAGCCTGTCTCTCCATGACCAAATTCGTATTCGTTACAGGCGGTGTCGTGTCCTCGCTGGGCAAGGGCATCGCCGCCGCGTCGCTGGGGGCCATTCTCGAATCCCGCGGTATCCGGGTTACCCACCTCAAGCTCGATCCCTACATCAACGTCGACCCGGGGACGATGAGTCCATTCCAGCACGGCGAGGTTTTCGTCACAGAGGACGGCGCCGAGACCGACCTCGATCTGGGTCACTACGAGCGCTTCACCAGCGCCAGGATGAGCCGGCGCAACAACTTCACGACGGGCCAGGTCTACGATTCGGTCATCCGAAAGGAGCGCCGGGGCGAGTATCTCGGCAAGACGGTCCAGGTCATTCCGCACATCACCGACGAGATCAAGAGCAAGATCAAGGCCGGCGCCGAAGGGGCCGACGTGGCGATCGTCGAGGTGGGCGGCACCGTCGGCGACATCGAGTCGCTGCCCTTCCTGGAAGCCATCCGCCAGATGGGTATCGAGGAGGGCCGCAACAACGTCTGTTACATGCATCTGACACTGCTGCCGTACATCCCGACGGCCGGCGAGCTGAAGACCAAGCCGACCCAGCATTCGGTCAAGGAACTCCGCGAGATCGGCATCCAGCCGGACATCCTGCTGTGCCGCGCCGACCGCCCGATTCCGGTCGAGGAGCGGCGCAAGATCGCGCTGTTCTGCAACGTGATGCCGGAAGCCGTCATCGAATGTCTCGACGCCAACTCCATTTACAAGATCCCGGCCATGCTCCACGACCAGATGATCGATGAGATCGTCTGCCACAAGCTCGGCATCCTGGCCAGGGCGGCCGACCTGTCGGTCTGGAAGAGGCTGATCGATGCCCTCGAACACCCGCAGCACAGGGTCAGGATCGCCTTCGTCGGCAAGTATGTCGACCTGACCGAATCCTACAAGTCGCTGATCGAGGCGATCAGGCACGCCGGAATCCATACGCGCAGCCAGGTCGATATCGCGTACATCGACTCCGAGGACATCGAAAGGGAAGGCTGCGGGGTGCTCAGCGGTGTCGACGCCATCCTCGTTCCCGGCGGCTTCGGGCGGCGCGGTACCGAAGGCAAGATCACCGCGATCCGCTTCGCCCGCGAGAACCGCGTGCCCTACCTCGGCATCTGTCTCGGCATGCAGCTGGCCGTCGTCGAGTTCGCCCGCGATGTGGCCGGCATGGCTGGCGCCCATTCCACCGAATTCGTTCAGGACACGCCGTACCCGGTGATCGGCCTGATCACCGAATGGCTGGATGCCTCAGGCAAGGTCGAGAAGCGCGGCGAGGATTCCGACCTCGGCGGCACCATGCGCCTCGGCGCCCAGGTGTGCAGGCTGGCCGACGGCTCTCTGGCCCGCGAGATCTATGGCGCCGGCGAAATCACCGAGCGCCACCGTCATCGCTACGAAGTGAACAACACGCTGCTCGCCCAGCTCGAGGAGAAGGGCCTGAAAGTCGCGGGGCGGGCGCCGGGCACCGACCTGTGCGAAATGGTCGAACTGCCCACCGCGACGCATCCGTGGTTCGTCGGTTGCCAGTTCCACCCCGAATTCACCTCCAACCCGCGCCAGGGTCACCCGCTGTTCACGTCCTACGTGAGGGCGGCGCTGGCCAATCAACAGGCCAAGGGCAAATGAAACTCTGCGGTTTCGAGGCGGGTCTCGACCGGCCGTTCTTCCTGATTGCCGGGGCAGCCGGAGCGCAGAGCAGGGGCCAACGCTCTGCGGGGATGCGACCGCGCAGGCTGTCGTTGGGCCCGGCGGGAGGAGTTGGCATGAAACTTTGTGGCTTCGAGGCGGGTCTCGACCAGCCGTTCTTCCTGATTGCCGGGGCAGCCGGAGCGCAGAGCAGGGGCCCCGCTCTGCGGGGATGCGACCGCGCAGGCTGTCGTTGG
The DNA here is from genome assembly GCA_017302355.1 of Dechloromonas sp. Next base: position 89,262 of record JAFLDQ010000001.1, read on the forward strand.
GCCCGGCGGGAGGAGTTGGCATGAAACTTTGTGGCTTCGAGGCGGGTCTCGACCAGCCGTTCTTCCTGATTGCCGGGCCCTGTACGGCTGAATCGGAGCAGTTGTGCCTGGATGTCGCCGGGCACATGAAGGAAGTCTGCGGTCGACTCGGCATTCCGTACATTTTCAAGGCCTCCTACGACAAGGCCAACCGCAGTTCCGGCAAGTCGATACGCGGGCTGGGTGTGGACGAAGGCATGCGCATCTTCTCCGAAGTGCAGCGGCAGATCGGCGTGCCGGTGCTGACCGATGTCCACAGCATCGATGAAGTGCCGCTGGTGGCGGCCGTGGTCGATGTGCTGCAAACACCGGCTTTCCTGTGCCGGCAGACGGACTTCATTCATGCCGTCGCCGCCAGCGGCAAGCCGGTCAATATCAAGAAGGGGCAGTTTCTCGCCCCCGGCGACATGAAGAATGTCGTCGACAAGGCGCGCGAAGTGAATGATGGCGCCGACAACCTGATGGTCTGCGAGCGCGGCGCCACCTTTGGCTACAACAATCTGGTGTCCGACATGCGCAGCCTGGCGATCATGCGCGAAACCGGGTGCCCGGTCGTCTTCGATGCCACGCACAGCGTCCAGTTGCCGGGCGGGCAGGGCATGACGTCCGGCGGGCAACGCGAATTCGTCCCGGTATTGGCGCGGGCGGCGGTCGCCGCCGGCATTTCCGGCCTGTTCATGGAAACCCATCCGTGCCCGGAAAAGGCCTGGTCCGACGGGCCGAACAGCTGGCCGCTCGGGCGCATGGAATCCCTGCTCACGACACTGGTCGCGCTTGACCGGGCGGTCAAGGCGGCCGGCTTCGAGGAACTGAAATGAGCCAGAAGGGCTATCTGATCGTCGAAGCCAGGGTCGGCGATGCCGCAGCCTACGAGGTCTACAAGGGTCTGGCGCAGGCGGCCATTGCCCAGTACGGCGGTCGGTATCTCGTGCGCGGCGGCGCCGCGGAGGTTCTCGAAGGGAAGTGGGCCGGCGATCCCCGTCTGGTCATCGTCGAGTTCGATTCCGCGGAACGGGCGAAGGCTTGTTATCGTTCCCGCGAATATCAGGCAGCCCGCCAGGCGCGCGAAGGCACTGCCGAAATGAACATGCTGGTCGTCGCTGGTGTTGATAACCAAAGTTAAGTAGTTATTCCAATCCATTGAAAGAAAAGGAGTAATCATGAGTTCCATCGTTGATGTCGTTGCGCGGGAGATTCTCGATTCCCGTGGCAATCCCACCGTTGAAGCCGATGTGCTGCTGGAGAGCGGCGTCATGGGCCGGGCCGCCGTGCCGTCCGGCGCTTCGACCGGTTCGCGGGAGGCGATCGAGCTGCGCGACGGCGATGCCGGCCGCTATCTGGGCAAGGGCGTCCAGCAGGCGGTCGAGAATGTCAATACCGAGATTTCCGAAGCCATCGTCGGTCTCGACGCCCAGGAGCAGGCCTTCGTCGATCAGACCATGATCGACCTCGACGGCACCGACAACAAGTCGCGGCTCGGCGCCAACGCCATCCTCGCCGTCTCGATGGCCGTCGCCAAGGCGGCCGCCGAGGAATCCGGCCTGCCGCTGTACCGCTACTTCGGCGGCATGAGCCCGATGCAGATGCCGGTGCCGATGATGAACATCATCAACGGCGGCGAGCACGCGAACAACAGCCTGGACATCCAGGAATTCATGATCATGCCGGTTGGCGCCAACACCTTCCACGAAGCGCTGCGCTGCGGCGCCGAGGTGTTTCATGCGCTGAAGAAGCTCCTCGACAAGAAGGGGCACTCGACCGCCGTCGGCGATGAGGGCGGCTTCGCCCCGAACCTCGGCAGCCATGCCGAGGCGCTAGAGATCATCATGGAGGCGATCGAGAAGGCGGGTTACGTTCCCGGTCAGGACGTGTTGCTGGCGCTCGACTGCGCCGCTTCCGAGTTCTACAAGGACGGCAAGTACCATCTCGCCGGCGAGGATCTGCACCTGACCTCGGAACAGTTCACCGACTATCTCGCCAACCTGTGCGACCAGTTCCCGATCGTCTCGATCGAGGACGGCATGTCCGAAGCCGACTGGGACGGCTGGAAACTGCTCACCCAGCGTCTGGGCAAGACGGTGCAGATCGTCGGCGACGATGTCTTCGTCACCAACACCCGCATCTTCAGGGAAGGCATCAAGCAGGGGATCGGCAACGCGATCCTGATCAAGATCAACCAGATCGGCACGCTGTCCGAAACCTTCGCCGCCGTCGAAATGGCCAAGCGCGCGGGCTATACCGCGGTGATCTCGCATCGCTCCGGTGAAACCGAGGACAGCACCATCGCCGATATCGCCGTCGGTCTCAATGCCGGGCAGATCAAGACCGGCTCGCTCAGCCGCTCCGATCGCATCGCCAAGTACAACCAGTTGCTGCGCATCGAGGAAGATCTCGGCGATACCGCGTCCTATCCCGGTCGCGAGACCTTCTACAACCTGCGCTGATCCGCTGATCGCGCATGCGCTGGCTGACGGTCGGCCTCCTCGCCCTCATCGCCCTGCTGCAATACCCGTTGTGGCTGGGCAAGGGCGGCTGGCTGAAAGTCTGGGAGTACGACCGTCAATTGCAGCAGCAGAAGGAAGTGACCCAGAAGCTGGAAATCCGCAACGCGGGCCTCGACGCCGAGGTCCGCGACCTCAAGCAGGGCTACGACGCCATCGAGGAGCGCGCCCGATTCGAACTGGGGATGGTCCGTCAGGACGAAAGTTTCGTCCAGATCCCGGAAAAAGTACCCGGGAAACCGGCGAAATAAAGGCGTCGACCGCAGTAGTCACCAGCATTTCCCTCCGCTAGAATCGCTCACAGCAGTACCCCGCAGAGCGCTCAAGGAGAACTACATGCTGTTGAAGGTTGGCGATTGCGCGCCGGCGTTCTCGTTGCCGGATGCCGACATGGCCAGGGTCGATCTCGCGAGTTACCGGGGCGGCAAGCACGTCGTTCTCTTCTTCTACCCGAAGGACGGGACGCCCGGGTGTACGATGGAGGCCACCGACTTCTCTGACCACGAAGAGGAATTCGGGCGTGAGGATTGCGTGCTTTTCGGGATCAGTCGCGACGAGTGCCTGAAGCACGCCGAGTTTCGCGACAAGGAGGGGATCAGCACCGAGCTGCTTTCCGATGCCGAAGGGCTGGTCTGCAAGCAGTATGGCGTCTGGCAGGCGCGCGAGGTCGATGGTCACCGGAAATTCGGGATCGTCCGTTCGACCTTCATCATCGACAAGTCAGGCGTGATTCGTCATGCGCTCTACAACGTCAATTACCGGGGCCACGCGCTGAACGTGCTGCGCCTCGTCAAGGAACTCAATTCATGAACATGCAGGTTGCCAGGAATTCCGTCATCACCCTCGATTATCACGTCACCGATCCCGATGGCGAGGTGGTGGATGAAGGGCGCGAGCCGCTCATCTATCTGCATGGCGGTTACGAGGACATCTTCCCGAAGATCGAGGAAGCCCTGCAGGGCAAGAGGGTCGGCGAATCGGTGAAGGTCAAGCTGCAGCCTGACGAAGCGTTCGGCGATTACGACGCCGAGATGGTCCAGATCGAGCCGCGCCAGGATTTCCCCAGGGAACTCGAGGTCGGCATGCAGTTCGAGGGCGGCCCGGAAGACGGCGAGGAGGACGATTTCGTCATCTATCGCGTGACCGAGATCGCCGACGACAAGGTGGTGCTCGACGGCAACCATCCGCTGGCCGGCATGGCGCTGATCTTCACGTGCACGGTCACGGCGATCCGCCCGGCCAGCGCCGAGGAACTCGAGCACGGTCACGTCCATTCCGCGGACGACGACGAGGAAACCCGTCACTGAGCCGCGGGCGGCCAGGGATGGGTTTCGAAACGGAACAGCGCGGGTGAGCCGGTGTCGATGATCCCGCGCGTCCAGCCCATCAGCGGGTAGCCGAAGGTTTCGACGCGGGTGAAGTTGGGAATCGTCTTCCCATTGCCATCGCGCAAGGGTTGATCGATGCGGCTGTTGTGGGTGTCGCCGTGAACCGCGACCACCCGACCGGAAAAGCCGAGCGTTTCCCGGCGCAGGGTTTCCAGAAATTCACGAAAGCCGCGCTGCGGCAGACCCTGGGCGAAGTGCGTGAACCCGGGATTGGCCTGGAACAGCAGGACGATTCCCGCCATCCTGTCGCGCCGGGCGCGGGCGAAGCTGTCGGTCAGCCATTGCAGCACGACCGGGTTGCGCGTCAGGAACTCGTCACTGGCGTCGTCCAGCCACCCGTGGTTGTTGTCCGGCCCCGGCAGGTTCAGGGTCACGAACAGGACCGGACCGAGGCGAAAGCGCGAATGTTCCGGGTAGGCTCCCGGCTGACGTTCGAGGGGGATCGTCTTCCGGCCGAGCGAGTCGGGGCGTTGCCAGAACAGCGAACGCAATTTGGCAAGGCGTTCCAGCGGATCGTAGGCGCCATTCGAGACCCGGCGGCAGTCGGTCCACTCGTTGTCGCCCGGAACGAGGACGAAGGGCACGCGGCTGGCATCGAACAACTGCTGGCGATCGGTAAAGGTATCGTCGTCGCAACGCGTCTGACCGTTCTTGATGTCCCCGACATGGGCAATCAACTCGACATGCGAGTCGGTGATCGCTTCGAGCATGCGCGGCAGTTCGCGCCTTTCGTGGGCCGAGTAGGGAACGTCGCCGATCACCGCGAAACGCCAGGTTTCGCCGGCGGCCAGCGGACCCCAGCCGGTGAGCATCGCGGTCAACGCGATTTTCAGTGCAAAAATGCCGTTGACCGCAGCGCGCGTCAGTCTGTCCCTCAACGCAGCAGGCCTTTCAGCGCATACAGCGCATCGAGCGCCGCGCGCGGCGTCAGGCTGTCGGGGTCGATGGCGGCGAGTTGCGCCAGCGCCGGGTGCGCTGCGGGTTCCGGCGCCTGCGGCTCGCCCTGGGCGAAAAGGTCGGGTTGCAGCGGGTCGACCGCAGCGCGCTGCTCGAATTCGCGCAACTGCCTGCGCGCGGCGCGGACGACGCTATTCGGGATGCCGGCCAGCGCCGCGACCTGGATGCCGTAGCTCTGATTGGCCGGGCCTTCCTCGACAGCGTGCAGAAAAATGATCCTGTGCCCGTGCTCGACGGCGTCGAGATGGACATTGGCCAGTTCGGGGTATTCGTGCGCGAGCCGGGTCAGCTCGAAACAGTGCGTCGCGAACAGCGTCAGGCAGCGGTTCTTCTCGATCAGGTGGCGCAGGATGGCGAAGGCCAGCGCCATGCCGTCGAAGGTCGAGGTGCCGCGGCCGATTTCGTCCATCAGCACCAGGCTGTTCGCCGTCGCGTGGTGCAGGATCGCCGCCGCCTCGGTCATCTCGACCATGAAGGTGGAACGGCCGGAAGCGAGATCGTCGGAAGCGCCGATACGGGTGAACATGCGGTCGAGCGGGCCGAGGACGCAACGGTCGGCCGGCACGTAACTGCCGATGTGGGCGAGCAGGGCGATCAGCGCGACCTGGCGCATGTAGGTCGATTTGCCGCCCATGTTGGGGCCGGTGATCAGCAGCAGGCGGCGGTTCTCGGCGAGCCGGCAGTCGTTGGCGATGAAGGTTTCGGCGCTGTTGGCCATCTCGCCCTCGACCACCGGGTGACGGCCGCCGGTCACGGTCAACCCGGTTTCCGGGGCAAATTCCGGCTTGCTCCAGTTGCGCTTCAAGGCCGTGTCGGCAAAGCCGGCCAGCAGGTCGAGCTGGGCGACGGCGCGGGCGATGGTCTGCAGGGTCGGCACGGCCGGCAGCAGTTCGTCGAGGATCGCCTCGTAGAGCAGCTTTTCGCGGGCCAGCGAGCGTTCCTGCGCCGACAGCGCCTTGTCCTCGAAAGCCTTTAGTTCCGGCGTGATGTAGCGCTCGGCGTTCTTCAGCGTCTGGCGGCGGCAGTAGTCGTCGGGAATCTTGTCGACATTGGCGTGCGTGACCTCGATGTAGAAGCCATGCACCTTGTTGTATTCGACCTTGAGGCTGGCGATGCCGCTGCGCTCGCGCTCGCGGATCTCCATGTCGACCAGGTAGGCGCCGCAGTTGTCGTTCAGCGAGCGCAGTTCGTCCAGTTCGGCATCGTAGCCGGGGGCGATGGCGCCGCCGTCGCGGATCTGGGCGGCGGGTTCGGCGGCGATGGCACGGACCAACAGGTCCAGCGCCGGCCGCGGCGTTTCCAGATGGGCGTGGAGTTCGTCGAGCAACGGCGAGTTGCTTGCGGCGAACGGCGCGCGCAAGGCGTCCAGCCGGGCCAGCGATTCGCGCAGGCTGGCCAGGTCGCGCGGCCGGGCGTTGCGCAGGGCGATGCGGCCGGCGATGCGCTCGATGTCGGCGATGCCCTTCAGTTCGCGGCGCACCTCGCCGGCCATGCGGCCGTAGTCGGCGAGCAGTGCTTCGACGGCAGCGTGGCGGGCGGCGGGAATGTCGCGTTCGCGCAGCGGGTGGTGCAATGCGTGGCGCAGCAGGCGCGAACCCATGCTGGTCACGCAATGGTCGAGCAGTGAGAATAGCGTCGGCGCCGGCTGCCCGCGCAGGGTTTCGGTCAATTCCAGGTTACGCCGGGTGGCGAGGTCGAGGCCCAGGTAGGCGCCTTCGAGTTCCACGGTCAACGCCCGCAAATGCGGCAATTTGCCCGACTGCGTGGCCTGCGCGTATTGCAGCAGGGCGCCGGCGGCGGCAACGGCCGGCTTGAGGCCCTCGGCGCCGAAACCGGCGAGCGAGGCGACCCGGAACTGCTCGCACAGCAGGCGTCGCGCCGAGTCGAACTCGAAATACCAGTCCGGCTGACGGGTGCGCGCCGCCTCGCGGCCGAAATCCGGCGACCAGGATTCGGGATGGAGAATCTCGGCCGGGCGGATGCGTTCCAGCGTGGCTTGAATCTGTTCGACCGGAATCTCGGTGAGGATGAATTCGCCGCTGGCCAGATTCAGCCGCGCCAGCCCGGCGGTGTTGCGCATGGTGGTGATCGCCAGCAGCCAGATGTCCTGCTTGTCGTCGATCAGCGCCGCGTCGGTCAGCGTGCCGGGGGTGACGATGCGCGACACGGCGCGCTCGACCGGCCCCTTGCTGGTCGCCGGGTCGCCGATCTGCTCGCAGATGACCGCCGATTCGCCGGCTTTCACCAGCTTGGCGAGGTAGGGCTCGAGCGAATGGAAGGGCACCCCCGCCATCTTGATCGGCACCCCGGCCGACTGCCCGCGCGTGGTCAGCGTGATGTCGAGCAGCCGCGCCGCCTTTTCGGCATCGTCGTGGAACAGCTCGTAGAAGTCCCCCATCCGGTAAAACAGCAGCGTACCCGGATGCCGCGCCTTGAGCGCCAGGTACTGGCGCATCATCGGGGTGTGTCTGGAGC
>JAFLDQ010000010.1 GCA_017302355.1 Dechloromonas sp.
GGCGCGGGCGGCGTCCGCCCCGGCGCGCCTTGGCGGGTTCGGCTTCGGCAACAACGGCCGCGACCGTCTCCGCAGCCGGCGCCGGCGCAACGGAAGCCGGCTCGCCTGCCGACTCCGGCTCCTGCGCCAGCCTGTCCTTGCCCTCTTTGTGCGCACGGCGGCTGCCGCGGCGACGGCCGTCGGCCTTCGGCTCAATGTCGCCAACCGCCACCGTTTTGACCTCGCTGGCGGCGTCGACCGCGCCACTCGAAGAGTCCTCCTGCCGGGCAGCCGTTTCGCCAGCCGTTTCCTCTCCCGCCAGCGGGCGCGCCGCGGCACGGGTGACGTAGGCGCCCGACTTGTCATCCCGGCCAAAGCCGAGCAGGCCGCGGTTGGCCGCCTCTTCGAGCAGGTTGCCGAAACTGCGGAAGCCGAAATAGGTTTCGTTGAACCCGGGATTGCGCCGCTTGATGACCTCCTTGAGGACCGAAGCCCAGACCCGCTCGCTATCGCCGCGGTCGGCGATCAGGTCGGCAAAGGTGGTCGCCGCGAGTTCGACGGCCTTGGTCTTGCGCGCTTCCATCTTCTCGCCACGGCTTCCGTCATCTTCCGCCGAGCGCCGCTGGGCCGCCTCGCGGCTTTCGCGGCGGGCGCCGTTGCGCTCGCGCACCAGGTCGTCGTAGTAGATGAATTCGTCGCAGTTGGCGATCAGCAGGTCCGAACACGACTGCTTGACGCCGACGCCGATCACCCGCTTGGCATTCTCGCGCAGCTTGGAAACCAGCGGCGAGAAATCCGAGTCGCCGCTGATGATGACGAAGGTATCGACGTGCGACTTCGTGTAGCAGAGATCGAGGGCATCGACGACGAGGCGGATGTCCGCGGAATTCTTGCCCGACTGGCGGACATGGGGGATTTCGATCAGCTCGAAATTGGCCTCGTGCATTCCCGACTTGAATGCCTTGTAGCGCTCCCAGTCGGAATAGGCCTTCTTGACCACGATGCTGCCCTTGGCGAGCAGACGCTCGAGCACCGGCCGGATGTCGAACTTCTCGTACTGGGCATCGCGAACGCCGAGGGCGATGTTCTCGAAATCACAGAAAAGCGCCATGCTGGCGGTGTCGTCGGATGCGGCCATGAGTGACTTTCAACTGGAGAAGGGCGAAGTATACCGTGGGCAGGTCCGACAGGCGTCCGCCTTTCTCGGGCAAGACGTGGAGCCCGGCCCGTCCAGCCAGTGTCCGATTGCGCGACCCGGCACTTGCCGGCAGGAAGCGACGCCCCGCGGCGGCGCCTCCGAATCGGTCGGCCTGAACCCGCTCTTTGCGGACTTATTTCTGCCCGATGGAGCTTCCGGACGCGGGTTAGCGTTTACAATGCGGCCTCCCGCCGCTGCCAACCTTCCTGACGGTCGCAGGCGCCTCCCGCTTGTCTCACTTCCCGAACCCGCCCTGCCGAGCCGCCGTTGCCCATGAAAAGACTCGCCGCAATCCTCCTCTGCATGGCGCTGCTGGCGACCGGTTGCAGCGAGCCGCAGCGTTTTCATTCGACCGACATCTCGGCCGTCGACTGGGGCAAGGATTTCCATCTCACCGACCATGCTGGGCAGTCACGCCGCCTAGCCGACTTCAAGGGCAAGGCGGTCGTGCTGTTTTTCGGCTACACCCAGTGCCCCGACATCTGCCCGACCACGCTGGCCTCGATGCGCGATGCGTTGAAGCTGCTCGGCGATGACGCCGCCCGCGTGCAGGTGCTCTTCGTCACGCTGGACCCGGCTCGTGATACGCCCGAGCTGCTGGCCGCCTATGTGCCGCTGTTCGACCCAGGCTTCATCGGCCTGCGCGGCGACGACGAGACCATCGCCGCGCTGGCCAGGGACTTCAAGGTCTTCTACACCAGGCAGCCGGGCACGACGCCCGACAGCTACAGCATCGACCACTCGACCGCAAGCTACGCCTATGATCCGCAAGGGCGGTTGCGACTCCTGCTGCGCCACGGCGAATCGCCCGCCAATGTCGCCGCCGACCTGAAACTCCTGCTGGCCGGCAAATGATCCTTCTGGAAATCCAATGAGCCTCTTGCAAAAGTCGGCCGAATTTTTCTGACGGCCCCGCAGTAAGCCAAAGCACGCATACCAATGGGGTCCTACGCTGAACTTTCAAAAATACAATCGAGCGCGCTGCAGATGCCTTGGTGGCGATTCGTGCCTTTGCTAATAATTGACTCTTCGTAACAGCCACACCCAGTTGCCTAAAATGGCGGCGAAATTCATCATAATCCGCCTAAATTTTAGGCGGTTTTTCCAAAAATAGTTTTGCAAGAAGCTCCAATGAAATACATCCTGATCCTCCTGTTCGCCTGCCTTGCCGTTCCCGCCGCCGCTGCGCCAACCGCCAGCGAAATCAACCTCGATATCGGCACGCCGCCGGTCATGGTCGCCAAACATACGCTGGCGCAGCGCTCGTCGCGGCTCGTCCGCTTCTATGAGGCTGGCGTCATCGGCCTGGGCAATGACGGGATGATCAAGATCCACGATGGCAGCCGGCTCACCCTGACCCAGAGACAGATCGCCGAAAAGCTCATCGACCAGGAGAATCCCGAGCGCAACTCGCTGATCTATGCCATTGCCGAAGCGCATGGCGGCAAGGAGGCGCAGCCGGCCGTGCGCGCGGCGCAGATCAAGCGCTGGCAGGATCAGTTCCATTCGGGCTGGTGGATGGAGGACGCCCAGGGCAACTGGTACATGAAACCCTAGTAGCCTGCCCCACAGATTGCGGAACAAAACGAAAACGCAGGATTTGCGTTGCCGGCGAGGCGCGAACCGCAGCAATAGCCGTAGCTATTGCGAGGATGAGCAACAAAGCCCGCGGCGCAAAGACAAGTTTTCATGTTTCGTTATCTGTGGGGCAGGCTACTAGCCTTGGCCTGCCCGCCGTTCCCCGATCGTCGCGACATCGGGTCGCGGTAACCCCGGCAAGCCAGCATCACGATTCTTTCCCACGTCATAAAGGAGACCCCCATGAAAGCCCTGCCCGTCATTCTGACATCCGCCCTGCTCGCCCTTTGCGCAACGCCGGCCTTCGCCGGCGATATCGAGATCAAGGCGCCGTGGGTGCGCGGTACCGTTGCCGGCCAGACGGCCACCGGCGCGTTCATGGAAGTAACGAGCAAGGCGGGCGCGACGCTGGTCGGCGCCGCGAGTCCGGTGGCCGGCCTGACCGAGATCCACGAAATGAAGATGGACGGTGGCGTGATGAAGATGCGCGCCATCGCCCGCCTCGACCTGCCGGCAGGCAAGCCGGTCATCCTTGGGCCGGGCGGCTATCACGTGATGCTGATGAATCTCAAGCAGACGATCAAGACTGGCGAGTCGGTTCCGCTGACACTGCAATTCGAGACCAGGGACAAGAAAGCGGAAACGATCGACGTCGTCGCAGAGGTCCGCGACCCGACGGGCAAGACACCCGCCGCCAGTCCGCACCAGCACTGACAGTCATCGACCGCGAATCGTCGGGCATGGCCGGGTCGACCGCGACCTTCGGTTGCTTCCGTGGTCCTTTGCCGGCGACAGGCGGCTAACGCCGCAGCAGCGTCGCGACGGAAGCCAGCAAGGCCGCGGCGCAAAGGCCGTGGGCAAGCACCAGCCAGAGATGGAGGCCGCTGAGCACGGTCAACACGCCGAGGGCAACCTCGATGACCAGCAACCCGAGGATCGCCCTGGCGGCCTGGCGTTGCCCCCCCTCGTCATGCAGCAGTCGCACGGCTGCCGTGCCGAGAAGCACGAGGACCGCCAAGGCCAGGTAGCGGTGCAGCAGGTGCAGCAGTACCCCGCCCGCATCGCCGGCGGGCGGCGCCGCGACCTGCCTGAGGAAGGGATCGAGGGCCGACAAGCCGGCGGCGGCAGGCCACCAGACCCCGCCACAGCCGGGGAGCGAGGTGCAGGCAAGCGCCGCATGGCTGGCCCCCAGCCAGGCGCCCAGCATGACCGTCAGCGACAGCGCGCCGAGACCCAGGCGCAAGAGCAGGTCCGGGTGCAGCGCTTCGACCGCCGGACCGGGCCTCCGGCAAGCCAGCACAACGCGCCAGGAAAAGGTCACCAGGCCAAGGCCGCCCATGATGTTGAGGAATCCGACCGCAACCTGTCGCGGGTCGGAACTCCAGATGCCGAGCACCGAAAGCGCCAGCATCAGCAGCAGCAGCAGCGAGGCATGGGTGGCTGCCGGCTGCACTGGCCGCGGGCGCAGGCAAAGCCAGACGACGATGCAGGCGAGCACCAGCGAAATCGAGGCAACCAGCCGATGAAGGATGCGGACGGGGCCGAACTCCAGCGCCTGCGGTTCGCGCCCGAGCAACTGTCCGTAACATGCCGGCCAATCGGCGCAGCCGAGACCGGCGGCATCCAGGCGCATCAGCGCACTGACCAGCACCACGAGGACCGAGAGCACGGTCAGCGCGATTGCCAGACTCCTGATCCTCCGCAAGCGCGCAGCGTTGTCCTCCATCAGCCCATGCCCGGATCGCGCGCGACTCGCAACTCGTGATTCACCCAGAGCAGAATGCCGAACACCACCATCGCGCCTCCCTGGTGCGCCGCGCCGAGGGCGACCGGCACGGCGGCGAGCAGGGTCACGATCCCCAATGCGATCTGCGCCGCCACGGCAACCAGCAGCAGACTGGCCACGGACCTCGCCCGCACGGAAACGACGGGCGCCCTGCTCCTCACCCAGAACCATGGAACGACCAGGGCCAGCAGCCATGCACCCGCCCGGTGATCGAACTGGACCAGCGCCATGTTGTTGAACAGGTTGAGATACCACGGGTCGAGAATGAAACTCTCGGGCGGGAGCACGTGGCCGTTCATCAGGGGGAAGGTGTTGTAGGCCTTGCCGGCGCGTATGCCGGCGACGAAGCCGCCGGTGACGACCATGTAGAACGCCAGGACGGCGAGCCAGAATCCCGTTCGCTGCAATCCGCGCAACGCGGCATCGGCCGTCGTCCGCGCGCGCGCGCTCCACAGCCCGAGGGCGACCCACATCATCGCGATGAAGATCAGGAAAGCCAGAGACAGATGCGCGGTCAGGCGATACTGGCTGACGCGGGGGTCATCGACCAGGCCGCTCTTGACCATGTACCAGCCCATCGCGCCCTGCATTCCGCCGAGCACGAAGATGCCGAGAAGCTTCGGGATCAGCGGCGGGTCGAGCTTTCGCCGCAACAGGAAGTAGGCAAACGGCAGCAGGAAAACGACACCGATCAACCGCCCGAGAACCCGATGCCAGTACTCCCAATAGAAGATGAACTTGAATTGGTCCAGCGACATCTGGTGATTGACCTTCCGGTATTCGGGCGTCTCCTTGTACTTGTCGAAGGTTTCCTCCCATTCGGCCGGATTGAGCGGCGGGATGACGCCGACAATCGGCTTCCATTCGACGATCGACAGACCGGAATGGGTCAGGCGCGTGACGCCGCCGACCACGAGAATCGCGAACACCAGCGCGCTGCAGGCGAACAGCCAGATGGCGATCTGGCGGCGCACGGACACATCGGCGGGAGCACTCAGGGGGGGGGTCGGGCGGATCATCATGGGTTCCGGTGATTTTTCGGCGCCGATTATATGTGATAAAGTCGCAGACCCGCCGCCGACCGTAACGGCATGTGACAGTTTGTCGCGGATATTGACACAGATCATATAATTGAACGCGTGCCGTCGGTAACTTCCGGCGGTAGCCTTCCGGGCATTTGATCCGGTATTTGTGGTTCCGGTTTTCAGGTAATCAACCGTGCGCAAAACGCACCAACGATGGAGGAGAAAAGCATGGCCAACGACGACGACGACATCCCTTTCATGCAGAAACTGCTGGACAACCACTTCCTGCTTCTGTTCATCGGCGTGGCGTCTCCGATGGTGATCTACATCCTGTGGGGCATCATCGACATCATGAACGTGCCACTCGCCAAGTAACTCATCAATCAAAGGGAGAAGAAAATGAGCGCAATTCTGCCGCCGTCGGAACGGCTCTGGTGGAAACAGCCCATCGCCGGGGTCGAATGGGCGTGGATCGCGATCGCCTTCGTCTGGGGCATGATCATGTTCGGCATGATGCTCTATTGGCACATCTACGGTAAGCAGAACCTCTCGAACGAGGTCTACAAGACAACGCCGGAAATGTTTGCCGCCAAGGCCGAGAAGTTCATTGCCGAGAACACCGTCCGTACCGAAAAGGGCCTGCAGGGAGAGGAAATCCCTGTGGTCAAGGTTGCGGCGGGTGGCGAGGGCTTCCTGATCGCCCGCCTGTGGGCCTGGTACCCGATCCTCGAACTGGAAGCCGGCAAGGAGGTCAAGATCCATCTTTCCTCGATGGACTACAACCACGGTTTTTCATTGCAGCCGGTAAACATCAATATCCAGGTCATCCCCGGCTATGAGCATGTGGTCAAGATGACGCCGACCAAGGCAGGCACCTACGCCATCGTCTGCAACGAATTCTGCGGCATCGGCCACCACTCGATGCTTGGCCGCATCTACGTCAAATAAGGGGGACATTGATGGCCACTACCTATCGTACCTGCCCGATTTCCGGGCTGCAGTTCGAGAACCACGCCGAAAAGCTGATGCGCTGGAACGCCGTTGCCGGCGTTCTCTGGCTGCTGGTCGGCGGCATCACCGCACTGCTCGTCATCCTGACCCGCTGGCCGGCAATCAAGCTCCTGCCGGCCGATCAGTTCTACACCATCCTGACCGCCCACGGCATCGACATGCTGATCCTGTGGATCCTTTTCTTTGAAATGGCGGTGCTCTACTTTGCCTCATCGACCCTCTTGCGATGCCGGCTGGCGACACCCAAGGTGGCGTGGCTCGGCTTCTGGCTGATGGTCGTCGGCGGCATCATGACCAACGTCGCCATCTACGAGGGCGCATCGAGCGTGATGTTCACCTCGTATGTCCCGATGCAGGCCGCGCCGCACTTCTACCTCGGCATCATCCTGGTCGCGGTCGGCGCCCTGTTGGGAACCGCCGTATTCTTCGGCACGCTGGTCGTTGCCAAGAAGGACAAGACCTACACCGGTTCGCTGCCACTGGTCGTTTTCGGCGCACTGACCGCGGCGATCATCGCCACCTTCACCATCTTGGCCGGCGCCGGCATCCTGATTCCGACCTTCTTCTGGTCGATCGGTCTGATCAAGGAAGTCGACGCGCAGCTGTATCGCATGGTCTGGTGGGGTCTGGGCCATTCCTCGCAGCAGATCAACGTCGCCGCCCACGTCTCCATCTGGTACCTGATCGCCGCCGTCGTTCTTGGCGCCAAGCCGCTGTCGGAGAAAGTGTCCCGCGGCGCCTTCCTGCTCTACATCCTCTTCCTGCAACTGGCCAGCGCGCACCACCTGCTGTCCGACCCCGGCATGAGCGCGGAATGGAAGGTCTTGAACACCTCCTACTTCATGTACTTCGCGGTGATGGCCTCGATGATTCACGGCTTCACGGTGCCTGGCGCCGTCGAGGCGGCGCAGCGCAGGAAGGGCTTCAACAACGGCATGTTCGAGTGGCTGCGCAAGGCGCCCTGGGGCAACCCGGTGTTCTCCGGCATGTTCATTTCGCTGGTCGGCTTCGGTTTCCTCGGCGGCATCTCGGGTGTCGTTCTCGGTACCGAACAGATCAACATGCTGATGCACAACACCTTCTACGTTCCGGGCCACTTCCACACCACCGTGGTCGTGGGCACGACACTGGCGTTCATGGCGATCACCTATCTGCTGGTGCCGGTGCTGTTCCGTCGCGAGATGATGTTCCCCAAGCTGTGCCAGATCCAGCCTTACCTCTACGGCATCAGCATGTCCATCCTCGGTCTGGTGATGATGGGCGCCGGTACGCTGGGCGTCTCCCGCCGGCACTGGGACATGGCGTTCTCGGGCGCACCCTTCCAGTATGAGTGGCCGGGCGCCGCCTACCTGATGATGGGCCTCACCGGCATCTTCGGCGTCATCGCGGTCATTGGCGGCGGCCTGTGGATCTTCGTGGTCGTGTGGTCCCTGCTGTTTGGCAAGAAGCTCGATGGCGGCAAGGTCTCCGACAAGCCGACACCGATCCCGGCGAATCCCGTGGCCCAGGCCGCATCGCATTCGGGCAGCGACGAGCACATCGCCGTTCCAGGAACGGTGGTCCTTGCCGGGCTGTTGTTCGTCTGCTTCGTCCTCTACTACTTCGTCAACTGGAAGTACCTGTCCGAAGTCTGGTTGTTGAGCTGAACCGCGTGGCTCCCTGCGCCAACGGCGCAGGGGCCTGCCTCAATCGGGCTTGGCATCCAGGCCCGATTCAAGCAGGATTCACCCGGGTATAATGATCCGAGTACGACGCCCCCCTGAACCTATGCAATCGACGCTGCCGTCCACAAACACTTCCGGTTCGCCCATCCGCGCCATTCTGAGCCTGTTCAAGCTGCGCATTGGCGTCGTCATCACGTTTACCGCGCTCGCCGGCCTGGCTGTCAGCCCCGGAGCCAGCCTGACGTGGACGCAGATGATCGTGCTGACCCTTTCCGTCCTGATCTCGTCGGCCAGCGCCGGCGCCTTCAACCAGTATTACGAGCACGATCTGGACCCGCTCATGGCGCGCACCAGGACGCGGCCGTTCGTTACCGGCCAAATCAAGCACGGGCCGATCTGGCTCGTCGTCATCGCCGCCCTGACGGTACTCTCCGTCGGCGCCGCCTGGATTGCGCTCAATGCCTGGTCGGCGCTGTTCGTCTTTCTTGGCGCCTTCTTCTACGCCATCGTCTACACCGTCTGGCTCAAGCGCCGGACCTGGCTCAATATCGTCTTCGGCGGACTGGCCGGCAGCTGGGCTGTCCTGGCTGGCGCGGCCGCCGCCGATCCGCATCTGGGCGCCGTTCCGCTGGCCCTCGCTTTCGTCCTCTTCCTGTGGACGCCACCGCATTTCTGGAGTCTGGCGATCGCCTTCCGCGAGGACTACAAGGCGGCCGGCGTGCCCATGCTGCCGGTCGTCGTCGGCGACCAGCGGGCCGCGCAGACCATCTTCTACAGCACGCTGGCACTGGTCGCGGCATCGTTCCTGCCGCTGGCTTTCGGGCTCGGCGCGATCTACGCCATCGGCGCCGCGGCCGGCGGTTTCCTGTTCATCCAGAAGGCATGGCGACTGGCGCAGGAACCAACCCGCAAGACGGCGATGGCCTGTTTCTTCTCCTCGCTCGTGCAACTGACCGTGGTGCTGCTGGCGGCGATTCTCGACGCCCGCCTCTGAGCCGGCGACCCGTGGTGTTTTCCGCATCCCTGCGCAGCGCACTGGCCACGGTCGTCCTGCTGGCCGCGGGCACGCTGCTGGCCGCCGACGCCACGGACGAAAAGCCCAAGCTCACCGCGCGGCCGCAGAGTTTCAATAGCGGGCTGACACTGACCACGCTGGACGAGAAGACGGCCTTCGAACGCTCGCAGGCGGCGATCGGCAGACAGGTCGGCGATTTCGTCCTGCTCGATCGCCAGGGCAAACCGGTAGAACTTTCACGCTATCGCGGAAAGCCGCTGCTGGTCAGCTTCATCTATACCGCCTGCTTCCAGGTCTGCCCGACGACCACGCGCAATCTGCAGAAGGCCGTGCAGAACACGGTCAGCGTTCTCGGGGCCGACCGTTTCAACGTGATCAGCATCGGCTTCAACCAGCCGTTCGACTCGCCCCAGGCGCTCAAGGACTTCGCGGTGCAGTACGGCATCAGCCTGCCCAACTGGGAGTTCCTCAGCCCGTCGCCGGCGATCCTCGACGACCTCACCGCCAACTTCGGTTTCAGCTACGTCGCGACCCCCGCCGGTTTCGACCACCTCAACCAGGTCACGATGGTCGACGCCGAAGGGAAGATATTTCGCCAGGTCTACGGGGAAAAATTCAACGCCTCGGACCTTGCCGAGCCCCTCAAGGCGATGATCGCCGGCGCCGCCATTCCGCCCGAAACGGGTACCCTGAAGGAGATCATGGAGCGCGTGAGGATTCTCTGTTCGGTCTATGACCCGGTCACCGGCAGGTACCGTACCGACTACTCCGTGTATTTCATGATTGCCGGATTCCTGACCTTCATGGGATTCACGATCTACCTCTGCGTGCATTTCTGGAAGAACCGGCGGCGCCGCGTCGCCCCTTCCACCTGACATGTCGCCGGCAGGCCGGCAAGGCCCGGCTTGAGCAGCGCATCTGGCGCACACTGCCCGCCGGATGGCGCTCCAGCGGCATCGGCGCGAGAGTTCCCGCCAGCGGATTCCGATTTCTTTCTTCTCGCTTGATATGCGTCAAGCAGGCATTTTGGGCGGCCGCATATAATTTTCGGCTAATGCGTTGACACCCCGAGTTTGCCTGGACACATCCGGTGAGTTTGCACACTGCCGTTCGCAACAACACTCGAACCGTGTTCCAGCGGGTCGAGGAGACGTTCGATGCGCCATTCGGGGGCGACGGCAACCCGTTGCGCCATCTCGGTGCGATGGGGCTGTACCTGCTGTGGATCGTCGTTGGCTCCGGGCTCTACCTCTACACCGTCCTCGATATCAGCATCACCGGCGTCTACGAGTCGATCGGCTACCAATCCACGGAACAGTGGTATTTCGGCGGCGTCCTGCGTAGCCTGCATCGCTATGCCTCGGACGCCTTCGTTCTGGTCATGGTCCTCCACCTGATCCGCGAATGGGCCTATGGCCGTTACCACGGATTCCGCTTCTACTCCTGGCTTACGGGCGTACCGCTGATCTGGCTGGTCTACGCATCGGGCATCGGTGGCTACTGGATCGTCTGGGACCAGGTGGCCCAGTTCTCGGCGACCGCAACCACCGAACTCCTCGACTGGCTGCCCATATTCAGCGAACCGGCGGCGCGCAATTTTCTCGCGCCGGACTCGATCAACGATCGTTTCTTCGCCATGCTCGTCTTCATCCATATCGGGCTGCCGCTGCTGCTGATCCTCGGCCTCTGGGCGCACGTTCATCGCATCAGCATGGTCGATCATCTGCCCTCGCGGCCATTGATGCTGGGAACCATGGCGGCCCTGATCGTGCTGTCCCTGGTCAAGCCGGCGCTCAGCGAGGCTCCGGCCAATCTCGCCCTCGCACCCGCCGAAGTCCGCCTCGACTGGTTCATCCTGTTCATCCATCCGCTGACCGACATCAGTTCGCCCGCCACCGTCTGGTTGCTGCTGCTGGCCGCCACCGTCCTGCTCTCCATCCTGCCGTTCCTGCCACATCCGAAGCGCGAACCCGTCGCCGTGGTCGACGCCGCCAACTGCAGCGGCTGCAGCCGCTGCCATGTCGACTGCCCGTACGCGGCGATCCGCATGGAGCCGCATCCGAGCCGCCCGGGTTTCGGGATTGCCGTCGTCGATGCCGACCTCTGCGCGAGCTGCGGCATCTGCGCCGGCGCATGCCCGTCGTCGACCCCCTTCCGTCGCCAGGAACAACTGCTGACCGGCATCGACATGCCGCAGCAGACCGTGAATGGCCTCCGCCAGCAACTCGAGGATGCCCTTGCCAGGCTCCAGGGACGCTCCCGGATCGTCGTCTTCGGCTGCGACCGCGGCGCCGATGCAAGGGCGCTGGCAGCCCCCGACACGGCCGTGATCAGTCTGATGTGCGCCGGCATCCTCCCGCCGTCGTTCGTCGAATACGCGCTGCGCAGCGGCGCCGACGGGGTCCTGCTGACCGGCTGCCGCAGCGGCGGTTGCGATTTCCGCCTCGGCGACCGGTGGACCGCGGAGCGCATGGCCGGGCAACGCGAACCGCGCCTGCGCGGCAAGGTTCCCGTGGCCCGCGTGCAGGTGGTTCCTGCGTCCGGCAACGACGGCAAGGCGCTGGCCAGGGCCGTGCAGGAATTCAGGACACGAATCGAAACCCAGGCAGTTACCGACGCCGCGTTGCCACCCTACTTCCGGAGAACTTCCCATCATGCTTAAACCCGCCGCCATTGTCGGTCAGGTGATCCTTTACGGTGCATTCGCCGCCTTCATCGGATACTTCGCCACGTCGCCGAAGTACCGGCAGATTCCCGATGACGTCGCCCTGATCAAGCTGTCGATCAGCCACCTCGGCGATCGCGAGTGTCGCAAGCGCACCCCGGAGGAACTGCAGAAGCTGCCGCCCAACATGCGGGCGCCGATGGACTGCCCGCGCGAACGCTCGGACATCAACCTGGAAGTCGATATCGACGGCCAGCCGGCCTTCCGGACGGTGATGCATCCGACCGGCGTCTACAAGGATGGCGTCTCGACGGTATACAAGCGCTTCGAGCTGAAGGCCGGGACGCATCAGGTGGCGGTCAGGATGAACGACAACCTGGTCAGGCCAGGCTTCAATTTCGTCAAGGAAGAACAGGTCACGCTCAAGCCCGGGCAGGTCATGGTGATCGACTTCAACCCGGACATGGGCGGCCTCTTCTTCAAGTAGAGCGCCGTTCGGACAACCCCCATCACGATTCGTCTCTCCCTACTCTCCCGAGCGGACACACACCATGGTCAAACTCCTCCAACAGACGCTGCGCTGGTTCTTCATGCGCATCGAAAACGTCTTCAACGTCGCCTTCGGCGACAAGCTGAACCCCTTCTACCACCTCGGCACCATCAGTTTCTGGCAGTTCTGGCTGCTGGTGGGGACCGGCCTCTACCTCTACATCTTTGCCGAAACGGGAATCCACGACGCCTACGATTCGGTCGAACGCATCACCCACAACCAGTGGTGGGCCGGCGGGATCATGCGCAGCATCCACCGCTACGCCACCGACGGCATGATCCTGACGATGATCCTGCACCTGCTGCGGCACTTCGCCTATGACCGCTATCGCGGTTTCCGCTCCTTCTCGTGGTTGACCGGCGTCGCCCTGATCTGGCTGGTCTACATCGCGGGCGTCAATGGCTTCATGCTGGTGTGGGACAAGCTGGCGCAGTTCGTCGTCATCGCCACGGCCGAGTGGTTCGACGTCCTGCCGATCTTCAACGGCACGCTGATCCGCAACTTCCTCTACCTCGAAAGCGTCAACAGCCGGCTGTTCACCCTGCTCGCCTTCGTTCACATCGGCGCGCCGCTGATCGTCGTCTTCATCATGTGGATTCACGTCCAGCGCGTGCCGCGCGCCCACATCAATCCGCCGCGCCCGATCTCCATCGCCGTGACGCTGATGTTCGTCGTTCTTGCCCTGGTCAAGCCCATCGTCAGCCAGGGCGGCGAGGCCGACATGTCGGTGGTGCCCACGAACATCGACTTCGACTGGTTCGAGCTGCCCGTCCTCGCGCTCGTCTACGTCACCAACCCGCTGCACCTGTGGTTGTGGGTGCTCGGACTGACCGGACTGCTGTTCCTGATCCCGTGGCTTCCGCCGAAACGGCGCGGCGCCGCCAAGGAGCACCCCAGCATCACCTTCCATCCCGACCGCAAGGCGGTCACCGCCCGCTTCGGCGAGACCCTGCTCGACGCCGGGTTGCGCCAGGACATCAACCTGCCCTACGAGTGTCGCAACGGCGGCTGCGGCGCCTGCAAGTGCACGGTTCTCGCCGGCAAGGTCGACCCCGGCCTCTATCAGCCGAGCGCGCTGTCGGCCGAGGAGCTGGCACAGGGCAAGGTGCTCCTGTGCTGCGCCACCGCCCTCGACGACGCGGAAATCGAGTACGAGGCCAGCGCGGCGGCCCCGGAGTTCAAGGAATACCGCGGCCGGGTCGTCAAGATGGAGAAGCTCACCTACGACGTCATGCGCGTCCTGCTCAGGCTGCCGGAAGGACAGCAGATTCCGTTCAAGGCCGGCCAGTACATCAATGTCATCCTCGACGACGGCCAGCGGCGCGCTTTCTCGTTTGCCAACCCGCCGCACGAGGCCGAGTTCGTCGAACTCCAGATCCGCCTGATGAAGGGCGGACGGTTCACCACCCACGTCTTCGAGAAGATGAAGGAAGGCGACGAAGTGCGCTTCGAGGGGCCGATCGGCGACTTCTCGTTGCGCGAATCGCAGCGGCCGATCGTCTTCGTCGCCGGCGCCACGGGTTTCGCTCCGGTCAAGAGCATGGTCGAGGATGCCTTCCAGCGCGGCCTCAAGCGCGAAATCCATCTCTACTGGGGCGTCAGGCAGCTGCGCGACCTCTACCTGCCCGAGCTGCCGCAACAATGGGCGCGCGATCACGCAAACTTCCACTTCATCCCCGTGCTCTCCGAGCCGGCGCCGGAAGACGTCTGGAACGGTCGCACCGGACTGGTACACCAGGCCATCCTCGAGGACTTCCCCGAACTCAAGGGGCACGAGATCTATGCCTGCGGCTCGGTGCGGATGGTCGAGGCGATCTTCCCCTTCCTCAAGAGCCATGGCGCGGAAGACGGCGCCTGCTTCTCCGATGCCTTCACCGTATCGGCGCGTTCGATGGCGTTCCAGCCGCTCGGGAAGTGATTCGGGAAGGATGCGCGCCGCCATCGGCGCGCATCCGGGCGGCGATGCCCGGCGGCGCGGCGGCTCCTGCTGGCCTTATTGCCCGGTCAGGCGGCGCAGGACCGGCTCGAGCGACTCGTCGTCGATGCGCCCCAGGCGGGTCATCTCGATGCCTCCATCGCGACCGATGACCACCGTGAAGGGCAGGCCCTTCACCTGCAGGCCCGGCGGCGTATCGGCGGGGCTGGCCGCCAGCAGCGGATAGGAAACCGGCGTCGCCGCGGCAAAGGCGGCCAGCTTCCCGGCATCGTCGACGCCGATGCCGACGAACTGCACGCCCCGCGCGGCATGGCGGCTGTGCATGCGCGAAAGGGCCGGCATTTCCTCCACACACGGTTTGCACCAGCTCGCCCAGTAGTTGACCACCAGCACCTTGCCTCGCCACTGGGCGACGGCCTGCGGACGACCGGCAAGATCGGGCAAATTGAGCGCAAAAATGGCGTCGACCGCAACCCTTGCCTCTTCGGGAGTCAGGGTCGGCGACGCGATGAGCCCGGGCGGCGGTCCGCCAGACTCCGGGCTGGCGTGGTGGAGCAGCCGGTAGCCGAGCAGCCCGACGGTCAGCAGCGACGCCACTGCCGCCGCAACCGCGACCCGCAACGCGGTCCGCTCCTGCATCACCCCTTCTTCGCCGACATGGCTCTCAGGCAGATCACGACAAACATCAGGCCGCCGATCACCGCGATCAGTCCGCCCAGACCCATCATGCCCATGCCCAGCTTCTGCGGCAGCGTGACCAGCGCCTGCTCGGCGCCGGCGACCTTGCGCTGCACGCTGTAGCCGCCCGACCAGGCCAGCCCGAGGACGTGGATCAACTGGCCCGCGCCATAGACGTAGGGCTGCCAGACCGCCATGCGGCCTTCCGCCCTGGCGAACCCGAGGAGCGGCAGCAACACATAGGTCAGCCCCATGAACGCCAGCGTGACGCCGACCGTCGAGCCGTGATAGTGGGCGGGAATGACGACGTTGGCCCCCTGGATCATGTAGCCGAGAACGCCGCCCAGCGCAAACAGGACGAAGGAAGCGACAAACGCCGACTTGGCCGGAGCGGCGGGAACTCCGCGCACCGTCCACAGCGAGACGGCGCCGGCCAGAATGAGCGGCCCCATGTAGGGGTGTCCCCACTTCATCAGCAGGGCGAACAGCTCCATGTGCGGCAGCGAACCCGCCGGCACCATCAGATACATCAGGGGCACCGCGAGCAGCGGCAGGAAGGCGACGAAAAACAGCGCGGCCAGCGCCCGCGGCGAGGCGGCCAGGGGCTTGCCGAGGTGCATGCCGATCCACAGCCACGCCACCACCATCAGAAGGGAATGCTGGAATTGCAGGACGTGGCCGCCGCCCCAGAAGACGACCTCGTAATAGATTTCCTCCTCGATCCGCGGCACCACCCACCACGACCAGAAGAACGCGGCAAGCGCAAGCAGGGCGGCCAGCGCGCCGAGGAACGCGCCAAGCTGCAATGGCTCGGCAAACACGCGGCGCGGCCAGGTCGTGAACAAAGCCCGCAACACCGCCAGGGTGAAGCCGGCGCCGCAGATCCACAACGAAGCGAAGAACTCGGTCTGCTCGAGGACCGGGATGTAGTTGTTGAGGATCGGGCGGGCGCCGGGAAAGAACGGGGAAACGGTCATGAGCAGCGTGCCCAGCACCGCCAGAGCGAAACCGCTCCAGCCCAGCCATGCCAGCCCGGCCCGGCCAACGGCGCTCCAGATCACCGCGGCGAAGGCCATGAACCACACCGCCACCGAGAGGTCGACATGGACCACCAGCGCCGCGCGGAAGAACCCCTTGAGCGGAAAAACGTCCTGGATTCCCGGCGTCCGCGAGAAGACCAGCAATATGGCCAGCAAGCCCGAGCCGATCAGGGCCAGCACACCCAGCCACAACCAGGCGCGCGCCAGCGCCCTAGGCGACCCTGAAGAAACCGTAACGACCGGGGACTGCGAGCTGACCACACCTGCCTCACGCAAAGAATATAATTGTAAGCTTATGGCGGACGATGCGCTGCCGGCCAAAGTACTAGGGCCAATTGACCATGACCTAGTCCCTACGCATTATTGCCCGGCGGATGGCTGGATGACACCATCCCTCGACGGATTTTTTAGCAAATATCAAATATGAATGCCGCACACCCGATCAACATCGAGGCGCTCCTGACCCACATTCCGCTTTTCAACGGACTGGCATCGGAGGAAATTTCGCGCATCGCCCGCTCCACCCGCGAAATCCACGCCGGCAAGGGCGACATCCTGTTCCACAAGGGCGACCCGTGCAGCGGCTTCCACCTGCTGGTCTATGGCCAAGTCAAGCTGGCCTTCACCTCGCACCAGGGCAACGAAAAAGTCGTCGAGATCCTGCAGCAGGGGCAGAGCTTCGGCGAAGCCATCATGTTCATGGAGAAGCCCTACATCGTCTTCGCCCAGGCTCTGACCGACTCGCTGCTGCTGCACGTCTCCAAGCAGGCGGTGTTCGACGAGCTGCAACGCGACCACGCCCTGTGCCGCAAGATGCTGGCCGGCATGGCCATGCGCCTGCACCAGCTGATGAACGACGTCGAATCCTATTCCCTGCACTCCGGCAAGGAGCGCATCATCGGCTACCTGCTGCGCGAACTGGCCGAGGAAGACCAGCACGGCATCAACGTCGCCGTCACCCTGCCGACCAACAAGGGCGTCATCGCCTCCCGCCTCAACCTGACCCAGGAACACTTCTCGCGCATCCTGCACGAGCTGTCCGAACTCGGGCTGATCGTCGTCGAAGGGCGCAAGATCCATATCCCGAGCGTGGCGAACCTGCGCAAGCACGAGGGCTGACGCCGGTTTCACCGCAAACGCAGGCAAGAATAAGGGGCGATGGAAATCGCCCCTTTTTCGTGGTCGACCGCGACAGTCAATCGACGATCAGCTTGCCGTTGGTCAGCAGGTTCTGGATCACCGCCTGGTCGGTCGTGCTGGCACCCACCAGATCGACCCCGGTCAACACGATCTGTTGCACATCGTTATTGTCGACGTTCGCCGGTAGTCCGCTAGCCGAATTGCCATCGGCAAACGCACCCGTCTGGCTGACGTAGATCGTCGTATTGCCACCCGAATAACGGAAGTGCAGGAAGTTGTCCAGCGCGGCTGCCGTCGCGTCGGCCGGGGCATTGAGCAAGTCGCGCAGATCGAGGACATCGGCCCCCGGCGCCGTTTCGAAGTTGTTGATGGTATCGACCGCCGGCGTCCCGGTGGTGCCGGCATCCGCGAAGCTCCAGCGGAAGGTGTCGGCGCCCGCCCCGCCATCCAGCGTGTCGTTGCCGGCGCCGCCAATCAACAGGTCGTTGCCGGCGCCGCCGTTGAGCGTATCTCTCCCGCTGGCGGCGGTGCTTATCAGCACATCGTTGCCATCACCACCGTTCACGGTTGTGTTGTTTGTTGATGTATCGACGAGGATGTTGTCTGCCGCCGTGCCATCCATGTCACCAGAATCCCGGGTGACGGTGACCGTTCCCGTCGATGTTGTGACCACCGGCGAATTGGTATCGAGATCGAACACGCTGGTTGAGGCGGTATAGCTGAACGATCCACCGGCAGGGCTTGCATCGTTAATACTAACGTCGGCGCCACTCAGGCTTGCCGTCAGGCCGTTAGCCGACGATATCGCCGTGATGCTGTCCGCACCCACGTCGTTATACAAGAAGGCCGACATCGGGACCGTAAACGCCGTGCCAAGCGAAGTATTGGTGATGACCGTATCGACCGCGCCGGTTTGCGCGTGGGTGATGACCACGTCGACCGTTCTGGAGACGGAGGCGGAATCCAAGTTCGAACCTTCGGTGGCCGTGGCGGTAGCGGTCAGATGCGCCGTGCCTTGTACGTTATCCGGAACGATGAGTTGAATGGCGGACATGGACCAGCCGGTGACATCAACGCTGCTTGTGCTGCCTGGCGCGCCGGCGGCGGTAAAGGTATTGGCGCCGTCGGTCAGGGTGAATCCGGACGGAATGCCACCGATGACCACACTGAGCGTTTCCGAGCCATCGGTGTCGGCCAGAGATGAAGTCAGACCCAGATTGACAATGCCATCGTCGCTGGTTGCTATGGGGGATGAACTGATACTTGTGACTCGGTTGAAAACGATCCGGTTGATCAGGTAGTCGCTATCGCCCGGAGAGGCTGGCGCAGTGAACACGATCTGATCGAATTGAGCGCCGTTGCCCGGCAGGAGGGTAACGAGCGGTTCAACACCGTCACTGCCGCCCGTGCTGCTCGTGTAGCCGCCCACGACGGCGCCTGCCCTCAGGAACTGCACCGTGTATCTCTCGCTGGAATTAAGCCACGCAAACGACACATCGACCGAAGAGACGAGGTTGTCGAAACTGACCACCAGCCTCTCCGAGCCTACGCCGGGACTGTAGCCAATCTCAAGATCACTGCCCGACGCAGCCCCCGCCACGCCGAATCCAGTTGGACTATCTGCTGTCCTAAGGCTAATCGACCCCGCGCTGCCATCCCCGTTATAGGCAACCATGTTGAAACCGTTGGTCGTCGTCGTGGCATTGGCAGCGGTGATGTTTGTAACGGTATAGACCGGAGCACCAAAACCGAGGTTCGGAGTATCCGCATCGGCCGTGACATCGATCCGCATCGTCGCTGCCGCCCCATCGGCCGTTCCATCATTGGGCACGTAGGTGAAGCGCGCATAGTCCGCCTGCCTGTTCCCCACGCCCGAGCCACCAAATGCGTCGGCTCCGGATTCGTTGGCATCGGGAACGAAACGCAGCCAGCCATTGTTGATGGTGGTGTAGGAAACCAGCTGGTTGGCGGTCACCGCCGACCACGTGTTCCCGTCGGTCGAATACTGGAGCGCGCCGTCAGCGGGCAGGGCGGTAATCCTCACACCAAGATTCGCCGTCGCCGTATCGAGATCGGACACATTGAAGTTGGCCCACGTAAAGACGTAATTGGTATCCTCGGTTCCGCTGACCTGGCCGCCGGTGGATTGAGGCGCGTCGTTCACCGGCGTCACCGCGACATACACCGTCGCCGTGTCGCTGCCGCCCTGGCCGTCGCTGATCGTGTAGCTGATCGTCGTGGCGCCGTTGAAGTTGGCCGCCGGCGTGAAGTTCAGCGTGCCGTCCGGGTTGATCGTCACCGTCCCGTTCGGGCTCGAGGCCGCCGTCACCGTCAGCGGGTCGTTGTCCGGGTCGCTGTCGTTGCCCAGCACGTTGATGTTGTTCACCGCCGTGTCTTCGTTCGTCGTCACCGCCGGCGCCAGCGCCGTCCCGTTGTCGACCGCGTCCGGCGCGTCGTTCACCGGCGTCACCGCGATCGTCGCCGCCGCTGACGCCGAGACATTCCCGGCAAGGTCGGTCGCCACATAGCGGAAATTCGTGTTGCCGTTCCAATCTCCATTGGGAACGAAGTACAGGGTCGGGCTGCCGACCGTGGTACCGGGCACCACCACCTGCGTGAGTGCGGCATCGCTATAGAGCGTCCCGTTGGCAGGCACGCTGCTGATGGTGTAGCTGGCGATCGGACCGCCGGCATCCGTCGCTGACAAGGCAACCGGAATCGAAACCGCGTCTTCGACCCCGAGGGCCGAAACGTCGACAGCAACCGGCGGCGTGCTGTCGCGCGAGGTGGAATCGGAGCCGGGTGCCGAGGCATTGCCGGCCAGGGCCAGAACGCCCGCCGGCTGCGAGGCGAGGCTCGCCGCGGTCGCCGCATTGAGCGCATCGTACAGCGCAGCCGGTCCGCCCTCTATCGTGTCGTTGACCGGCAAGCGCATGGTGGCGAACTGGAACGCCAGGGGGTCGACGGTCTCGACGATGCGCACCAGTTCGACGAAGGTGTGTCCTTCGTTCTGACCGCCCGCGCCCTGGGTCTTGCCGCCATCGTCGGTAAAGCTGAAGGTGCCGTCGGCGCCGACGATCGCCTTGGCGACCTTGAGGAAACCTTGGGGATTGTTCTGCAGCGCGCTGTCGCCGGCGTCGGGCCGGTCGGGCGCGGCCACTTCGGCGTCGATCCTGGCCGCCTCGTTGGCATTGATCGTCAGCTCCCGGCCATCGGCCAGCGTGAGCTGGACCTGCCCGCCGCCGACGACCTGGACGACATCGCCGTCACGGATCGGGTCGCCGGCCTTGAGCTTGCGGACGTTGCCGTCCGGGTCGCGGGCGATTGCTTCACCGGTGATCTTGCCGACGCGGGCGATGATTGCAGCCATGACACTTCTCCAGCAGGTGATTTTCGATGCGCGAAGTGTATGGATTCACCGCGGGCGAATCCATTGCACCAAGGTACAGTCGGCGCTGTCCTGCGTGAGAAATCTCACGCTTGGGGTCAGATTCTCAGGCCGTTGATCCGCAGTGAGAGTTGCAGGCGGTCACGCACGCCGAGTTTCTCGAAGATGACCGTCAGATGCGCCTTGACGGTGCGCTCGGTGATCGCCAGTTGGTCGGCGATCTCCTTGTTGCTGGCGCCACTGGCGACCAGACGGGCAACCTGGGTTTCGCGCCCGGAAAGCAGCGTGCTCCAGTCATCGATTTTGCCCTCCGGCGGCAGTTGACCGCGACGGCGCGAGGTGGCCCCGACCAGTTGCCGCAGCAGCGACTGGCCGACCCACAGGCCGCCGTTGCTGACCACCAGCGCCACCTGCCGCAGCACGGCCGGCGCCGCCCGCGAATTGCAGCAGCCGGCGGCGCCCAGTGCCAGCGCCTGCAGGATCTGCGTCTCATCCGGTTCGTCGCTCAGGAGGATCACGGGCTGGCCGCCGCTGCGGTCGACGCCGGTCAGCGCCAGTTCGACCGCCTCACCCGAATGCAGCCGCGACCAGATGACCCCCGCACCGGCGAAGCGCGCGGCGGGAAGCTGGTCGCGGCGCAACATCCGCGCCGCCGGCAGGGCCTCGACCCAGTTTGTCAGCGGACCGGCTTCGCGGTCGACGATCCAGTGCTGCATCAGCGCTCGGTCAGCGCCACGTTCTTGGCGCGCAACACGGGTTTCAGCAGGTAGGCGAGCACGCTCTTCTTGCCGGTGATGATATCCACCTCGGCGACCATGCCGGGGATGATCGGCAGGTTGGCATCGCCGAATCCCGGCTTGCTGGTACGCACCCGCACCGTGTAGAAGGCGTTGCCCTTGTCGTCCGTGACCGTATCGGCGCCGATATGTTCGAGCGTCCCGTCGAGGCCGCCGTAGATCGAGAAGTCATAGGCGGTAAACTTGACGATGGCCGGCTGGCCGGGACGCAGAAAGGCAATGTCGCGCGGCAGGACACGCGCCTCCAGCAACAGCGTATCTTCCAGCGGAACGATCTCGATCATGTCCTTGCCCGGCTGGACGACGCCGCCGACGGTATTGACCAGCAGGCGCTTGACCGTTCCCTTGACCGGCGAGCGGATCGACGACTGCTTGACGCGGTCCGACAGCGCCACGCTGCCCTCGGCCAGGCTGTTGAGCTTGGCGGTGGTTTCGGAAAGCTCCTTGCCGGCGTCGTTGCGGAAGTTGAGCTCGACTTCCTCGATCTTGCGCTGGGCCTCGTTGATCGCCGCCTGAACGCGGGTGATCTGCGCCGAGGCCATGTCCCGCTCGCCGCGGTAGCGCGAAACGTCGCGCTCGAGGCGCAGCAGTTCGACTTCCGACACCGCGCCGGAGTTGATCAGCGGCCGGGTCACCGTCAGTTCCTTCGAAGTCAGATCGTACCCGGTCGCAGCCTGCGCCCGCCTGGCCTGCGCTTCGTTGAGTTCCTGCTGGCGCTGGGCGAGCTGCTGCCGGGCGATCGAGATCGCTGCGTTCATTTCGGCGCGCTTGGCCTCGTAAAGCTGCAACTCCTGCGCGACGACGTCGGGGGCGTCCTTGACCACCTCTGGCGGCGGCACGAAGGGCTTGCCGTCGGACATCGCCTTGAGGCGGGCGGCACGGGCGACCAGACCGAGGTACTGGACACGGTTCTCCTTGACCGACGAGACGAAACGCGTCTCGTCGATCTTGATCAGCAACTGGTTGGCCTGGACGACATCGCCCTCGCGCACGAGAATCTCGGAGACCAGCCCGCCGTCGATGCTTTGCAGGATCTGCACCTGTTTCGACGGAATGACCTTGCCCTCGCCGCGGGTGACTTCGTCGAGCTGCGCCACGGCCGCCCACAGGATGAACAGCGCCATGACGATGCCGATGCTGCGCAGCAGGATGCGCGCACGTAACGGCTCCTGGCGCAGGATCGCGACGTCGGCGTCGGTCGAGAAATCGACCGCTTCGCCCTCTTCCTTGCTCGGCAGGCGACCAAGAACCCGCTCGACATACGGCTTGAAACTGCCCGCGATCACATCGAGCTTTCGGTGCAGCCCGGCGGCCAGCGCCTGCAGGCGGCTCATGACGCCCTCCCGATCTGGCCGCTTTGCAGCGCCTGGATGACCTGATCGCGCGGGCCGTTGGCGACCACCTGCCCGTCATCGACGACGATGATCCGCGTGGCGAGATCGAGCAGGCTGTTGCGATGGGTGACGATCACCATCGTCTTGTGCGCCGCCACGGCGTTCAGACGCTGCTTCAACTGCTGCTCGGAGCTGTAGTCCATCGAACTCGTCGGTTCGTCGAGCAGCAGGATCGGCGGATCCATCAGGAAAGCGCGGGCGATGGCGACGCTCTGACGCTGGCCGCCGGAGAGCGAATCGCCGCGCTCGCCGATCAGCATGTCGAAGCCGTCCGGGTGGCGATTGACGAAGTCGCCCAGCCCGGCGACTTCTGCCGCCGCGACGATGGCCGCATCGTCGGCATACGGCGCACCGATCGCGATGTTGTCGCGCAGCGTGCCGTAGAAAAGGGTCGGGTCCTGCGACACGTAGCCGATGTTGCGGCGCAGGTCGGCCGGGTCGAGCTGACGGGTGTCGACGCCGTCGATCATCACCGCGCCCTCGCTCGGCTGGTAAAGCCCGAGCAGCAGCTTCTGCAGGGTCGTCTTGCCGGAACCGACACGGCCAATGATGACCACTTTCTCGCCGGCCGCGATCCGGCAACTGAAACCCTTGAGCGCCGGCAGCGACGCGCCGGGATAGCTGAATTCGACCTTGTTGAATTCGATGTCGCCGCGCAGCTCCGGGCGATGGACGAAACTGGCGTCGGCGGGCCGCTCGACCGGCTTCTTCATGATCTCTTCGAGCGAGGTCAGCGACACCTTGGCGTTGTGGTACTGCATCAGCAGCCCGACCATCTGCCCGAGCGGCGCGACGGCGCGCGAGGCCAGCATCGTGCAGGCGATCAGCCCGCCCATGGTGAGCTGGCCGACAGCGATCAGATAGACCCCCGCGATGATCACGATGACATTGACGACCTGCTGCGCCTCCAGCGCGCCATTGGTCGCCGCCGCCGAAAGGAAGCGCATCTGGTTGCCGATGCGGGCGACGAAAGCCACCGACTTTTCCCACTTCGACTGCATGACGCTCTCGGCGCCCTGCGTCTTGATCGTCTCCAGCGCCGTCAGGCTCTCGACCAGCGTGGAATTGCGCAGCGCGCCGGCGCGATAGGTGGTCTCGGACAGTTCGTGCATCTTGTGCTGCAGGATGTACGCGTAGATGACGACGACGACGATGACCAGCAGCACCGGCAGGACGAGTTGCCAGGCAATCAGGGCAATGACCAGAACGAAAAGCAGGGCGAACGGCAGGTCGATGAAGGCGGTCACCGAGGCCGAAGTGATGAAATCGCGCACCGCCTCGAACGAACGCAGGTTCGCCGCGAAGGCGCCGACCGCCGCCGGCCGTGCTTCCATGCGCACGCCGAGGACGCGTTCCATGATCTGCGCCGAGAGCTGCATGTCGATCCGCGCGCTGGCGAGATCGATGAAATAGCCGCGCAGCAGGCGGAGCATCAGGTCGACCACGAACAGCAGGATCACCCCCAGCGCCAGCACCCACAAGGTCTCGATCGCGCGGTTGGGAATCACCCGGTCATAGACGTTCATCATGAACAGCGGCATGGCCAGCGCGATGACGTTGATCAGCAAGGCCGCGCTCAGCACGTCGCGGTAGACCGGCCACTGGTCGGCCAGCGCTCCCCAGAACCAGTGGCGCAACCTGACTTCGCCGACTTCCGGCGTGCGCCTGTCGAAGCGGAAATGCGGCCGTGCATAGATGGCGACGCCGCTGTAACGCCGCGCGAGTTCGTCCCGCGCGAGCTGGACCGAACCCTGACCGGTTTCCGGGAACAGCAGGCGGGCGGTATCGCCGGACTCGTCCCAGCCAAGCAGGACACAGGCTTCATCGCCGGAGGTCAGCAGAACGACCGGCAGCAGCGCCGTGTCGATGCGCTCCAGCGGACGCCGCACGACCTTGGCCGCGAGCCCGGCGCGATTGGCGGCGCGGGCGAACAGCGAGGGCGTCAGCGAACCCTTTTCCAGCGGCAGCCCGGCGGTCAGCGCGGCGCGGGTCGCCGGGCGCCCGTGAAAACGCGACAGCTCGACCAGGCAATCGAGCAAGGGATCGTGGTGGAGGATGTCCTCGCGCACGCCGGGCTTGCTTCCGGCAACGGGCGCGGGTGTTGGCAGGTTCTCGGATTCGTTCATGCACTCTCCAATTCCGCGCCATTCTAGCCTACGGCCCGGCCAGCGGCCGTGAAGTATCCGGCAGCTTGTCGAGGATACGGCCCCAGATGCGACGCCAGCGACCGGACATTCACAAAAAAAGGCGGCCGCAGCCGCCTTTTCCGGAGAAATGCACGATCAGGCGATCAACGGCACGATCAGCAGCGCGACGAGGTTGATGATCTTGATCAGCGGGTTGACCGCCGGGCCGGCCGTATCCTTGTACGGGTCGCCAACGGTGTCGCCGGTGACGGCTGCCTTGTGGGCATCGGAACCCTTGCCGCCGAAATGGCCGTCCTCGATGTACTTCTTGGCATTGTCCCAGGCGCCGCCGCCGGTCGTCATCGAAATGGCGACGAACAGACCGGTGACGATGGTGCCGACCAGCAGACCGCCGAGCGCCTGCGGACCAAGCACCAGGCCGACGATGATGGGCACGGCAACCGGCAGGATCGACGGAATCATCATTTCCTTGATCGCGGCCACGGTCAGCATGTCAACCGCACGGGAATAGTCCGGCTTGGCCGTGCCATCCATGATGCCCTTGATTTCCTTGAACTGGCGGCGCACTTCGACGACCACCGCGCCAGCCGAACGGCCGACGGCTTCCATCGCCATGGCGGCGAAGAGGTAGGGAATCAGGCCGCCGATGAAGAGGCCGATGATGACCATGTGATTGGACAGGTCGAAGCTGATGCCCTTGAGACCGGCGGCCTCCAGACCATGCGTGTAGTCGGCGAAGAGCACGAGGGCGGCGAGACCGGCGGAACCGATGGCGTAGCCCTTGGTGACCGCCTTGGTCGTGTTGCCGACGGCGTCGAGAGGATCGGTCACATCGCGAACGTCCTTGGGCAGACCCGACATTTCGGCGATGCCGCCGGCGTTGTCAGTGATCGGACCGTAGGCGTCGAGAGCGACGACGATGCCGGCCATCGACAGCATCGAGGTGGCGGCGATGGCGATTCCGAACAGGCCGCCCATCGCGTAGGCGGCGAAGATCGAAGCGCATACGGAGATGACCGGCAGGGCGCAGGCCTTCATCGAGACGCCGATGCCGGCGATGATGTTGGTCGCGTGACCCGTCTGGCAGGCGGCGGCGACATGCTTCACCGGCGAATATTCGGTACCGGTGTAGTACTCGGTGATCCACACCAGCGCGGCGGTCAGCAGCAGGCCGACGACCGAGCAGCCGAACATCGACATCGTCGTGATCTTGGCCGCCGGATCGCCGGCGCCGATCAGCCACGAGGTGACCGGATAGTAGGCGGCGAGGGCCAGGACGCCGGCGACGATCAGGCCGCGATAGAGCGCCGCCATGATCTTGCCGCCATCGGTCGCCTTGACGAAGTAGCAGCCGATAATCGACGCGATGATCGACACGCCGCCCAGCGCCAGCGGATAGAGAACCAGATTCTCGCCGAGGGCCGGCGAGGACTGGATGGTCAGCGCCGCCAGCACCATCGTCGCGACCACGGTCACGGCGTAGGTCTCGAAGAGGTCGGCGGCCATGCCGGCGCAGTCGCCGACGTTGTCACCGACGTTGTCGGCGATGACCGCCGGGTTGCGCGGATCGTCTTCCGGGATGCCGGCCTCGACCTTGCCCACCAGGTCGGCGCCGACGTCGGCGCCCTTGGTGAAGATGCCGCCGCCAAGACGGGCGAAGATGGAGATCAGCGAGGAGCCGAAGGCCAGGCCGACCAGCGGTTCGATGACATGATGCAGATCGGCGGTTCCGCCAGCCGACCTCAGGTAGGCGTAGTAGCCGGCGACGCCGAGCAGGCCGAGGCCGACGACCAGCATGCCGGTGATCGCGCCGCCCTTGAAGGCGACCGCGAGCGCCGGGGCGATGCCGCCCCGGGCGGCTTCGGCCGTACGCACGTTGGACCGCACCGAGACGTTCATGCCGATGAAGCCGGCGGCGCCGGAGAGAACCGCGCCGATCAGGAAGCCGATGGCGGTCAGCCAGCCGAGCTTCGGCACGAAGCCGATGACCAGGAAGAGCACGATACCGACGATGCCGATGGTCTTGTATTGACGGTTGAGGTAGGCCGAGGCTCCCTCCTGAATCGCTTTGGCAATCTCTTGCATGCGTGCGTTGCCAGCCGACAACGCGAGAATCTGCCGGCTGGATATCCAGCCGTACAGCACCGCAATTACAGCGCAGACAAGCGCCAGTAACAGAGCCTGAGACATTGAACCCCCTCCTTTGACTAACGAACCACAAAAATCAAATGCTGAACGGCCCGGGTTTCTTGGCCGCGGTTACGTTCTTCGGCCGGGCATGGCCGGGCAGCCCGCTGCAGAGACGCGGCGGATCCGCGCCCTCGAACAACGGCTACCGGCAAGTCCGGCAGGCCGCGGTGAACCGGAAGCCGTCGGCGCTGACAAACCAAGCCGGCAACTTGCGTTCGGTGTTGGCGATCTCCTTGCACGACGCATCGCCGGACCGCCATTGCTTACCTGAGCGCCTCGAAGACGCCCGCGGTGATGCCGTCGACACTGCCGACACCGGAAACCTTCCTGACTTTCGGCGCACTGGCGTCGCCGGTGGCGGACCATCTGCCGTAGAAGTCGACCAGCGGCTTGGTCTGCGAATGATAGATCTCGAGACGCTTTCTGACGGTTTCTTCCTTGTCGTCATCGCGCTGGACCAGGTCTTCGCCGGTCACATCGTCCTTGCCCTCGACCCTGGGCGGATTGAATTTCACGTGATAGGTGCGACCGGAAGTCAGATGAGCGCGGCGACCGGCCATGCGCTCGATGATGTCGCCATCCGGCACGGCAATCTCGAGGACGAACTCGATCGGCACGCCGGCGTCCTTCATCGCCTGCGCCTGCGGAATGGTGCGCGGGAACCCGTCGAACAGGTAGCCGTTGCCGCAGTCGTCCTGGGTCAGGCGCTCCTTGACCATGCCGATGATCACGGCATCGGGCACCAGACCGCCGGCATCCATGTGTTTCCGGGCCTCGACACCGAGGGCCGTGCCGGCCTTGACCTGGGCGCGCAGCATGTCGCCGGTGGAGATCTGGGGGATGGCAAACCGTTCGCAGATGAATTTGGCTTGCGTACCCTTGCCGGCGCCGGGCGCGCCCAACAGAATCAACTTCATGAAATGTCCCTCGTTGCTGTGTCGCGAAAACCTGCATTTCCTTCCGGCGCTCTGACGGGCCGTTCCGCACGGCCGCAAAGTTAACCGTTATTTCCGGTCCGGTCAAACAGTTTGCGCATCCGCTCGGCATCTTCGGGAGTATCGACGCCCGCTGCCGGAGCCGCATCGACCAGCATCACGCTGATCCGGTAGCCGTGCCACAGGGCGCGCAATTGCTCCAGCGACTCGAATTGCTCGGTGGGCGCCACGGTCAACCCGGCGTAGGCCTTCAAAAAGCTCGCGCGGTAGGCGTAGAGCCCGACATGGCGATAGGCGGGAAAGCCGGCCGGCAAGGTCTCGCCCCCCTCCTCGCGGGCAAAGTGGTCGCGGGCATAGGGAACCGGCGCCCGGGAGAAGTAGGCGGCATCGCCATCGGCACGACACACCACCTTGACCACGTTCGGATTGAAGAAATCGCTCGCCTCGACGATCGGATGCGCGACCGTGGCGATGTCGGCGCCGCTCGCCGCCAGTTGGCGCGCCGTGCGGATGATCGTTTCCGGCTCGATCAGCGGCTCGTCACCCTGGACGTTGACGACGATCGCATCGCCATGCCAGCCGCGCTGCGCGACCACCTCGGCCAGGCGGTCGGTGCCGGTCGCATGGTCGCCGCGCGTCATCAGCGCCGCCACCTCATGCGCCTCGGCAGCGGCCCACACGTCGCGATGATCGGTCGCCACCCAGACCTCTTCCGCCCCCGCCAGCCGGGCGCGTTCGGCGACGCGCACGACCATCGGCTTGCCGCCAAGGTCGAGCAGCGGCTTGGCCGGCAGGCGGGTCGATGCGTAACGCGCCGGAATGACGACCTTGAAGGCGAAACCCGGCATGCCTATTCTTCCGGCGGCAGCTGGCGCGCCTCGTCCTCGAGCATGATCGGGATGTCGTCACGGATCGGGTAGGCGAGCTTGCACGGCTTGCAGACCAGTTCCATTTCGGCCTTGCGGTGTTCGAGGTTGCCCTTGCAGATCGGGCAGACGAGGATATCAAGCAGCCTGGCGTCCACGGACTTTCTCCAGAATGAGGTCAATAAGGGCCGGCGCAAGTTCGGCCTCGACGGGCAGGACCCACGTCTCGGCCACGGTCAGTCCGGCGCATTTTACCGCATCCTTCTCAGTCATCAGCAGCACGCCGTCGCCGGCGAAGGCGAGATCGGCGGCGCGGTAGGCGTGATGATCGGGGAACGGATGCTCGGCGAAGACCAGACCGAGAGCTTTCAGGGTCCGGAAGAAGCGCCCCGGATCGCCGATGCCGGCCAGCGCATGCAGCCGGCGCCCGGCGAGGTCGTCGGCGGCGCAGACCTGGCGGGGATCGTCGAGGCGGTAGAAGGCGCCGGGCCGCAAAGTCATGTCGAAACGTGGCAGCGCCGCCGGCAGGCGGTCATCCGGCGAACCATTGCAGATCACGGCGTCGACCGCCGCCAGCCGGCTCAACGGTTCGCGCAGCGGCCCGGCGGGCAACCGCCAGCCATTACCGGCGCCGCGACCGTCGAAGACCGCCAGTTCGACGTCGCGCGCCAGCCGGTAGTGCTGCAGGCCGTCGTCACAAACGATGACATTCACGTCGGGATGCGCCGCCAGCAGCGCCCGCGCGGCAGCGACGCGGTCGCATCCGACCCACACCGGCCTGCCGCTGCGCCGGGCCAGCAAAATCGGCTCGTCGCCAACGTCGACCGCAACGGGTCGTTCACCCACGGCACGCGGCAGCCGGTCCTCGCCGCCATAGCCGCGGCTGACGATCCCCGGCCGCCAGCCGCGTGCGGTCAATTCGCCGGCCAGCCAGATCGTCAGCGGCGTCTTGCCGGCTCCGCCGACGGTGATGTTGCCGACGACGATCACAGGAACCGGCAGGCGCTCGGGTCGCGCGCGCGCCCGATCCGCCGCCGCCAGCGCCGAGTAGACCCCGGCCAGCGGCGCCAGAAGCCACAACGCCGGCGAAAGCCGGCGTTGTGCGAACCATTGACGCTGCAACCAGCGAGCCGGCATCAGCGTGGCGCCTGGGTGGCGAACGAGATATGCGGATAACCGGCCGCCTGCGCCGCCTGCATCACATCGACGACGCTCTGGTGCGTCGCCTTGGCGTCGGCATTGATGACGATGATCGGGTCGGGGCGCGAGCCCGCGGCGCGACGCAGGGCATCGGAAATGCTCTTGACGTCGGCTGCGGTCAACGGCGATTTATTGACCAGAATCTGCCCGCTCGCGGTGACCGCCACATCGACCTCGTTCGGCTGCTCGGCCTGCTTGCTGGCGTCCGCCGTCGGCAGGTTGATCTCGAGCCCGGAAAATTTCGAATAAGTCGTCGTCAGCATCAGGAAGATGATGATGACCAGCAGCACATCGATCATCGGGATCAGGTTGATTTCCGGCTCTTCCTGGCCGCGCCCGCGCTGAAAATTCATGGAGCCTCCCTGCGCATCGCCTACTTCCGCTCGCCGTGCATGTACTCGACCAGACGGATTGCCTGCTGTTCCATCTCGACGACGAAGCCATCGACCAGCGCCCGGAAATGCCGCCAGAAGATCACGCTGGGAATCGCGATGAAGATGCCGAAGCCGGTGTTGTAAAGCGCAACGGAGATGCCGTGCGCCAGCTGCTGGGGATTGCCGGTCCCCGGCGCCTGCGAGCCGAAAATCTCGATCATGCCGACGACGGTGCCGAACAGCCCCATCAGCGGGCTGATCGACGCGATCGTGCCGAGCGTCGTCAGATAGCGGTTCAGTTCATGGGTAACGGCGCTGCCCGCTTCCTGGATCGACTCCTTCATCACCTCACGCGTCGTTCCGACGTTGCGCAATCCGGCGGCCAGCACGCGACCGAGGGGCGAATGGCGATCCAGTTCCTCGAGCATGCGGTCGTTGTTGGCGCCCGCCTTGAATTCGCCGACAGCGCGCTGGAGCAGACCGGTCGGCACCACCCGGGAACGGCGCAGGGCAACCAGGCGCTCGATGATCAGCGCAACCGAAATGATGGAGGCCAGCAACAATGGCCAGATGGGCCAACCAGCAGCCTGAATGATGGAAAACACTCGGAATCCTCGCTTGTCTAACAACCCGTCATTCTGCCTTTCCCCCCGCCGGTCGGCAAGCCCCGTAAACGGACGTGGTTGGCGCTTATCCCCAGAAACTGTGGATAAGTCTGTGCATGGACTGTCATCAACCACCCCGAATCGGCACGGATCATGGCTTCCACCTGCGTTGCCAAAAAATGGAGCGACAATTTGAATTCATTACAAATCAATGGCTTATGAAATCTGCCACAGGCTCGAGGCATGCATGTCGGCGAGCGGCGGGTTACAATGGCCGCCATGTCCGACGACGAGCCATCCGTCCTCGCCAATCCGGTCCTCAGCGTATCCGGCCTCAACCGGCTGGTGCGCGACTGCCTGGAAGCGGCGTTCCCGTTGACCTGGGTCGGCGGCGAAATCTCGAACCTGACCCTTGCCGCCTCCGGGCACGTCTATTTTTCCCTGAAGGACGCCAGCGCCCAGGTGCGCTGCGTGATGTGGCGCAACCGCGCCCAACTGCTCGGCTGGCGTCCGGAAAACGGCCAGCAGGTCGAGGTGCGGGCGCTGGTCTCGTTCTACGAGCCGCGTGGCGAGTTTCAGCTCAACGTCGAAACGATCCGCCGCGCCGGCCAGGGGGACCTTTTCGAGCGCTTCCTCCGCCTCAAGGCCCAGCTCGAAGCCGAAGGGCTGTTCACCGCCGAAATCAAGCGCCCGCTGCCCGAACACCCGCGGGCGCTGGCCGTCGTCACCAGCCTGCAGGCGGCGGCCCTGCGCGACGTGCTGACCACGCTGCGCCGCCGGGCGCCGCATGTCCGCATCGATCTCTATCCGACCCCGGTCCAGGGCGAAGGCGCCGCCGACCGGATCGCCGCCGCCGTGCAACTCGCCGCCGCCGGCGACTGCGACGCGATCCTCCTGTGCCGGGGAGGCGGCAGCATCGAAGACCTGTGGTCGTTCAACGAGGAAGTCGTGGCCCGCGCCATCCGCGCCAGCCGGCTTCCGGTGGTTGCCGGCATCGGCCATGAAACCGACTTCACCATCGCCGACTTCGCCGCCGACCGGCGCGCGGCAACCCCGACCGCCGCCGCAGAAATCCTCAGCCCGGACCGCGAAGCCCTGTTGGCCGACCTGCGGAAATTCCACGGCCGGATTGCCCGCCAGCTCGCGCGCGGCCTCGCCGAGCGCGCCCAGCAGATCGACCGGCTTGCCGCTCGCCTGACCCACCCGGCCGAGCACCTGCGGCAGCGACGGGAAAACATCGCACGCCTTGGCGGTCAACTCCGCCGGGCGCGCGACCACCAGATCGGGTTCCGGCGGCAAGGTCTCGACACCTTGGCCCACCGCCTGCACGGCGCCCGGCCCCGGCCGGAACACGCCCGAGACAGTCTGAGGCACCTGCGCCACCGGATCGGCCAGGCGGCCCGCCAGCAAATGACCGGAGCCGCCGCGAAACTAATTGCCCTCAGGGCAAGTCTGATACAGCTTGATCCCAGGGCTGTCCTCGAACGTGGCTATGCGCTGGCCATCGGGCCCGACGGACGCGCGGTTCGCGATGCGGCTGCACTCAATCCCGGCGACGCGCTCAGGCTCGGTTTTGCCCGCGGTTCGGCCGATGTCACCGTCAATCAGGTTGTCGCCGCCCCCGAAGCTGACTAGAATTTTCGCTGTACCCCTCAATTCACCGGAGAACACATAATGGAACACCAACTGCCCGCGCTGCCCTTCGCCAAGGACGCCCTTGCCCCGCACATGTCGGCCGAGACCTTCGACTACCACTACGGCAAGCACCATCAGGCCTATGTGACCAACCTGAACAACCTGATCAAGGGCAGCGAATACGAGAACCTCGACCTCGAGGCGATCGTCAAAAAGGCCCCGGCCGGTGGCGTCTACAACAACGCCGCACAGGTCTGGAACCACACTTTTTTCTGGAACTGCCTGACCCCGAACGGCGGCGGCGCACCCGCCGGTGCGCTGGCCGACGCCATCAACGCCAAATGGGGCTCGCTCGATGCCTTCAAGACCGCCTTCCAGACCTCCGCCGTCGGCAACTTCGGCTCCGGCTGGACCTGGCTGGTCAAGAGGGCCGACAATTCCGTCGACATCGTCAACATGGGCGCCGCCGGCACCCCGCTGACGACCGGCGACAAGGCGCTGCTCTGCGTCGACGTCTGGGAACACGCCTACTACATCGACTACCGCAACCTGCGCCCCAAGTTCGTCGAGGCCTTCCTCAACAATCTGGTGAACTGGTCCTTCGCCGAAGCCAATTTCGGTTGATCTTCAGCCTGCGCCATGGGGCGCAGAGGAATGCCGAATAGCCATCCGGAAAAAGCCCTTCTGCTTGCGCATGAAGGGCTTTTTTGCCTCCGGGTCTCCCCGTCTCGGCGAACCCGCGCACTTGCGCAGCCAAGTCCAGTTGCAATCGCCACGGTTCGGCGCCTGTCGAGCGCCGTCATCTGTCAGCCCGTCCCGGACGCGGGAAGCGACATGGGACCGATCGCTCAGGAATCGCAGCAACAGGCAGCGCAGATTTTCGACGAAATCGCCGGCCGCTACGGCGATGAACTGATGCGCCTCGGCGAGACACTGCCCCGATCAGCCAACCGATAGCAACCGGAAACGATTCCCGGCAGCGATGGCAGCCGGCAGAATGACGGATCACGATACAGAAAATGACGCACTTCTCGGCGTCGACCGCAACAAGTGGTATCCATTGTCCTGCCCTCCAGCGCAACCCAGCAGTAGCTGCCGCGGGAAAGTCAAGACCATCTCCGCGGAGCCAGCCGCGGCTCATTCCACACAGGTGGCTATCCCGGGGAACTCTCGCCGGCATTTGATCCACCGGCGCCAATTGCTATCCCGGAAAAATCCCGGAACCCCC
Organism: Dechloromonas sp.; assembly: GCA_017302355.1. The sequence continues at coordinate 34,025 of JAFLDQ010000010.1, forward strand.
ACCATTGTTTCCGATTCGTGCGACGACGTCTGTCAACTCTTCGGATGCGCGCCGATGCCCCTGCATCAGATCGAGCGCAAGCGGCAAAGCGCCAAGCAGATACCTGCGAGCCGAGACAGGAAGATCAACAACTGCGGATTCGATAGCGCCAGGGAATTTTTCCCCCAATGCCGCGAGGAGTACAGCCGCCTGAAATACGTCCTTCCCTGTTTTTGTGCCGCGATTGGCGCGAAGCTGGGAAACCACGAGTTTGTGGATGGCAAAGCGCTCTGCCACCGGGACCCGTACCGGGCAACACCCTTCCCGGGCAAGCAAGCTGGCAATTTCAGTCTGGCCAAGCACGTAGGCAAGGTACGGCAACGCCGTGGCATGAGCCATCAATTCTGGAACCTCGATTATCTGGATCTCGCTATTGGGTGACGGTACCAGCAAATCCACATGAAAGCGTGACTTACCTTGTTGCTTGAAGCTGGTTGATGGCTTTTTGTTGTCCAGTTGAGGCACTTCAATGAAATCGATTCCGCTCTCTTTCAGCATATCCAGAAAACCCTTGTTTGGAATTCGCTCAAAGGCGAGCGCCTCCCTGCGCGCGATATCCACGTCTTCTGTCGCATACGCCACTGCGCGAATGCCCATCTGGTTTATCAGCACGCCGAACGCATGCGACCCGATCAGTGTCGCCCCGGCGGCAAACACACCATGTAAATGCAAACTTGCCAAGGTAGCGTAAGTCCTCGGGTCTGCCACCTGAAACCCTTCCCGCGCCAAGAGCCGAAGTTCCGGAACGAGCGCCTTTACCTCGTCGATTTGCGCTCGCAGCGATGCGATTTCGTATTCCCCGACGATGCCCAGATAAGTTTCCTGCTGCGTGCCTGCTGCGCCATAAAATCGACGAACGTAGTATTCGACACCATTCTGATTCTTGCGCCTCGCAATCGAACCCGCCGCCCCGACGAAAACCGGAGCGCCTGCTTTTACATGCCCATCAATCGATGCAAAAAGCGTCGAGAGCGCAGGGGGGATTGCTTGATAAAGCGGGGAAGCCATCTTGATCCGATGAAAACATGCGATGGCTCGAAGTATATCCCTTGCATTTGGTTTTGAAGGGATATCGCGACAAATAGCCAAGGGGGAATGTGCGGCGGTCATGTTCTTTCCGACAGTCGGCCAAGCTGAGGCTGACCGGTTGAGAGGAGCGTGAAAGATGGGAGCAATACGCAGGCAGCGCAGCGTGGGATTCAAGGCGCAGGTGGTGATGGCGGCCTTGGCAGGAGACAAGACTTTCGCGGAACCGGCCTCCGAGTACTGGGTCCATCCGACGATGATCCGCGCCTGAAAGCAGGAACTGGTGAAGCAAGCCAACCATTGATACGCGATGCACTGGTAAAATCGCATGGTCTTCAGACCTTCGACCAGCGTGAATGATGGCCAAAGCCGGCGAAAACTTCATACAAGACCATCGGCCCACGCAAGACGCACCCGAGATCGTCCAGTTTGACGACCACTACAGCAGAAGGGACACCGGCGTGCCGGTCCGTATGCCGCAAATGGCAATGCACCTTCAGATTCATGCCGATACCCTGCCTCTGACCGAGCTGCTGGACTCCGGAGCACAAGACAAGGGCGGCAAAGGCCTTCACGGAAACAGCCCGTGCGGCCGGGACTACGGCAAGCTCGTCACCCGACTGGCCCAGTCAATCGCCGACCTGCAAGGCCTTTACATCTGGGGATACTACGAAAGCAACGGCCTCTGGCGAACCATCTATCTCGGCAAAGCCGGATTGGGCCGCACCGCTTCACTGCGCGCCCGCATCACCGAGGAACTCAAGGAAGAGCGCGCCCTCATCTGGCGAGGAAAACACAGCGGCCTCGACGACGAAGCGCTGGAGCGGCTATGGCCTGGTCATTATCCACCTTCGCCCGGCAGCAAAGCCTCGGAAAACCACGTCAAACGCGCACTAAGTAAAGCCGGCAGCACCCACATCATTTGGGTCGCCACCCCGGAAATCGATAACGGCCATGTCGCCAGAATCGAAGCCGACCTGATCGAAACCCTCAACCCGAGCGCCAACGTGCAGCGTCCGGCGCCCACCTCCGGGTTGCAGGAAATGACCGTCAGCGTTATACAGCGATTCAAGGCGGAGATGCACCAGTACCGCCCAACGCCCAAGACTTCGACCACAGGAAGGTGAGGCATGACCAAAGTTGCCGTTATCACAGGAATCACAGGCCAGGATGGCGCTTATCTCGCGGAGTTCCTGCTGAAGAAGGGTTACGTCGTTCACGGAATCAAGCGGCGCTCCTCTTTATTCAATACCCACCGCATAGACCACCTATACCAGGATCCGCATGTCAGCAACGGAAAGTTTGTCCTCCACTATGGTGATCTCACGGATTCAACCAATCTGATCCGGATCATTCAACAGGTTCAACCGGACGAAATCTACAACCTGGCGGCGCAAAGCCATGTTGCTGTCAGCTTCGAAACCCCGGAGTACACTGCCAACGTCGATGGCCTGGGAACTTTGCGTATGCTGGAGGCCATTCGCATACTTGGTCTGCAGAAAAAGACCCGGTTCTATCAGGCATCGACCTCCGAACTTTACGGCCTGGTTCAGGAAACTCCCCAGAAGGAGTCAACGCCGTTCTATCCGCGCAGCCCGTACGCGGTAGCCAAGCTTTATGCCTACTGGATCACCATCAACTATCGTGAAGCTCATGGCATCTACGCATGCAACGGCATCCTCTTCAATCACGAAAGTCCATTGCGAGGTGAGACTTTCGTAACCAGAAAAATTACCCGCGCCCTCGCACGAATTGCACTCGGCCTGCAGGACTGCCTCTATCTCGGCAATCTCTCGGCCCTGCGCGACTGGGGCCACGCCCGCGACTACGTGGAAGTGCAGTGGCTGATGCTCCAGCAGACCCACCCCGAGGACTTTGTCATCGCCACCGGAGTCCAGGTTAGCGTGCGCCAGTTTGTCGAGAAGGCAGCTTCCGAACTCGGCATTACCCTGCGTTTCGAAGGTGAAGGTGAGTCGGAGATTGGCATCGTTGAAAGGGTCGACCGCGGCGGATTGAACTGCAATCCGGGTGATGTGCTCGTCCGCGTCGACCCGCGCTATTTCCGGCCAACCGAAGTCGAGACACTCCTTGGCGACCCGACCAAGGCGAGAGAAAAGCTTGGGTGGAGCCCCCGCACCTCTCTTGATACACTGATTCGCGAAATGGTCCAGGCAGACTACGCGGGCGCCAAGCGCGACGCGCTGGTGAAAGATGCCGGATTCCACACTTTCAGCCACTTCGAGTAGGTCTGTCGGCATTGCCATCCGGATCATCAACTGCAAAGCTGCCACCTTGGTTACCAAGCACCCCGACCGATGCGCTCGAGTGACATGCTGATCATCGAACCAGGAGTGACAGAGCGCCATTACTGGCGTGAGTTGTGGCGTTATCGCGAACTCTTCATTGTTCTGGCATGGCGTGACATCTCGGTTCGTTACAAACAGACCGTCATCGGCTTGGCTTGGGCGTTGATCCAGCCACTGGCCACCCTTGTCGTATTCACCATCATCTTCGGCAGTATTGCGAAGCTACCCTCCGAAGGAAGCGCCCCTTACGCCTTGATGGTGTTTGCGGGATTGCTGCCATGGCAACTTTTCGCATCGTCGCTGACCGGCGCATCCGGCAGCCTTGTTGGCAACGCCAACCTCATCAGCAAAGTCTATTTCCCTCGCCTGATCGTCCCTGTTGCCACCGTAGCGGTTTCGTTCGTCGATTTCTTGATCAGCCTTGTCATTCTCGCCGGACTGATGGCTTGGTACCAGTTCTTGCCCGGCTGGGAGGTTCTGACCCTGCCCTTCTTCCTCCTGATGGCGTTTCTCGCCAGCCTCGGCCCTGGATTGTGGCTGACCGCACTGAATGTCAAGTATCGAGACTTCCGGTATGTCATCCCGTTCATCGTCCAGTTCGGCCTCTACGTATCGCCCGTCGGTTTTTCCTCGGCAGCCATCCCGGATGAGTGGCGCCTCTGGTATTCGCTCAATCCCCTGGTCGGTGTCGTCGATGGCTTTCGTTGGGCCATACTTGGCGGCCAATCGCAACTCTTCTTGCCCGGTTTCGCCTTGAGTTGGGCGGCAATTGCCGCATTCCTATGGCTTGGCATCCGGCGGTTCCGCAAGATGGAAAAAAGCTTCGCCGACCTGATCTAGCTTATGTCTGACATCGCGATCACAGTCGAGAACCTCGGCAAGTCCTATGTAATCGGCCACAACAGCAAGGAAGCCGAGCGCTATATCACGTTGCGTGACGTCGTCACCCGCAATGCCCGCAACCTGCTTCGCTCGACCCGAAGCATGGTCAAAGGCGACCCAATCGTGCAAGGTGACGAGACCGAGGAATTCTGGGCGTTAAAAGAGATCGGCTTCGAGATCAGGCACGGAGACAAGGTGGGCATCATCGGCCGGAACGGTGCCGGCAAGTCGACGCTCCTCAAGATCCTCAGTCGCATCACCGAACCAACGACGGGACGGGTCACGATCAACGGCAGGCTCGCCAGCCTGCTGGAGGTTGGCACCGGGTTTCATCCCGAACTCACCGGCCGTGAAAATATATTTCTCAACGGTGCGATTCTTGGCATGTCGAGACGTGAAATCCAGCGCAAGTTCGATGGAATCGTCGATTTCGCGGAAGTCGAAAAATTCCTGGACACCCCGGTCAAGCGCTACTCCTCCGGCATGTACGTCAGGCTCGCATTCGCCATTGCCTCCTTCCTCGAACCTGAAATCCTCGTCGTGGATGAAGTGCTGGCAGTGGGCGACGCGCAGTTCCAGAAAAAATGTCTCGGCAAAATGGAAGAAGCGGGAAGAGATGGACGAACGGTAATCTTCGTCAGCCACAGCATGGCCATGATATCCAACCTCTGCAAGACGGGAATTGTACTCAACTCGGGCCGGATCGATTGCCATGGCCCGGTTTCTCAAGCAGTAGTGAGGTACTACCAGACCCTGAACCGGACAGGCCGTGCCACAGAAAGAGGTTTTAGTAGCGATGTCGCCGAACTGCTTGGTTGCGAACTGGTTGGATCAAGCAAATTCAACGAAGCAAGTATCTTCGATCCGATCACCATTCGGATGCACTACCGTATCTTGCGGGCAATAGACGGAAAATGCGTTCCCAACCTTCACTTTTTTTCTGCGGATGGTAGTTGCGCATTCGTCTCCAACGCGGACGCAATTCGGGAAATTCCGCCAGGCCATTATGTTGCCGACTGCCAGATACCCGGAGGCCTGCTAAACGAAGGAGCTTACTTTGTTGGTGCTGCCATAACGACATATCCACCGAATGGAACGTATCACGTCGAGTTTTTCGACAGAAACGCACTGACATTCAACGTCACAGATCCCATGGATGAAAGATCGAACCGGTACAACTATGTCGGACCGATACCAGGCTTGTTGAGACCCAAGCTGAACTGGTCCGTGAGAAACTACTCGCCATGAAAGCAGTGATTCTTGCCGGCGGCCTCGGCACTCGGATCTCCGAGGAAACCCATCTCAAACCCAAGCCCATGATCGAGATCGGCGGCAGGCCAGTCCTGTGGCACATCCTGAAGATCTATTCCGCCCATGGCGTCAACGAATTCATCGTCTGCTGCGGCTACAAGGGCTATGTGATCAAGGAGTATTTCGCCAATTACTTCCTGCACATGTCGGATGTCACTTTCGACATGTCATGCAACCGGATGGAGGTCCATCACAAGCACGCCGAACCCTGGAGAGTCACGCTGGTGGATACCGGCGATGACACCTTGACGGGCGGGCGCCTCAAGCGGGTAGCCGACTACGTGAGGAACGAGCAGGCCTTCTGCTTCACCTATGGCGATGGCGTCGCTGATGTCGATATCACGGCACAACTCGCCTTCCATCGCAACCACGGAAAGCTGGCCACGGTTACCGCCGTACAGCCGCCTGGCCGATATGGGGCCCTGATCCGCGAAGGCGATACCGTCCGCGGGTTCCGGGAAAAACCCCCGGGGGATGGCGCGTGGATCAACGGCGGTTTCTTTGTTCTCCACCCCAAAGTCATCGACTTCATCGAGGGAGACCAGGTTTCCTGGGAAAGCGGTACCCTGGAGGTCCTGGCCACGCAAGGCCAGCTCCAAGCCTTCGAGCACGCGGGGTTCTGGCAACCCATGGACACCCTGCGCGACAAGACACACCTCGAACAACTCTGGGCGTCCGGCAACGCCCCGTGGAAGCGGTGGGAGTGAAGCCGTTCACGGGCACCTACCAAGGGCGACGCGTCCTCGTCACCGGCCACACTGGGTTCAAGGGCAGCTGGCTCGCACTGTGGCTACATGAACTGGGCGCTTCGGTCACCGGTGTTGCCCTGCCGCCCGAAAGCAAGCCTAATCATTGGGATCTGCTCGAACTCCCCGTGAATGACCGTCGTCTCGATATCCGCGACATCGGCGCACTCCAGAGTGTCTTCGGCGAAGTGCAGCCCGAAATCGTCTTCCATCTCGCCGCACAGCCCTTGGTTAGGCGCTCCTACCGCGACCCGCTTGAAACCTGGTCTACCAACATCATGGGAACAGCCAACGTGCTGGAAGCCTGCCGCCAACAACCTGGCGTGCGCGCCGTCGTCGTCGTCACATCGGACAAGTGCTACGAAAACCACGAATGGCCTTGGGGCTACCGCGAGAACGACCGCCTCGGCGGGCACGATCCCTACAGCGCTTCGAAAGCGGGGGCGGAACTGGTTTCGGCAAGCTATCGTAATGCGTTTTTCGACGGTGATACCAGTCTCCTCCTGGCTACGGCACGGTCTGGCAACGTCATCGGCGGCGGCGATTGGTCGGAGGACAGGCTCGTCCCCGACCTCATCCGCGCACTGGAAAAGGGCCAGCCGCTAAAAATCCGCTCGCCGGATGCCACGCGCCCTTGGCAGCACGTACTCGAATCCCTCAGCGGCTACCTGCTGCTGGGCCAGCAACTGCTTGCGGGCAACCGTGCGTGCGCCGGCGCCTGGAACTTCGGCCCCGAGCCTGACGGCAACTGCACGGTCGCCGAGGTATTGGGTAATCTAGCGCGGTACTGGAAGGCCCTGCGCTGGCACGTCACTGACCTGCCGCAACCGCACGAAGCCAAACTGCTTTATCTCGACAGCGCCCGGGCCCGCAGCCTCTTGCACTGGCATCCGGTCTGGAATATCGATGCCACATTGGCAAGAACAGCGGAATGGTATCGCGCATGGCAGGAAGGCGGCGCGATCAGCAGCCGCCGGCAACTGGCTGAATATGTCGCCGCCGCCAATCAGGTGAACCTCGCATGGGCTGGCACGTGAACATCCTGCCAACACCCATTTCAGACCTTTTCGTGGTGGAGACCCCAGCGCAGGCCGATGCGCGGGGTAGCTTTGCCCGATTTTTCTGCGAAGACGAACTCCGTGTGCTGATCGGGGATCGCCGAATCGTGCAGATCAATCATTCGCGCACCTCCACGGTCGGCGCCGTGCGCGGCCTGCACTTCCAGAGCCCGCCCCATGCCGAAATGAAGCTCGTGCGCTGCCTCAAGG
>JAFLDQ010000100.1 GCA_017302355.1 Dechloromonas sp.
GCCGACCTGGAGCGCGTATTGCCGGCCGGCCGGACCGTGCCGGGCGCCTCGGGGGCGCCGGCGTTCGCGGCGGCGGTGGCCAGCGCCGAGCGCGAGGCGATCCGCAGCGCCCTGCGGTCGACCCAGGGCAACAAGTCGCAGGCCGCGAAGGTGCTCGGCATTTCGCGCGCGGCGCTGTATGAGAAGATCGCCGCGCTCGGGCTCGACGTTAACCCGGTCTGATCTGTCCGGCAATCCGGACACCTTGTCTGCAATGGCGGACAGCCGCCGGTTGCGGTCGACACCGGAAATGGTGCGAAATTACCGATTGTTCAACGAGTTGAATGTTCTGGCGCGGACCGTGCTTTCTGGCGGATGGCGAGTTTGGTCCCGAGGGAGCGCCGGAACGGTCATTTCGCCGTACCGGCGATCGCGCGAAAGATGTGTCGTGGCAGTTGCGCAACGATCCTTGATTGGCGCAAACTGCGGCTTCCCGTGACCGATCCGCCGGTACGGGCAAGCTGTAGAAGCATCAGGATTCAGCAGCAGCCGTCCGCAACCAGGGGTTTCCGGCGCGCCGCCCGGCGGATTGCCGGCCTCCCCGCCCACAAGAAGGAAATGGAGGCAAGGAAATGGATTTCGTGATCGTGCTGGGAGCCTTGTGCTTCCTGATGTTCGTCGCTTACCGCGGGTACAGCGTCATTCTCTTCGCGCCGGTCGCGGCGCTCGGCGCCGTGTTGTTCACCGACCCGTCGCTGGTGGCCCCGATGTTCACCGGGCTGTTCATGGACAAGATGGTGGCCTTCGTCAAGAACTACTTCCCGGTCTTCCTGCTCGGGGCGGTGTTCGGCAAGGTCATCGAACTGTCCGGATTCTCCAAGGCCATCGTCGCCTCGGTGATCAACCTGATCGGCCGCGAGCGCGCCATGCTGTCGATCGTGCTGGTCTGCGCGATCCTGACCTACGGCGGGGTTTCGCTGTTCGTCGTGGTTTTCGCGGTCTACCCGTTCGCCGCCGAGATGTTCCGCGCGGGCGGCATTCCCAAGCGCCTGATTCCCGGCACCATCGCGCTCGGCGCCTTCACGTTCACGATGGATGCGCTGCCCGGCACGCCGCAGATCCAGAACATCATCCCGACCACCTTCTTCAAGACCAACATCTATGCCGCACCCATGCTCGGGATCATCGGCGCCGTCTTCATCTTCGTCGTCGGCATGGCCTACCTCGAATGGCAACGGCGCAAGGCTGCTGCTGCGGGCGAGGGCTACGGCGCCAATCTGCTCAATGAGCCGGAACCGTTCGAACATGAGAAGCTGGCGCACCCGCTGATCGCCATCCTGCCGCTGGTCATGGTCGGCGTCATGAACAAGGTGTTCACGGTGATGATTCCGCAGGTCTACGGCGAATCGGTTTCGTTCATTCCGGCGGTGATCGGCAAGGCGGCGCCGGTGGTCCAGCAGACCAAGGCCATCGCCGCCATCTGGGCGGTCGAGGGGGCGCTGCTGGTCGGCATCGCCACGGTCTTCGTCTTCGCCGGCAAGACGGTGATGGAGAAGTTCGCCGAAGGCACCAAGACGGCGATCGGCGGCGCCCTGCTGGCGACCATGAACACCGCTTCCGAGTACGGCTTCGGCGCCGTCATCGCCGCCCTGCCGGGCTTCCTGGTGATCGCCGATGCGCTGCGCGCCATTCCCAATCCGCTGGTCAACGAGGCGATCACCGTCACCGTGCTCGCCGGCATTACCGGCTCGGCTTCGGGCGGCATGGGAATCGCGCTGGCGGCGATGTCGGAAACCTTCATCCAGAACGCCCACGACGCCGGCATTCCGCTGGAGGTCTTCCACCGCGTGGCGTCGATGGCCTCGGGCGGCATGGACACCCTGCCGCACAACGGCGCGGTGATCACCCTGCTGGCCGTGACGGGCCTGACCCACCGCCAGTCCTACAAGGATATCTTCGCCATCACCTGCATCAAGACACTGGCGGTGTTCGTGATCATTGCCACGTTCTACCTGACCGGCATCGTCTGAGCGATCGCGTCCGCCAAATTACAAGGAGACAAGACATGCAAGCAGCCAAACATCCCGTCGCCGTCTCGCTCCGCGCTTCGGATACCGGCAAGGTGGTCAGCGCGCGCCAGGCGGTGCAACTGATCAAGGACGGTGACACGGTCGCGACAGGCGGCTTCGTCGGCATCGGCTTTGCCGAGAACATCGCCATCGCCCTCGAGGAACTCTTTCTGGAGGGCGAAGCGGCGGACATGCACGGCCTCGGCAGCCCGCGCAACCTGACCTTGGTCTATGCCGCCGGTCAGGGCGATGGCAAGGAGCGCGGCCTCAACCACCTGGGACACGATGGCCTGGTTTCGCGCGTGCTCGGCGGGCACTGGGGGCTGGTTCCCAAGTTGCAGCAACTGGCCGTCGCCAACCGGATCGAGGCTTACAATTTGCCGCAGGGGGTCATCACCCATCTCTTCCGCGACATCGCCGCCGGCAAGCCGGGCACCATCACGCGGGTCGGCCTCGGCACCTTCGTCGATCCGCGCTTCGGCGGCGGCAAGCTCAACGAGAAGACGACCGCCGATGTCGTGCGCCTGATGGAGATCGACGGCGAGGAGTATCTGTTTTACAAGGCGTTGCCGATCAACGTCGGCATCATCCGCGGGACGACCGCCGATCCCGACGGCAATGTGACGATGGAGAGGGAGGCGCTGACGCTGGAAGCGCAGGCCATCGCGATGGCGGCGCGCAACTCGGGCGGCACGGTCATCGTCCAGGTCGAGCGCATCGCCGAGCGCGGCACGCTGAATCCGCGCCAGGTCAAGATTCCCGGCATCCTGGTCGATTGCGTGGTGGTCGCGGAGAAGCCGGAATACCACCAGCAGACCTTCGCCGAGCCCTACAGCGCGGCCTTCGCCGGCGAGATCAAGGTGCCGATGTCGGCGATCCCGCCAATGGCGATGAGCGAGCGCAAGATCATCGCGCGGCGTGCAGCGCTGGAGCTCAGGGCCAACGCCGTGGTCAACCTCGGCATCGGCATGCCCGAGGGTGTCGCCAACGTTGCCGCCGAGGAGCAGATCATCGACCTGATGACGCTGACCGCCGAACCCGGCGTCGTCGGCGGCGTGCCGGCCGGCGGCCTCAGCTTCGGGGCGGCGACCAACGCCCAGGCGATCATCGATCAGCCCAGCCAGTTCGATTTCTACGATGGCGGCGGCCTCGACATCGCCTTCCTCGGGCTGGCGCAGGCAGACCGCCAGGGCAATCTCAACGTCTCCAAGTTCGGCCCGCGCCTGGCGGGCGCCGGCGGCTTCATCAACATCTCGCAGAATGCCAAGAAGGTCGTGTTCGTCGGCACCTTCACCGCCGGCAACCTGGATGTTGCGGTCGACGCCGGAAAACTGCTCATTCTGGAGGACGGCAAGGCGAAAAAATTCGTCGAGGAAGTCGAGCACCGCACCTTTAGCGGCCCGCAGGCCGCCAAGTGGGGCAAGACGGTGCTCTACGTGACCGAGCGCTGCGTCTTCCGGTTGTGCGCCGAAGGGCTGGAACTGGTCGAGATCGCGCCCGGTGTGGATCTGCAGAAGGACATTCTCGACAAAATGGACTTCATGCCGATCATGCATTCGCCGCCGACGCTGATGGATGGGCGCATTTTCCAGGACGAGCCGATGAAGATCCGGGCGCAGATGCTGGAAATACCGATGGCCGACCGTCTCGCCTACGATGTCGCGAAAAACCTTTTCTTCCTCAATTTCGAGGGGCTCAGCGTGCGCAGCCAGGAAGACATCACGCGCATCGAGCAGGCCGTGGCCGAGTGTCTGAAACCGATCGGCCACAAGGTCTACGCCATCGTCAATTACGATCGCTTCTCGATCCTGCCGGAACTGATCGAGGATTACATCGCCATGGTCAAGGGCGTCGTCGAGCGTCATTACCATGGCGTGACGCGGTACACCTCGAACACCTTCCTGCGCGTCAAGCTCGGCGAGGCGCTGGAAAAGGGGAGCGTCGCGCCGCACCTGTACGAAACCGCGAGCGAAGCCGAGGCCTCGCTACCGGTACCGGACGCCGCTGGCTAAACGGCCGCGACCCGCTGGTTGGAGAGCGCCAGCCGGGTCGCGAGGACGTCGAGAAAAGCCTGGTAGAAGTGCATCCGGCACGATTCGGACGCCCTTTCCAGCGCTTCGCCGCGAATCGTGACGATGTTCGCCGCGCTTTCGGCGACGACATCGGCGCTGCGGAAATGGCTGTGGCGGCGGATGATCGCCATCTCGCCGAAGCATTCGCCGGCGGTCAGCGTCGTCAGCCGGGTGCCGTTCTTGCTGACCGCGAGTTCGCCGTCGGCGACGAAGCAGAAGAAATTGCCGGGTTCGCCGTCGCGCATGATCGCCGTTCCGGGAAGGACATGCCGCCAGTCGGCGAAGCGCAGCGCCTCCCAGATCTCGACATCGGTGAAATCGGTGAAGAACGGCAGGGCGCGCAGCGTGGCGAATTTCTCGGTATCGGGGAAATCGCTGCGCGGCGTCCTGATCTGCCGGTTGCGGACGGCCTGCGCCAGGTCATGGGCAAACGCCGGCCAGGTCGGATAGCGCGCGTCGAGATCCTTGGCCGTGGCGCGCCCGACGATTTCGTCGAGCACCGGCGGCAGTCCGGGGCGCTGGGCCGAAGGCCTTGCCGGTTCGCCATGGACGATCTGGTACACCATGCTGAAGTTGCTGGCGGCCGTGTAGGGCAGCTCTCCCGTCAGCAGCTGGTGCAGAACGACGCCCAGCGAATAGATGTCGGTGCGATGGTCGAGATGCTGTTCCTGGACCTGCTGCGGCGACATGTAGGCCGGCGAGCCGATGCCGGTGACCTGGGTGCGCTGGATGCTGGCCTGCTTGATGATGGCGGCGCCGAAGTCGGAGATCTTGATGTCCGAGCTGCCGGCGAGCAGGATGTTGGCGGGCTTGATGTCGCGGTGGGTGATGCCGAGGCGGTAGGCGAAATCGAGCGCCCGGGTGCATTTGAAAACCAGTTCGACGACGCGGTCGACCGGCAACAGGCTGCCCGGCTGGGCATGCGCGTCGAGGGTGCCGCCGGCGACATACTCCATGACGATGTAGCAGAGATCCTCGGCGACCACGGCGTCGTGGATCTGGACGATGTGCGGGTGGTTGAGCTTGCCGATCAGCGATGCCTCGTTGAGGAACAGCTTGGTGTACAGCTTGCCTTTTTCCGGGTCGCGGAGGATTTCCGGGCTGGCCACCTTGATCGCCACGTCGCGCTGGGCGAACGGGTCGCGCCCGAGGTAGACGGTGCTCGTCGCGCCTTCCGCGAGCTTGCTGACCAGTTCGTACTTGCCGAGTTTTTTCTTCATCTTTCAGAGGCGGCTGCGCGCCCGGCCGATTGCCGCCCTGACCTGGTCCGGGGCGGTGCCGCCGATGTGGTTGCGGCTGGCCAGAGAGCCTGCCACGGTCAACACCGCAAAAACGTCGTTTTCCACCTGCGGGCAGAAGGCGCGCAGCTCGTCCAGCGTCAGCTGCGGCAGATCGACGCCCCTGGCCTCGGCGGCCTTGACCGCGTGGCCGACCGCTTCGTGCGCGTCGCGGAAGGGCAGGCCCTTGTTGACCAGGTAATCGGCGAGGTCAGTGGCGGTGGCGAACCCCTGGGTCAGCGCCGCCTGCATGTTGTCGGCGCGCACGGTGACGCCGCCGGCCAGGTCGGCGAAGATGCGCAGCGTGTCGGTGACGGTGTCGACGGCGTCGAACAGCGGCTCCTTGTCTTCCTGGTTGTCCTTGTTGTAGGCCAGCGGCTGCGATTTCATCAGCGTCAGCAACGACATCAACTGGCCGTACACGCGGCCGGTCTTGCCGCGCGCCAGCTCCGGCACGTCCGGGTTCTTCTTCTGCGGCATGATCGACGAGCCGGTGCAGAAGCGGTCGGCGATCCGGATGAAGCCGACGCGCGGACTCATCCACATGACCAGTTCCTCGGACAGGCGGCTGACGTGCATCATCAGCAGCGAACAGGCGGCGGTGAATTCGATGGCGAAGTCGCGATCCGACACGGCGTCGAGCGAGTTTTCGCAGACCGCCTCGAAACCGAGCTCGGCGGCGACGGACTCGCGGTCGATCGGATAGGTCGTGCCGGCCAGGGCGGCGGCGCCCAGCGGCAGGCGGTTGACGCGCTTGCGGCAGTCGGCGAAGCGCTCGCCGTCGCGGCCGAACATCTCGAAGTAGGCCAGCATGTGGTGGCCGAAGGTCACCGGCTGCGCCACCTGCAGGTGGGTGAAGCCGGGCATCGGCGTGGCCGCCTCCTTTTCGGCGAGATCGACCAGCGCGCCGCGGAACTGCTTGAGCAGCACCTGGATGTCGTCGATGGCGTCCCGCAGGTAGAGGCGGATGTCGGTCGCCACCTGGTCGTTGCGCGAGCGGCCGGTGTGCAGGCGTTTTCCCGCGTCGCCGACGAGCGCGGTCAGGCGCTTCTCGATGTTCAGGTGCACGTCCTCCAGGTCGAGCGACCATTCGAACCGGCCGGATTCGATCTCGCGCTGCACGGCTTCCATGCCGCGCTGGATGTCGATCAGGTCGCCCGCGCCGATGATGCCCTGCCGGGCCAGCATCCGCGCATGCGCCAGCGAGCCGCGGATGTCCTGCCGCCACATGCGCCGGTCGAAATCGACCGAGGCCGTATAGCGCTTGACGAGATCGGAGACGGGCTCCGAGAATCGTCCGGCCCAGGTGTATTGTGCGGTGCGGGAAGTCATAGAATAACGCGGTCAAGGCGATCAGGCATCAGGAATGACAAGTATACGGCAGTTTCCGGCAACGCATCCGCTACCCGACTGGCGTAATTTCGGGGTCATGCTGCGCGTCCTGCTCGGCGTCAACCTGCTGGCGCTGGCCGTCGCCTTCATCCAGTCGCCGGGACTGGCCGAATGGATGGCGCGCTATGTCGAGATGGCGGCGCTGGTCGAGCCGCTGCTCCTTCTCGCGCTCGGGCTGCTGGCGGTCTTGCGCGATCCGCTGCGGCGCCTGCCGCTACGCCTCGGGCAAGGGGTCGTGGTCATCCTGGCGGGCGCGCTGGCGTATGGCCAGAATCTCTTCTGGCAGTCGCTCGGGTTGGGCGACGGCGGCAACGCGCCGCGCCCGGTCGTGCTGGCGATGGTGGCGAGCGTCGTGCTGCTCGGCTACTTCGAGCTGCGCGCCCGCGCCTTCTCGCCGGCGCAGGCCGAAGCGCGGCTGGCGGCGCTGAACGCGCGCATCCGCCCGCACTTCCTGTTCAACTCGCTCAATGCCGTGCTGTCGTTGATCCGCGCCCGGCCGCAGCAGGCCGAGGCGGCGCTCGAATCGCTGTCCGACCTGTTCCGCGCCGCGATGCGCGACCCCGGCGAAATGATCAGCCTGGCCGACGAGATCGCTCTCGGCAAGCAGTACTTCGAACTGGAACGGCTGCGCCTGGGCGAGCGTCTCGCGGTCCACTGGCAAATCGGGGCGGTTTCCCTGGACCTGCCGATTCCGCCGCTGATGCTGCAGCCGCTGCTCGAAAACGCCGTTTATCACGGCATCGAGCCGTCGCCCGAAGGCGGCACGGTGAGCGTTTCGATCACGCAGCGCGGTGACGAACTGCGGATCGCCATTGCCAACCCGAACGCCGGCCGGTCGCAGCACGCCGCCGGCAACCACATCGCCGTCGCCAACATCCGCGAGCGCCTCTCCCTGTATTACGATCTCGAGGCGCGCCTCGAAATCGAGGCCGGCGAACACTTCTACGAGGTCCGCATCTTTCTGCCATGCCGCACGCCGAACCGCTGAAAATCCTGGTCGTCGATGACGAGCCGCTGGCCCGCGACCGTCTGCGCGCGCTGCTCGTCGACATCGCCGTCCAGTTTCCATCCGTAGTCGCCGGCGAGGCCGGCAACGGCGTCGCCGCGCTCGAATTCCTGCGCGACCACCCGGTCGATGCCGTGCTTGCCGACATCCGCATGCCGCGCATGGACGGCATCGAGCTGGCCGGCCATCTCGGCGCCTTTCCGGCGCCGCCGGCGGTGATCTTCACCACCGCCTACGACCACTACGCGGTGCAGGCTTTCGACCTCAACGCCGTCGACTACCTGCTCAAGCCGGTCCGCGCCCAGCGCTTGCTGACGGCCTTGCAGAAGGTGCCAGCCGTCCGGCAGGCCGATCCGGAAGTGCTGGCCAGCGTCGGCCGCGCCATGCGCGGCGGCGGGCGCACCCACCTGTCGTGCCTTGAGCGCGGGCGCCTGCTGCTCGTGCCGGTCGGTGAAGTCCTCTATTTGAAGGCCGACCTCAAATATGTCACGGCGCGCACGGTCGACCGCGAATACCTGCTCGACGAGGCGCTGACCCATCTCGAGAGCGAATTCGCCGAGCGCTTCATCCGTCTGCACCGCGCCGTGCTGGTGGCGCGGACGGCGCTCGCCGGCTTCGAGAAGGCCGCGGGCGATGACGCTGAGGCCTACGGCTGGGCCTTGCTGCGCGGCGTCCCCGACAAGTTGCCGGTCAGCCGCCGGCAGTGGGCGCCGGCCAGGTCGGCCCTCACTAACTGACGAGCCGCCCTATAGCCAGAAGCGGGTTTCGCCGCCGGACAACTGCTGGTGGTGCACGACGACGTGTTCGTTGTCGATCAGGATCACCGAATAGCCGGCCGGTTCGCGGCGGCCCGGCACCTCGTCGCCGCGCAGCGTCGCCAGGTCGAGCGCGATCTGATGGTTCGGCGCGGCGGTGCACGAGAAGGGAATGCCGCGCCAGCTGCCGCCGATCGGCCTGTGCAGGTGGCCGAAAAAGAGATGGCGGATGCGCGCCCGGTGCGGCGCGATGACCGACCACAGCGCCTCGGGATCGCGCAGCGAATACTGGTCCATCGACGGGATGCCGACGGCGAACGGCGGGTGATGCATGGCCAGCCAGACCGGCTCGTCGCCGGTTTCCCGCAGTTGCGCGCCCAGCCATTCGCGGCGGCGGGGGCCGTAGCGGCCCCAGGGCGCTCCCGGCTCCAGCGTGTCGAGCAGCAGGAATCGTCCGTGGGCGGTGGCGACCGCCGACTGGAGGAAGCCGCCGGCGCTCGTCGCCAGCGCCGGGAAGAACCGCGCCAGCGCCGACCGGTCGTCATGGTTGCCGACCAGCGGATAGGCGGGCATCGGCAGCCGGGTGAGCGCCTGCGCCAGCGACCGATAGGCGATGTCGCTGCCGGCGTCGGCAAGGTCGCCGGTGAGCAGGCAGAATTCCGCGTCGCCGTGCGCTTCGAGAATGCCGTCGATCGCCAGTTGCAGCCGTTCCAGCGGCGAGGCGCCGTACAGCGTCTGCCCCGGCTGGATCAGGTGGAGGTCGCTGAGCTGGATGATCTTCATCGCCAGCCTGCGGATCAAGCGCCGCCGAGGGCGCGGGCAACGATCTCGCCAACGTCGCGCGACAGGCCGGCATGGTCGCGGATGCTTTCCAGCGCCGCGCGGGCGTGCGCCTGGCGGCCGGCGTCGAAGCGTTTCCAGCGGTCGAAACAGCGCGCGAGGCGGGCCGCGACCTGCGGGTTGCGCGCGTCGATCCCGGTGATCCGCGCGGCGAGGAAGGCGTAGCCGTCGGCCGTGTTGAAACGGACGAGGTTGGCGCCGAAGGTGCGCAGCAGCGCATGGATCTTGTTCGGGTTGGCGATGTCGAAGGCCGGATGCGCGGTCAGGCGTTTCACCGTGTCCAGCGTTCCCGGCAGGCGGCTGCCCGCTTGCACGGCGAGCCACTTGTCGACGACCAGCGCCTCGTGTTGCCAGCGCCGATGGAAATCGGCCAGCGCCGGTTCGCGTTCGGGGCAGTCGGTCTGGGCCAGCGCCGCAAGGACGCCGAACTGGTCGGTCATGTTGTCGGCCGTCCGATATTGCCGCATGGCGAGTTGACGTACGGCCGGGGTGTCCAGTTCGAGCAGGTAGCCGAGGCAGACGTTGCGCAGGGCGCGGCGGCCGGCGTCGGCGGAGCTCGGCCGGTAGGGGCCGCGCGGGGCGAGGGCGGCATACGTCGCGCCGAGTTCGGCCTCGAGCTGCCCGGCGAGATGCAGCCGCAGCGAGTTGCGGGCGGCGTGCAGGGCATCCGGGTCGACCACCGCCAGCGCCTCGGCCAGTGTCGATTCGCCGGGCAGGGTCAGCGCCTCGGCGACGAAGGCGGCGCCGCGTTCGGCGTGGGTCTGCAGGAGATGGCGGGCGGCATCGACGAAGCTCGCCGGCCAGCTTGGCGTCCGGCCGGCCGCGATGGCGGCCGTGGCGTCGAGAATCAGCGTCGAGGCGAGGCGCTGGCCGGCTTCCCAGGCGTTGAACGGGTCGGTCTCGTGGGCGAGCAGCAGGGTCAGTTGTTCGGGGGTGTAGGCGAACTCGAGGATGACCGGCGCCGAGAAGTCGCGTAGCAGCGAGGGGACGGGTTCGGCGGCGACGTTGGCGAAGACGAAGGACTGGCAGGTGGCGGTCAGTTGTAGTGTGCGTTCGCTACCGGCGAGCAGTTCGCCCGCTTTGGAGAATAGCGCGACGCGGATCGGGATCAGGTAGGGCGCCTGGTCGCTGGCGCGCGGGTTGGATTGCGCGCAGGTCAGCGTGTACGTGGCGGAACTGGCGTCGAAATGGCCGTCGACCGCGACATGCGGCGTTCCCGGCTGGTTGTACCAGCGCATGAACTGGGTGAAGTCGAAGCCCGAGGCGGCGCTCATCGCGGCGACGAAATCCTCGCAGGTCACCGCCTG
Source organism: Dechloromonas sp. (assembly GCA_017302355.1). The sequence goes on from JAFLDQ010000100.1 coordinate 10,698, forward strand.
GCCGTCGTGCCGGCGGAAATACTCGTCCATGCCGGCGCGGAAGCCGTCGCGGCCGATCAGTGTCTGGATCATGCGGATGACCTCGGCGCCTTTCTCGTAGACGGTCGCGGTGTAGAAATTGTTGATCTCGACGAAGCTGGCCGGGCGCACCGGGTGCGCCATCGGCCCGGCGTCCTCGGGGAACTGCGCGGCGCGCAGGCCGCGCACCTCGCGGATGCGGGCGATGCTGCGGTTGTGCAGATCGGCGCCGAATTCCTGGTCGCGGAAAACCGTTAGCCCTTCCTTCAATGAGAGCTGGAACCAGTCGCGGCAGGTGACGCGGTTGCCCGTCCAGTTGTGGAAATACTCGTGGGCGACGACGCGGTCGATGTTCTCGAAATCGGTGTCGGTGGCGACATCGGCGCGAGCGAGCACGTACTTCGTGTTGAAGATGTTCAGCCCCTTGTTCTCCATCGCGCCCATGTTGAAGTCGCCGACGGCGACGATCATGTAGTGGTCGAGGTCGCATTCGAGGCCAAAGCGTTCCTCGTCCCAGCGCATCGACTTCTTCAGCGCCGCCATCGCGTGCGGACACTGGTCGAGCTTGCCGGGTTCGACGTAGATGGCCAGTTGCACCTCGCGGCCGGAGGCGGTCTTGAACGTGTCCTTCAGGACGTCGAGCTTGCCGGCGACGACGGCGAACAGGTAGGACGGCTTGCGGAACGGGTCGGCCCATTTCGCCCAGTGGCGACCGCCGGCCTCGTCGCCGGCCGCGACCGGATTGCCGTTGGCGAGCAGGACCGGGAACTGCGCCTGGTCGGCGTGCAGCGTCACCGTGTAGGTCGACATGACATCCGGGCGGTCGGGGAACCAGGTGATGCGGCGGAAGCCCTGCGCCTCGCACTGCGTGAAATAGCCGTCGCGGGAACGGTAGAGTCCGGAAAGGCCGGTGTTGGCGCCGGGGTCGATGCGAACGACGGTGTGCAGCGTGAAGGCGTCGGGAACTCCGGCGATGGTCAGCGTGTTCGCCGTCACGGAAAACGGCGCTTTTTCACCGTCGACCGCGACACTCAAGGTTTCCAGCTCCTCGCCGTCGAGCACCAGCGGCCGCGGCGGCCGCGCCGGATTGCGCCGCAGCGCCAGCGTCGCGCTGACGGTCGTGGCGCCGGTTTCGATCACGAAATCGAGGTCGACGCGGTCGACGAAGAAGGCGGGCGGGGTGTAATCCTTGAGGAAGATGGTCGGCGGGGTATCGGTTTTCATGGTCGAAAGGCGTCGGGGGTGAGCGCCCGATCATACGTCAAACCCGGTTCGCCGGATTCCCGGGAATGATCCGATTGATCGATTCCTGAATCCGTGTTGATTTGTCATAGATCAAGCGTAGTACGTTGATTATTTATAACAATACCGCATCCCAGTCCTTCACCCATTTGATCATGGCCCGTTTCGAAGTCAAGCAATCCGCGAAGCTCAACCTGACCTCTTACTC
>JAFLDQ010000101.1 GCA_017302355.1 Dechloromonas sp.
CCCGCTTCAGGAAAAAGCCTTCAAGCTGCTCGGGGTCAACCTGCCGCGTACCCAGTAACACCTCCGCAGAAAACCAGCAACCTCATGAAAAGCAACGGATTCTTCAAGCCATTGGGTCAAAGTTCGGTCTAGTCGGGCTCGCAACGGGCGCTGTCGCGGTCGACGGCCGCAGACGCGGCAAAACCGGTTTGCCGGAGAGGGTTGCAGGGGCGCCCGCGGCCCGTTGCCGGCGCCCCCTTGGCCATCATCGCGGCGGGAAAATGAAAGCGCGGCGCAAACCGCCGGTTCGCGCCGCGCTCGCCGCTAGGCCGGATCAGGCGGCCTTCTTCTTCCGGTTGCCGACCAGGAAGGCGGCCAGGGCCGGCAGCAGGAGTATGGCGCCGAAGACGTTGACCAGGAACATGAAGGCCAGCAGGATGCCCATGTCGGCCTGGAACTTCAGATCCGAGAAGGCCCAGGTCGCGACCGACACGGTCATCGTCACCGCCGTGAACACCGAGGCGGTGCCGCGCTGCTTCAGCGCCTGGACGAAGGCGTCGCGCAGGTTGAGGCCGATGTCCATCTCGTGCTTGATGCGCTCGAAGAGGTAGATGCCGTAGTCGACGCCGACGCCGACGCCGAGCGCGACGACCGGCAGGGTATTGACCTTCAGTCCGATGTCGAGCCAGGTCATCACAGCGTTGCACAGGACCGTCACCAGCCCGAGCGGCAGGATGATGCACAGTGTGGCGGGAACCGAGCGCAACATCAGGACGCACAACAACGCCACCGATCCGAACAAGGCGAGGTTGACCCACTTGTCGGCGGCCGCCACCGTTTCATTGGTTGCCGCCATGACGCCGACGTTGCCGCTGGCGAGACGGAATCTGAGCTCATCGGTGTCGTATTCGCTCTTGAAAGCCTTGATCTGATCGACGACGCTGGCGATGGTCTCGGCCTGATGATCGCGGGTGAAGATCGAGATCGGCATCGCGGTGCAGGTGGAGTTCATCAGTTCGTTGCCGAGGCGGGTCGCAAAGCCCACGCCCTGGGCGATCTGTGCCTTGTCCTGGGGCAGGGCCTGCCACTTCATGCTGGTTTCCGCGTAGCCTTGGGTGACAATATTGACGAATCCGGCAAGGCCGCGAACCGCCGCGACGCCGTCGTTCTGGCGGATGCCCAGTTCGAATTCCTCCATCTTGTCCATTACCTTGCGATCGACACACGGTGACTCGGCGCCCTTGGCTTCGGCGATGACCTGCAGGACATCGACGCCAACGGCAAAGTTGGTGGTGATGACGCGGACGTCCTCGTTGTAACGGGAATTCGGCCGCAGTTCCGGCACCCCGTCGCCGAGGTCGCCGATCTTGTGGTCCTTGGCGATATAGAGACCGATGCCGAGCGCGACGATGGCGATGGCGATGGCGACGGCGCCGCCCTTCGGCGTGGCGAGGACGCCGAACTTCTCCCACAGGCGGTCGGCGCTGGCCTCATGGCCGTGCATCTTCCGCACCTGTTCCGGCGCGATCTTGCGGTATGAGAGCAGGATGGGCAGAAGCATCTTGTTGGTGACGATCATCACGGTGACGCCCAGCGTCGCGGTAATGGTCAGTTCCTGGACCATCTCGATCTGCACCATGCCGATGACCATGAAGCCGATGGCGTTGGCCAGCAGGGCGGCGGCGCCGGGAATGAAGAGATTCTCGAAGGAAAGCCGTGAAGCCTTGATGCCGTCGGCGCCGGCCATGGTCTCCTGTTTCCAGGAGCTGGTCATCTGCACCGCGTGCGAGACGGCGATCGAGAAGATCAGGAAGGGCACGAGGATCGACATCGGGTCGAGTGTCAGCTTGAAGATGGGCAGCAGGCCGAGCAGCCAGATCACCGGCACGATGGCGCAGATCAGGGCGTACGAGGCGAGCATGCCGGACCCGGAGTACCAGTAGAGGAGGGCGGCGGTGATGACGAAGGCGATGCCGAAGAAGGCGATGACGCCAGCTGCACCGGCGGCGATGTCGCCAACGGCCTTGGCGAAGCCGATGATGTGGACAGAGACATCCTTGTTCTCCGTCGTCTTGCGTATTTCCTCGAGTTTCCTGGCGACTTCCTGCAGATTGAGGCGTTCGCCGGTATCCGGATCCTTCTCCTGCAGGGTGGCGACGACCATCGCCGCGCTGCCGTCGATGGCGACGATGCGGCCGCCCCAGTCGGACTTGGCGACGTTTTCGCGCACGCCCTGGAGTTGCTCGGGGGTGCCGACAAAGTCCGCGGCAACGATGTTGCCCCCGCGGAAGCCGTCCTCGACGACTTCGGTGTAACGCACGTTCGCGGTGAACAGGGAAGTCACCGAACTGCGCTCGACACCCTTGATATAGAACACGTCCTCGGTGACCTTGCGCAGCGTGTCCATGAACTCCTTGGTGTAGATGTCGCCCTCCCTTGCCTTGAGGGCGACGAGAATCTTGTTGGCGCCGCCGAAGTCGTTCTGGTATTCGAGAAAGGTCAGCATGTACTCATGCTTGAGCGGGATCATCTTGGTGAACCCGGCGCCCACCCGCAGGTGGCTGGCCGAATAGGCGAGGGCGATGGTGATCAGGATGAACAGCAGCAGCAGTGGCTTGCGCAGGCGAAATATCCAGTACGACACCTTGCCCACCCAGGTGTTGCTGAACTCGTGGGCCTGCAGGCCGATCTCGTCCTTGTTTCTTGGATCCGTATTCACGTCATGTCTCCCGGTCGCTTCCGTGGTCGGTATTGCTTACTTGGCCAGCAAGGCTGCTGGCACGGGGGTGATGCCGCGGTCGCCGACGACCAGCAGTTCCCCGTCGCCGCGCTTGAGGATGTTTGCGTACCCCCTGCCAGGCAGATCCTTCACCGCGAAGGTCTGGCCGTTGTCGCGACTGAGCGCCAGCTTGCCGGAGTTGCCGGCGAGGACGACCGTGCCGTCGTCGAATGCCCGGCCGCCGTTGAAGGCGACCTTGGTGTCGGTCGCGACTTTCATCCAGGTCCGGCCGGCGTCGGTCGACCGGAAGACGTTGCCGCGCATGCCGAAGATCAGGGCGTTGCCGTCGGCAGTCCGCAGGCCGCCGAAAAAGGAGCCCTCATAGGGCGAGTCGACCCTGGTCCAGTTGGTGCCGCCATCGGGCGACCGGGCAATGGTGCCCGATTCGCCGACCATGACCAGTGCGTCGCCGAGCGGGATGACCTTCGCGATGTGCCGGTCGAAGCCTTCCTCGATCACATCCTGGCGCATCCACGTGCGGCCTTCGTCGGTCGACCTCAGAAAGAGGCCGAAGGCGCCGTAGGCAACCAGGGTCTTGCCGTCGAGCGCCGTCACACCAAGCAGGGCGTCGGTCCCGGCCTCCGGCACGTCGATCAGGCTCCAGGAATTGCCGCCATCCTCGCTGCGGAGGATGGTTCCCCCGTGGCCCACCGCCAGCCAGATCTTGTCGTTGAGCGCGGTCACCGCGGTCAGCGTGCGCGTCGATGCCGTGCGCTGGCTCTTCCAGTCCCTGCCGCCATCGGCGGAAACGAACACTGTTCCGCGCGCGCCGACCGCCACTGCGCGCTGGTCCGTGCGGAACGCGTCGAGCAGCAGGGTCCGGTCCTGCTTCATCGGGACTTTCGATACCACGGGCACGTGCTTCTCTTCGGCCTGTGCCGGCAGCGGCGTCACGAAAACACTGGCGAGGAGGGCCGCCAGCGGCGCCGTCATCAGCATCTTGGTCATGGTCTACCTTCTCGTTCGCGGAAAAAAAACGACCATCGACTGCTCGATGGTCGTCAGCGCCCTCGGCATCGGGGCTTCAACCGGACGGTCAGCGTGTGCCGCCGGCGCGTCGCAGGGCGTCGGGCTGAAAGTCCGACCACTTGGCCTTCTTGCCGAAGACGATGGGCTGCGATATCTCGTTGTCCAGGTGGGTGACCAGATAGTTGCCGTTGGTCAGGTCGTGCCAGGCCTGGACGCTGTGCCAGGGCACGAGGGCGTCGTAATTCTGGCGCAAGCCGTGAATGCCGACCCGCCAGAGCTGGCCGCGCGTGTCGTAGGAATCCTCTTCGAGGACGTTCCAGCTATCCTCGTCGAGATAGAAGATGCGCTTGCCGTAAATGTGCTTCTGGCCCGCCTTCAGCGTTGCCTCGACGACCCAGACGCGATGCAGTTCATAGCGCATCAGGTCGCTCTTGATCGTGTTCTTGTCGATGATGTCGGTGTACTTGAGCTTCTTGTCGCCGATCCTGTACGTGTTGTACGGCACGTACATCTCCTTCTTGCCCACCAGTTTCCAGTCGTAGCGCTCGATCGAGCCGTTGTAGGCGAGATACTGGTCGGTCGTGCGCATGCCCTCGGTGCCATCGGCGATGTTGTCGAAAGCGAGATCCGGCGCGCGACGCACACGACGCAGCCCCGAGTTGTAGATCCATGCCGAACGCGCGTCCTTGAGCTGGTCTATCGGTTCGTGAACAAGGTAGATCGTGCCGTCGAGTGTCGCCGGGGAGGTGAAGCGCCCGAAATAGGCGAATCCCATGTTGCCTTCCTGCGGCGGGTCGAAATTGGCGGCGGTGACGACACGGTCGACGAAGGTGACCTTGTAGGTATCGCCGTTGGCGCGCACCGGGAACCAGACGTAAGTGCGATCATAACCGCCGCCCGTATAGCGCAGGATGTGATTCTGGATCGCCTCCTCGCCGGTCTTGGGAACCGGGAAGGGCACATTCGAGAAGACGCGGCCGACGATGTGGCCATCGTTCATTTCGATTTTTGGAGCTTCGGCCCTGATCAGGTCGGTGGCTGCCTTGGGCAGCGCTACCGTGCGATGCGTCGTGTAAACCGGCATCGTGAAGTTCGGATACTTCTTGAGCAATGCCATCAGGCCGGGGCTGAGCTTGTCCTTGTACTGGTCGGCGTTGGCGCCGGTGATCGTGAACAGCGGCTTTTCATTGGCGAACGGATCGATGTAGCCCTGTTCGGGCTTCCAGCCGGCCGGGGGCGTCGTCAGGCCGCCCTTCCATTCGGGGATGGAATTGTCGGCGTTGCCGGCGCGGATGGCGCCGGTCGGCGTCAGATCCTTGCCCAGGCGCTCGATGTCGGCCGCCGAGGTGCCGGCCAGCGCGGCGCCCCCGAGAAACGTGCAGCCGACCGCGACGGCCAGCAACTTCATTTGGAATTTCATGGGGTTGTCTCCTCCAGTCGATTATTGGGGTCAGAACGTGGCGCTGAACGCAAGGCTCAGGTAGTCGCGATCCTTGAACGGGTCGTACTTGGCCTTGTCGAGGAAGGCCGTGTAGCCGAGGTCGATCGTGTATTTCTTCTGGTAGTCCGCCCGCAGGCCGAGGCCGAGGATCATGCGGTCCTTGATGAACTGCGAATCGACCGAGTAGCCGGAGACGTCATGCGACCAGAAGACCGAAGGCGTCAGCGTGAAGCCCGTGTCGAAGGCGCCGGTGTAGTCGAGCGACGCCTTCAGGCGATAGCCCCAGGCCGTGCTGGTCGCGTAGCCGTCGTTCTGGCAGCCGTCGCGTTGCGGGTTCCACAGCGGACTTGCCGGGTTGCAGGTATCGCGGGTATCGAAGGCACCAAGCCCGCCGTTCGAGCCCAATCCGAAGATGAAGGCGCGGCCGTAGCGGATCCCTTGGCGTTCGGCCTCGTCGTTCGTGTTCGAGGCCCACTGTCCGGCGATTTCGGCGATGAACTGTCCCTGCGTCGCCCCGAGCATGCTCGGCAGGATCTTGACGGTATTGACTTGCAGCTGGGTCTTGCGGAAGCGGTCGTAGCCGTGAATTTGATTGCCGACGCCCGCCGCCGTCGCCGCCCTCGTCCGCGGCGCCATCGGGCCGACTCCCGCGGTGGCGCTATACAGGATGTCGTTGCCGTTGATCTGCACGGGCTGGTTGTGCGTGTAACCCAGTTCGGCGCCGACCGACCAGCCGGCGATGTTGGTCGACAGCGTGGTGCCAAAAATGTTGATGCCATCGGGGTATTCCCAGAAGCCATATGCCGACCTGACCCCTAGAGCAGCAAGTGCCGCTTCCTGGGCGGCAACCGGATTGACGAGAGTTCGCAATGCCCGAAGTTGCGGCGGGCTGGCCGGGTTCGTTATCACGGGCCCCCAGGTTCCGGTGTAGGCGGAAACGAATGGCGTCCGTGAATTGATGCGCATGCCGTACAGGCCCAACTCGGAGTCGATGGCGTCGATCGGCAGGCGCAATGCGACGCCGAACTGGCCGGTGTTCGAGCCATCCTTGCCATCGGTCAGCGGGAAGTAGAAGCCATTCCGCAACAGGGTTGGGGTATCAAGCTTCTGGCCCGGGTAGAGTGCTGTGGTCACCCCGGAACAACTGGTTCCGCGATTGGCATCGGTGGTGATCGCGAATTCGACCGGCGAATAGTAGCCGCCGCAACTGTCGACCAGGCTCGACTCCCACTTGAACTGGTAGAATCCCTCGAGCGACGCGCCGCCGCCGAGGGCGATGTTGGCGTCGATGCTCCATACCGGCAGCAGCGCTTCCTTGACTTCGGTGCCCGGCTTGCGCAGCGCCGGCAGGTTGACCGGGTTGAGCTGGTTGATGCCCTGGACGAAGAGGCTCTCACCCCAGTTCACGACCTGGTTGCCGAGACGGATCTGGAGCGGGGTGCCGACATCGAAGGTGTTGTAGACGTAGGCGTCGAGCAGGGCGATGCCCGAGTACTTGAGCAGGTCGGGCTGGCTGCTGTCGGAAAGTTCCTTGCCCTTGGCATAGCCGTTGTCGGCGTTGCCGTAGGGCCGGTTCTTGTTCTCCATGGCGACGTCGTACCAGGCCTTGACGCGGATGAAGGCGCCGAGGTCGCCCTTGCTGATCGCGAAGTCGGAAAGGAGCTGCAGCGGGGCATTGATCACGTCGCCCTTCTCGTAGTTCAGGTTGCCGCTGTCGGTGGCGCTGCCGCCCGATCCGCGCTTGCCGCCGGTGAGACCGAGGCGCGCGCCATCGGGCTGGCTGTACAAACCAGCGTTCGGCCTCGTCATCCGCCAGTTGGCGCCGAAGGAGATCGTATTGTTCCAGCTGCCCTTGACCCCGTCCTCGAGCTCGAACTCGAAGGCCAAGGCGCTGCCGCTGAAGGCGAGCAGCATGGCGGAAGCCAGTGCGGTGCGCACGGGCAGGTGTTGCATTGCGGTCTTGTTCACTTGGATCCCCCTCCGGAATTGAACTTTGATTCGCCGTGGCCGCCAATGCAAGGACGCATTGATCGGGCGTTTGGCGCATGGCCGATATCTATACCTCGAAATTCGCCGGCGAGTCTAGCGGCAGGAGCAAGTCAAGGCACTCCCCCCGATGGGGGATAGGCGTTTAAGCAACATCCCCGTCGCGAGGGAGGACTTCCCGCCCCGATTGGCGGAGAATCACGGCTGTGAACAGATCCGCCGGCGTCGTCGCGTGAGCGCCAGCCGGCGCACGGGAGGAGACAACGGATGCGGGAAAAGGCTTTTGTCGCCGGCGTCGGGATGGCGCCCTTTTGCAAGCCGGGCGCCAGCGACCCCTACGACGTGATGGCCGCGACGGCCGTGCGCAAGGCGCTCGACAATGCCGGACTGGGCTACGACGCGGTCGAGCAGGCGATCGCCGGCTATGTCTACGGCGACTCGACCTCGGGACAGCGCGCGCTTTACCTGGTCGGGATGACCGGCGTCCCGATCGTCAATGTCAACAACAACTGCTCGACCGGATCGACGGCGCTCTTCCTGGCGCGGCAACTGGTCGAGTCGGGTGCGGTCGACTGCGTTCTCGCCCTCGGTTTCGAACAGATGCAGCCGGGCGCGCTGTCCGGGCAGTGGAGCGACCGGCCATCGCCGTTCTCGCGCTTCGACGAACTGTGCGACGAGATCGCGCCCTACGACGCGCCCATCGCGCTGCGCTATTTCGGCGGCGCCGGCAAGGAGTACATGGAGCGCTATGGCGTCAAGCCGGACCTCTTCGCCAGGGTGCGGGCCAAGGCGAGCCGCCATGCCGCGCACAACCCCATGGCGCTGTTCCGCAAGGTGGTCAGCGAGGAAGAAGTCATGGCGGCGCCGATGGTCTTTCCCGAAGCCGGCATGACGCGGTTGATGGCGTGTCCGCCGACCTGCGGCGCGGCGGCGGCGATTCTTGTGTCGCGGCGCTGCGCCGAGCGGATGAACCTCGACCGCCGGGTTTTCATCGCCGCCCAGGCAATGACCACCGATCGTCCGGGAACCTTCGACAAGCGCAGCATGATGGCGCTGGTCGGCGACGACATGACCCGCGAGGCGGCCGCGCAGGTCTATGAGCAGGCCGGGATCGGTCCCGACGATGTCGATGTCGTCGAACTGCACGACTGCTTCGCGCACAACGAGGTGCTCATCTACGAGGGACTGGGCCTGTGTCCGGACGGCGGCGCCGAGAAGTTCGTCGCCGCTGGCGACAACACCTACGGTGGCCGCATCGTGACCAATCCATCGGGCGGTCTGCTGTCCAAGGGACACCCGCTGGGGGCGACCGGCCTCGCCCAGTGCGCCGAACTGGTCGAACAGTTGCGCGGTGAAGCGGGCGAGCGTCAGGTCGCCGGCGCGCGCCTCGGCCTGCAGCACAACCTCGGGCTGGGCGGCGCCTGCGTCGTCACGCTGTATCAGCGCGCCGGCTGAGCGGGAGGGGCGATGATCGACAGAAGTCATCTCGGCCTCCAGTTACCGGTCGTCCACTGGCCGGTGGAGAAGGGCCGGCTGCTTGCCTTTGCCCGGGCGATCGGCGAAACGCGGCCGGAATACATCGACGAGGCGGCGGCGCTGGCCGCCGGCCATCCGTCGCTGCTGGCGCCGCCGACGCTGTACTTCGGGGCCGAACTCGATGCCGGGACGGTCCAGGCGCTGATGGAGACGCTGGGCGTGCCGGTCGACCGCGTGCTGCACGGTGAACAGAGCTTTACCTATGAGCGGCCGGTCCATGCCGGCGACGTGCTGACGCTGCGCTCGATCATCGCCGACATCAGTGAAAGGAAGGGCGGCAGGATGGAGTTCGTCACCAAGGTGACCAGGGTGACCAACCAGCGCGGCGAGGCCGTGGGCGAAATGCGCTCGGTCATCGTCGTCATGAACGGGTGAGCGCCGTGGCCAGCGAACCGGAAAACAGCGCGCCGGCGAGGGTCGGCGACAGATTGCCGGAAATGGTTCTGCCGGCGGTCGACCGCGCCCTGCTGTGCCGCTTCGCCGGAGCTTCGGGCGATCTCAATCCGATCCACATCGACATCGACTTTGCGCGGCGCGCCGGCATGCCCGATGTCTTCGCCCACGGCATGCTCGGCATGGCCTGGCTGGGGCGCCTGCTGACGGAATGGCGGCCGCAGTCCAGCCTGCGCTCGTTCAGCGTGCGCTTCATGGCGCTCACCCATCTCGGCAACCAGCCGGTCCTGCGCGGTCAGGTCGTCGAACTGCTGGAGGAGGACGGCCGGCCGCTGGCGCGTGTCGCGGTGGAAATGCTCGACCAGCACGGACAACTGAAGATACAGGGCGAGGCGCTCGTCGCGCTCGACTGAAGCGAATTCAACGAAGACGGAGATCAAAATGGGAAAACTCGAAGGGAAAGTGGCCATCGTCAGCGGTTCGGGTCGCGGCATCGGCCGGGCGGTGGCCTTGAAGCTGGCAGCCGAGGGCGCGCGCGTGGTCGTCAATGACCTCGACGCGGCGCCAGCCGGGGAGACGGTGGCCGAGATCGCCGCCGCCGGTGGGCAGGCGGTGGCCTGCGCCGGCAGCGTCACCGCGCCGGATTTCGCCGAGCGCTTCGTGCAGACGGCGATCACCGGGTTCGGCGGCCTCGACATCATCGTCAATAACGCGGGCTACACGTGGGACAACGTCGTCCAGAAGATGACCGACGAACAGTGGTACGCGATGATCGACGTCCATCTGACGGCGCCGTTCCGCATCCTGCGCGCGGCCGCCGATTTCCTGCGCAATGCCGCCAGGAGGGAAAGCGAGGCCGGCGAGGAGAAGTTCCGCAAGGTGGTCAATGTCTCGTCGATCGCCGGGGTCGGCGGCAACGCCGGCCAGGTCAATTACGCGGCGGCCAAGGCCGGCGTCATTGGCATGACGCGGACGCTGGCCAAGGAGTGGGGGCGTTACCGGGTCAACGTCAATTGCGTCGCCTTCGGCCTGATCAATACGCGCCTGACCAGCGCCCCGGCCGACGGCGGCGCGACGCTCGACATCGAGGGCAGACAGATCAAGGCCGGCGTCAATCCCGAACTCCTCAGGCAGATGGAAGCGCTGGTGCCGCTCGGTCGCGGCGGCACGCCGGAAGAGGCCGCCGGCGCCATCGCCTTGCTCTGCTATCCCGAATCCAACTACATCTCCGGCGAACTGCTGGTCTGCGGCGGCGGCTTCCGCATCTGACCGGGAAAGACGATGACGATACCGCGCACCATTTTCGGCGAAGAACACCGGCTGTTCGCCGAATCGCTCGACCGCTTCATCGAGGTCGAAGTCGCCCCGCATTACGAGCGCTACGAGGAACAGGGCTACATCGACCGCGAAGTGTGGCTGAAGGCCGGCGAATCCGGCTACCTGTGCACCTCGATGCCCGAGGAGTACGGCGGCGCCGGCGCCGATAAGCTCTACAGCGTCGTGCTCTTCGAACAGCCGGCGCGGCGGGCGGTGCAGAACCTGCTCGGCATGCTGCTGCATTCGGAGATCGTCGCGCCCTACCTGCTGCATTACGGCAGCGAGTTCCTCAAGCGCAAATACCTGCCGGGGATGGCGACCGGCGAGCTGATCGGCGCGATTGCCATGACCGAGCCGGCGGCCGGATCGGACCTCCAGGGCATCCGCGCGACGGCGGTGCGCGACGGCGACCATTACCTCCTGAACGGTTCCAAGGCCTTCATTACCAACGGTTTCCATTGCGATCTGGTGATCGTCGTCGCCAAGACCGACCCGGGCAAGGGGGCCAAGGGAACCAGCCTGTTCGTCGTCGACACGACGATGGCCGGTTTCTCGAAGGGCAGGCGCCTGAAGAAGATCGGCATGAAGGCGCAGGATACCGGCGAGCTGTTTTTCGATAATGTGCGTGTTCCGGTCGACCACCTGCTGGGCCAGGAAAACCGCGGCTTCGCCTACCTGATGAGCGAGCTTCCCTGGGAACGCCTGCAGATCGCGATCACCGCCGTTGCCCAGATGGAGGCGGCGATCGACTGGACCTCGTTGTACTGCCGCGAGCGCCGGGCCTTCGGCAAGGAGATCATGCAGTTCCAGAATACCCGGTTCACACTGGCCGAGGCGATGACCGAGGTGCAGATCGCGCGGGTCTTCATCGACCGCTGCATCGAGCTGCACATCCGTGGCGAACTCGACGCGACCGCGGCGTCGATGGCCAAGTACTGGTGCACCGACCTGCAGTGCAAGGTGCTCGACGCCTGCCTGCAGTTGCATGGCGGCTACGGCTACATGTGGGAATACCCGATCGCCAGGGCCTGGGCCGATTCGCGCGTGGCCCGGATCTACGGCGGCTCGAACGAGATCATGAAGGAACTGATCGCGCGCCAGTTGCCGTGATTTGAGCCGCCGCCGGTTTCGGGCAGAATCCCGCCATGTCCGCCTACGGCCTGTTTCCCGCCGATCAGTTCGTTACCACCATTGGCAGTCGCGCCGATTGCGGCGCGTTGCCGCAGGCGTTGTGGTATTTCCGCAATGAAATCATCGCCGTGCCGCGGCAGGGGACGCCGGTCGCCGGCTTTGCCGCGGCTCTGCCGGTGTGGGATGACGTCGCGCGCTGGGCCAGGACGACGCCGATCGACGCAGTGCCGGTGCTTCCCCCCCTGGTCTGGCTGGGAGCGCAGGATACCCTGACGGGAGCGCAACTCGCCGGCGATGGCCGGACGATCCGCAGCGCTGACGGCGAGTTGGCGTTGCAGCTGGCGCCGCGGCTGCCGCTGAATGGCGCCTGGTTCGACGCGAACAGCCTTGCCTTCTTCCGCGGTCGACCGCTGAAAATGCGCGGAAATCGGCAGGGCGAAGCCTTCGTTGCGCGGACCTTCTGGCCGCAAGATTTCCGTCTGCCGGAAGCGCCGCCAAGTGTCGCGCTGGCCGCTGATCCGGCAGCCCTGCGCGCCTGGCTGCGGGCGCAGCCGCAGGGCGGGGCCCGCGGCCCGTTTGCCGTCGAGCCGGGCTGGCG
>JAFLDQ010000102.1 GCA_017302355.1 Dechloromonas sp.
GAGTAAGAGGTCAGGTTGAGCTTCGCGGATTGCTTGACTTCGAAACGGGCCATGATCAAATGGGTGAAGGACTGGGATGCGGTATTGTTATAAATAATCAACGTACTACGCTTGATCTATGACAAATCAACACGGATTCAGGTTGTTGTAATGCTTGCAACCTGCGGACCAATTCCAACGGCCAACGCTGTGCCGCTGAAATGACCGCTTGACGTATGCACAAACATACATACAATTAACCCATGCGCTACAGCTACGACCCGAAGAAACGCGCCGCGAACCTGAAAAAGCATGGTTACGACTTCGTGGACGCGCCTCAGGTCATCGAGAGCGACCGCGCGGTGACTTTCGAAGATCGCCGCTTTGCCTACAACGAGCAGCGATTCATTACCTTGGGGATGTTGCGCGAGGATGTGGTGGTTATCGCCACCGCCGAGACGGATGAGGAAATCCGGTTGATTTCGATGCGGAAGGCAGAGCGAAATGAGCAAGAAATCTACTACAGCAATCTTTGACGAAGACACCCCCATCACCCAGGCCGACATCGATGGCGGCAGGCTAGTCTTGCGCAAGCGAGTCGAAGGCCGGGTAGCGCTGCCCAAGAAGCGCGTCACCCTCTACCTCGACGCAGCCCTGGTGGAACGCTTCAAGGAAATGGCCGGCGAGCGCGGCTATCAAACGCTGATTAACGAGACACTGAAAAGCTCGCTTCAACAGTCCGACATGGAAGCGACAATCAGGAAGGTCATCCGCGAGGAGTTGAAACCTCGGAAGGCGGCGTAGTCTTCACTCGCCCCCGGCGGAAAGCAGCAGAAGAAAGAGTCAAATCCCAATTTCCCTGTGCGGTACCGCGAATGCCGGACGCTTACAGCGCCTCGACTTCTCGCAGCGCCCTACTCCCCCACCAGCACGCCATCCTTCAGATGCATGACCCGGTCGGCCCGCCCGGCGAGTTCGGGGTCGTGCGTCACCATGACCAGGCTGGCGTTTTGCGAGCGCACCTGGGCAAGCAGCAGGTCGAAGACGCCGCCGGCGGTCTGGCGGTCGAGGTTGCCGGTCGGCTCGTCGGCGAGGATGCACGAGGGCGAACTGACCAGTGCGCGGGCGATGGCGGCGCGCTGGCGTTCGCCACCCGACAGTTCGCCGGGGCGGTGTTCGACGCGGTGGCCGAGGCCGACGGCGGCGAGCATGTCGCCGGCCGCCTTGAGCGCGGCGCCGCGTTCCTGACGGCGGATCAGCAGCGGCATGGCGACGTTTTCCAGCGCCGAGAACTCGGGCAGCAGATGGTGGAACTGGTAAACGAAGCCCAAGTGACGGTTACGCCAGTCGCCGCGGTCGACCTCGCCCAGGGCCGAAAAATCGCGGCCCATCAGCTTGACGCTGCCGGCGGTCGGCGCATCAAGCCCGCCGAGCAGGTGCAGCAGCGTGCTCTTACCGGAACCCGAGGCGCCGACGATGGCCAGCGTTTCGCCGGCCGCCACGTCGAGGTCGACGGCCGACAGCACCGTGACATCCAGCCCGCCGTTGCGGAACGCCTTGCCCAACCCGCTTGCCGCGAGAATGATGTCACTCATAGCGCAGCGCCTCCGCCGGATTGACGCGCGACGCACGCCAGCTCGGGTAGAGCGTCGCCAGCAGCGCGAGCACGAAGGCGATCAGCGTGACACCCCAGACGTCGCCCCACTGCAGGTCGGACGGCAGGTCGGAGATGTAATAGACCTCCTTCGACAGGAACTGCACGCCGAAAAGGTTCTGGATGAAGGGAACGACGACGTCGATGTTGAGCGCCAGCGCGACGCCGCCGGCGATGCCGAGGCCGAGGCCGATGAAGCCGACCAGCGCCCCCTGGATGACGAAGACCGCCATGATCGACAGTGGCCGCGCGCCCAGCGTGCGCAGGATGGCGATGTCGGCCTGCTTGTCGGTGACCGCCATGACCAGCGTCGAGACGAGGTTGAAGGCGGCGACGGCGACGATCAGCGACAGGATGATGAACATCATGTTCTTCTCGATCTGCACAGCGCGGAAAAAATTGGCGTGGCTCCGGGTCCAGTCGCTGACATAGGCGTTGGCTTCGATCAGCCCGGCCAGTTCCCGGCCGACGCGCGGCGCCATGAACAGGTCGTCGACCTTGAGCCGCACGCCGCTGACGCGGTCGTCCATCTGGTAGAGCTTCTGGGCGTCTTCCATGTGGATCAGCGCGAGGCCGCTGTCGTATTCGTACATGCCGACCTCGAAAATGCCGACCACGCGGAACGATTTCAGCCGCGGCACGACCCCGGCCGGGGTCACCGTGCCCTGCGGCGCGATCAGCGTCACCTTGTCGCCGGTAAACACCCGCAGCGCGCGCGCCAGGTCGGCGCCGAGGACGACGCCGAATTCGCCGGGCTTGAGGTCGTCGAGGCTGCCACTCTTGATGGTCTTGCGGAAATCGGCGACGCGTTCTTCCGCATCGGGCAGGATGCCGCGCACCAGCGCGCCCTTGACCCCGCCATCGACCGTGAACATCGCCTGCGACTGAACGAACGGCGCCGCCGCGCGCACCGCCGGATGTCTGTCCGCCTGCGCGGCGATGCTCTGCCAGTCGGCATTCAGCTCGCCGTTGATGCCGGTGATCTGGATGTGCGAGGCGACGCCGAGAATCCGCGTGCGCAGCTCCTTCTGGAAGCCATTCATGACCGACAGCACGACGATCAGCGCGGCGACACCGAGGCCGATACCGAGCATCGAGATCAGCGAAATGAAGGAGATGAAGTGGTTGCGGCGTTTGGCGCGCGTATAGCGCAGACCGATCAGCAATTCGTAAGGCAGGGCCATGCGGCGTTGGGAAGGCGTCAAAAGTCGCTATGGTACACTCTTCGCCCTCCCCGACGTCTTCAACTGGCCTGGATTCCCGTGCATCTCACCCTGCTTGTCCCCGAACTGATCTGGCCCGAGCCGGCCGACCAATTCACCCTCGGCAAGCTGGGCGCGCCCGGCCTCGAATGGCTGCTCGCCCGCGCCGGCCTGGAGCGCCAGCCGCGCCGCGCCTTCGAAGCCGTCCTCGCCGGCTGCTTCGGGATCGCCGCCAGCCCCTTCGGCCCCCTGCGCCTGCTCGGCGAGGGCAGCGACGAGGCGCGCGCCGGCCACTGGCTGTGCGCCGACCCGGTGCACCTGCGCTTTCACCATGAACGCATCATCCTCGCCGACGCCGGCGCCTTCGATCTCGCCGACGACGAGGCGCGGGGCCTCGTCGACTCGTTGAATGCCGAATTCGCCGACATCGGCCGCTTTCATGTCGCCAGCGCCCGGCGCTGGTATCTGCGGCTGAATGTTGCGGTCGACCATCCGGTGGCGCCGATTTCCGCCGTCGCCGGCCGCCGCGTCGACGGCGAGCTTTCCGGCAGCGCCCTGCCGCTGGCGCGCTGGCTCAACGAAGTGCAGATGTTCCTGCATGGCCACCCGGTCAATGAACGGCGCCAGGCCGCCGGCCAGCCGGCGATCAACAGCCTCTGGCTGTGGGGCGGCAGCACCCTGCCGGCCGCTGCGGCGCGGGCCTTCTCCGCGGTCTTCAGCGACAACCCGCTCGCTGCCGGCCTCGCCCGCGCCACCGCGACGCCCCTGCACGCGCAGCCGCCCGGCCTGGCGGCCGTGCTCGCCGAGGGTGGCGAGCGGCCGCTGGTCGTCCTCGACCAGTTGCTGTCGCGCGTCCTCTACGAAGACGGCGACGGCTGGCGCCGCGAATTCGTGCGCCTTGAAAGCGACTGGTTCGCGCCGCTCAAAAACACCCTCGGCTGCAAGGTCGACCGCATCAGCCTGCTCGCCCCCACCGTCTATGGCGAACTGCGCTACACGCTGACCGGCGGCGACCGCTGGAAGCTCTGGAAACGCGGCAAATCCATCGCCGAGACGGCCAAGGAACTCGCCCGGTGACCCGCAGCCCCCCATCCGGCCGCCGGCCGCCGATCTGTTATAGCCCCGCCGCTGATGGTCGAACTGCCCGAATGACCGGCTCCGCCCTACATCGCATTCTGTGCGGGATTGGCCTGATCCTCCCGCTCGTCGCGCTGCCGCCGAGCCTGACGGCCGAGGAAGCGAAGCTCGCCGACCCGTCCGCAAGCGAAGCTCCGGCGCAATCGCGGTTCCGGTCGGCGGAGGACGGCTGGCTGGACGTCAGCGGCTTCCTTGATGAGGCCTACGGATTCATCCCGATCGCCATCCCGATCACCGAGCCGGCGGTCGGGCTCGGCGGAGCCGGGGCGCTGATGTTCGTCGACAAGCAGCCAGGCGGTGCGAAGGCCGGTTTCGGGCGTCCCAACATCACGGTCGTAGGCGCACTCGGCACCGAGAACGGCACACGCGGCGCCTTCGCCGGCGACGTCCGGCACTGGCTGGACGATCGTCTGAAGACAGTGGTCGGTGTCATCGACGCGTCGGTCAATCTCGATTTCTACGGGATCGGCCGCGATCCGGACCTGGAGCGCCACCCCAAGTCCTACAACCTGGAGACGCGCGCCGCGGTAGCCCAGGCCCGCTATCGCATCGGCGATACCCCGTTCTGGATCGGACTCGGCTACGTGCGCGCCAACACCACGGTGACCTTCGATCTCCTTCCGGCGCATCCGCTCATACCCGACATCCAGAGTGGTTCACAGGTCGGCGGCCTGCTCCCGCACCTGAGCTTCGACTCACGCGACAACGTGTTTACGCCAACCGCCGGCACCTACCTCGAAGCATCCGCCGGTCTCTTCTCCAAGGAACTGGGTGGCGACAGCAACTTCCAGCGGATCAACCTCGTCGGCATCCATTTCCGTCCCGTGCTTCACGACCTCATCTTCGGCATCAATGCCGGCTCGACACTCAGCTACGGCGAAGTCCCCTTCTACCTGCGCCCCTTCGTTGCCCTGCGCGGCGCACCGGCCATGCGCTATCAGGGCGACGGCACGGCTCAGGTCGAAGCGGAACTGCGCTGGCAACTGTGGCAGCGTTTCAGCCTGCTCGGCTTCGCCGGCACCGGCCGCGCCTGGAACGACAGTCGTTGGCGCAACAGCGAACAGGAGGTCACGACCTACGGCGTTGGCTTTCGCTATGAAATCGCCCGCGAGTATGGCCTGCACATCGGCATCGACGTCGCCACGGGCCCCGATGGTCCGGCCTGGTACGTGCAGGTCGGCAATGCCTGGATGCGCCCCTGACACCGAACGGCCCGTTGCCTAAGCCGCAGCTTGTTTCGCTCGGGTGTGTTCGGGCTTTTTCATGCGGGCGATTGCGGCGATTTTGAGTTCGCCTCCCTCTGCCGTGTATGGCAAACTGGTCACCTTGCCACCCGATCGAACGGAATACCCATGAGCACGAAAAACCGAGTCTGGCGCCTGCTGGCAGCCAATGGCCTGCTTGCCATTGGTCTCGTCATTACGTCGTTGCCGGCCACTGCGACCGAACAGGCAGAGCAGAGGCGTGCGGCACGCGATGTTCGCCAGGACACGCGACAGTCCTCGCGTGCCGAGAAAATCGATTGCCGCGCCGAGAACAACAAGAGCAACGCCCAGTGCCGCCAGGACAAGCGGCACGCCAAGCAGGACGGCCGCCAGACGGCACGCGACATCAAGTATTGACACCGCCGACCTTTGGCAAGAACGGATACCGGTTCTTGCCAGATGGTGAGCTTCCCCACCGCCAACTCCCGCCATTGGGTACCCTGCACCACGCATGTAGCCCGGGAGAAGCATGAAAAACCACTATGGTAAACTCGCGACCTCCCCAACGCCGGCCGCCCTCGATTCCCGTGCCTCTCACCCTGCTTGCCCCCACCGTCTATGGCGAACTGCGCTACACGCTGACCGGCGGCGACCGCTGGAAGCTGTGGAAGAGCGGCCAGCCGCTGGCGGCGACGGCCAGGGAACTCGCCCGATGACCCACATCGTCGCCCGCAAGGTTCCGCCGCGCGCCGTCTGGCAGCTTGAGCAACAGGGCGTGCACCCGCTGCTCGCCCGCCTCTACGCCTCGCGCGGCGTCACCGACAAGACCGAACTCGACTACGAGCTGAAATCGCTGCTGGCGCCGGCCGCCCTCACCCATGCCGGCGATGCGGCGCACATGCTGGCCGACGCCATCGAGGCCGAAGCCAGACTGCTGATCATCGGCGACTACGACTGCGACGGCGCCACCGCCACCGCCGTCGGCATGCGCGCGCTGAAGATGCTCGGCGCCGAGGTCGATTTCCTGCTGCCCGACCGCTTCAAGCTCGGCTACGGGCTGTCGCCGGAGATCGTCGATCTCGCCGCGCAGCAGTCGCCCGACCTCATCATCACCGTCGATAACGGCATCGCCAGCATCGAGGGCGTCAACCGCGCCCGCGAACACGGCATCGCCACGCTGATTACCGATCACCATCTGCCCGGTGCCACGCTGCCCGAAGCCGACTGCATCGTGAACCCGAACCAGCCGGGCTGCGACTTCCCGTCGAAATGCATCGCCGGCGTCGGCGTCATGTTCTACGTCATGCTCGCCCTGCGCGCCGAACTGCGCGAGCGCGGCTGGTTTGCACCCAACCGCGCCGACAAGCCCGAACCCAACTTCGCCAGCCTGCTCGATCTGGTGGCGCTCGGCACCGTCGCCGACGTGGTCAAACTCGACCGCAACAACCGCATCCTCGTCAGCCAGGGCCTCAAGCGCATGCGCGCCGGCCAGTTGCAGCCCGGCCTCGCTGCACTGTTCAAGGCCGCCGGCCGCGATCCGAAAAAGGCGACAGCGATGGACCTCGGCTTCATCCTCGGCCCGCGCCTCAACGCCGCCGGCCGCCTGGCCGATATGCGCCTCGGCGTCGAATGCCTGCTCACCGACGACCCCGTCCGCGCCCTGCAGATCGCCCAGCAGCTCGACGCGCTCAACCGCGAACGCCGCGAAATCGAGTCGGACATGCAGGAGCAGGCGCTGCTCCTGCTCGAATCGCTCGACGCCAACGACGCCGCGCCGGGCATCGCCTTGTTCGACGAAAGCTGGCACGAAGGCGTCGTCGGCATCCTTGCATCGCGCATCAAGGACAAGCTGCACCGCCCGGTATTCGCCTTCGCCCCCGGCGAGGGCGGCATCATCAAGGGTTCCGGCCGCTCGATCCCCGGCCTGCACCTGCGCGACGCGCTCGACCTCGTCGCCAAGCGCGCGCCCGGCCTGCTGCTCCGCTTCGGCGGCCACGCGATGGCGGCGGGGGTCACGGTCAACGCCGAAAACTTCGACAAATTCCGCGAACTCTTCGCCAAAGTCGCCAGCGAACTGCTCGACCCGGCCGACCTGACGCGCACGCTGGAAACCGACGGCGGGCTGGAGGGCGGCTACATCTCGCTGGAAGCGGCACGCCTGCTGCAGAACGAAGTCTGGGGTCAGGGCTTCCCAGCGCCGCTGTTCATGGACGAATTCGAGGTCGAGCAGCAGCGCGTACTCAAGGAAAAGCACCTCAAGCTGCGCCTGAGGAAGGGCGACGCGCGCTACGACGCGATCCAGTTCAATTTCGCCACCCAGCCGGGAAGCCGCACGCGCGCCGCCTACCGCCTGGAAATCAACGAATACATGGGCGTCGAAACGCCGCAACTGACGGTCGAACATCTGGAGTAGCGCTCGCGTCCCACCACGTGTCCATGCCCCGCCATTGCTCTACGGTCGCCAGACCGCCGGTGATGCCGTCGCCCGGCCATTGTCCGCTCCGCGCCGCCCGTTGCGGCAAGGGCGTGCGTTGCCGATGCGGAAAACTGGCAAGACCCGGCGACGGCCATCACTCGCCGCAACGGCCATTGCTCCGGAGAGCAATGGCCGCCATGCGGGAAGACGATGCTCGGGTTCTCGCCGCAGCATCGGCATTCTCATCGGCCCGCTCGGCCATGACCTCTCCTTCTACAACCTGATCAATCGTCGCGTTGGTGTCCGAGAGGCTTGCAGGGATGCCATCAGGCCCGGAGCGAAGCCATATCGATGACGAAGCGATACTTCACGTCGCTCTTCAACATGCGCTCGTAGGCTCGATTGATGTCCGGCATCCGGATGACCTCGATGTCCGCGGTGATTCCATGTCTGCCGCAGAAATCCAGCAGTTCCTGGGTTTCGGCAATGCCCCCGATGACCGAGCCGGCGACGGCCTTGCGGCCCAGGACCAGAGGCACGGTGCGCAGCGCCGGGTTGATGTCGCCCAACTGGCCAACCAGGACCAAGGTTCCGTCCAGCGCGAGGGTCGACAGGTAGGGATTGAGGTCGTGCTGGTAGGGCACAGTGTCGACGATGAGGTCGAAGCGGCCCTTCACCCCCTGCATTTGCGCGGGATCGTCAGACAAGACGATGTCGTCGGCCCCCAGGCGGCGGGCGTCGTCTTCCTTGCCTGGAGAGCGGGTGAACAGGGTTACCTTGGCGCCGAGCGCCTTCGCAAGCTTGAGCCCCATGTGACCCAGGCCACCCAGGCCGACAATCGCCACCTTGCTCCCCGCTCCCACCTTCCAGTGGCGCAGCGGCGACCAGGTGGTGATGCCGGCACAGAGTAGCGGTGCGGCACCCGCCAGGTCGAGGCCATCGGGCACCTTGAGCACGAAGCTTTCGGCGGCGACGATCTTCTCCGAATAACCGCCGTAGGTCGGCCGGCCATCGTGACGGTCGTGGCTACCGTAGGTCAGGGTATTACCCCTCTCGCAATACTGCTCCAGCCCGTGCTCACAAGGTGCGCACTGCCGGCACGAATCGACCAGGCAGCCAATGCCGGCATGATCACCGACGTTGAAGCGCCGCACGTCCGCACCGATGCCGACGACCCGCCCGATGATCTCGTGACCCGGCACCACGGGATAGAAAGTCCAGCCCCAGTCGTTGCGGGCCATGTGCAGGTCGGAATGGCAGACGCCACAGTACTGAATCTCGATTTCCACGTCGTCCGGACGCGGGGCGCGGCGCTCGAAGCGGAAAGGCGCCAGATCGTCCGTTGCCGAATGAGCTGCGTAGCCCAGCACATCCATGTTCATGACATTTCTCCGTAGTGCGACAAGCGTAATGTAGCGGCTCGGCTATGATTTGATAAGACCGCAGGATTCGAATGCCCCCCGCTCGCCTTCGTGGCTCTGGCACGGCAACGAGACTTTACGCGGGCAGCGGCCCGGCCCGTCTCCCCGAAGACATGGTTGACGCTCCGCTCGCCGCCGGCAATCTCATCCCAGTGCTCCAGGACTGATGCAAGCCGTTTCCGGGATGCCATCCCTGCTACTCCTCTCAACGCCAGTCGTCACCTGCCTTCACCCTGCTGTTCGAGACGTTGCCCTGCCGCGTCTGAAGCTTCAATCCAGGAACAGCAGTGGACCGCCGGGATTCCCTTGGGGCGCCTCTTCGCCACTCGCTCTTGTGCCGCCATGGATCACCCGCCGGTCGAGCACGCTGCGCCACCGCTGGCGAATCCGGCTGCGAGGTCCCGCTCCAGTGGCGATCGAATCGGCGCTCGGTCTGCTTCGGGAAAGTGGCCGAAGCAGCGCACTTCAACCGCCTCCGGTGGGCTCTGTACCCGTTGCCGGATGGTTCCTCAGACGGCGCCGGGGCTGAGCTCAGCCCAGCCGGATTCTCTCCCCGTAACCCGTCATCTCCAGATAGCCGCGTCCGACCTCCCGTCCGCCTTCGCTCAGGCGGATCGCGCCCTCCCAGTAGATGGCGCCGGTCGAGCGCCTGCTGTCGAGTTCCTGGTCATCCATCAGGGGCTGCAGCAGCAGTTCGCGCCGGCCGATGCGGACGCGCCACTCGACCGGATAGGTGATGCCGGTGCGCGGCGATCGCCAGTGGCGCAGGGGTTCGAAGGCGACCGCGTCCGTCGCCAGCGTTTCGCTGCCGCCATCGCCCTGCCGCAGGCTGGCGGCCGACCAGAGCGCCTGACCGCCCCGATCGCGCAGGCGGAAGGCCATCAGCGCGCCGCCGTCATCGAGATTGACGCCGATCCAGTCCCAGCCCTGCGCCTCCTCGGGCAGCAGCTCGCTCGACCACTCGTGATCGAGCCAGGCGCGGCCGGTCACCCGCTGCGACTTTCCGTTCACCGTGATGCTGCCGTCCGCCGCGAGCTGGGGGCGGCTGTAGTAGTAGCTGGCGTGGCGGGGATCCCGCGCCTTGGCGCTGAACCCGGCCTCGCCGTTGAGCAGCGGCGACCCGTCGGCAGCGAGGTTCAGGGCATAGGCGAAGTCCTTGCTGTTGACCTCGGCCCGATAGCCGCCGGCGCGCTGCGCGAAGCGCCAGTCGCCGACCCGGACGCCGGTCTCGCCAGTGGCAAAGCCGGCCTGCCCGAAGCCGGCCCGGGCGGCGCGCTCGTCATGGCGCAGCCGGCCGAAGCGGGGA
This sequence comes from Dechloromonas sp., assembly GCA_017302355.1. The sequence continues at coordinate 10,321 of JAFLDQ010000102.1, forward strand.
TCGGCCAGCGCCGCATGGGCGAGGATCAACTGGCGCGGGGCGAAAGCGCTCGGACTCGCTTCGCCGATGCCGGTGCGGACGCGAAAGAACGTCGTCTGAAACCCGAGCGGACTGCCATCCGGCAGGGTCAGCCAGCCGGTCGCATACCACCATTCGGTGCGGAAATCCGGGTGGGCGCCATGATCGGCGGGAAAGTCCAGCCGCCGACCGCGGACGACCCTGGCGAACTCGGCCGCTTGTGCCGGCTCCGAGCGAACCGCCGGCAGGCTGGCCAGCGCCAGCAGGAAGTCGCGGCGGCGCATCACCAGTCCTCGCGCACAGCCAGCACCGCGTCCTGGCGCATCGCCTGGCGGCCGGCAAGCACGGCAGCGAGGGCCGCCAGCGCGACCAGACCGGCGGCGAACACGGCCAGCGAACCCCAAGGGACGTGCAGGTCCATGCTCCAGTGGAAGCTCTGCCGGTTGACCACCTCGATCAGCACGAGGCCGATGGCGCCACCGGCAAGCAGCCCGGCCAGCACGCCGACGCCGGCTGCCAGCGCTCCTTCCTGGGCGAGCATCCAGCCGATCTGGCGGCGCGTCAGGCCGAGATGGCGGAGCATGCCGAACTCGCGCCTGCGCGCCGCGGCCAGCGCGGCAAAACTGGCGGCGACCCCGGCCAGCCCGATGGCGACGGCGACCGCTTCGAGCAGATAGGTGACGGCGAAGGTGCGGTCGAAGATGCGCAGGCTGACCGCCCGGATCTCGCCCGGCCGGGCGATTTCCAGCACGCCGGGCGCGGCGAGCGCCGTCAGCGCATCGGCCACCGGGTCGGCGAGCGCGCCGGGAGCGAGGTAGATCGCGGCATCGTTGACCAGGCGATCGCCGGTCAGGCGGCGATAGTCGGCGAGATCGATCATGACGGCGCCGGTCTGTCGCGAATAGTCGCGCCAGACGCCGGCGACGTGCGCGTCGACCGCTTCGCCGGCCAGCGGCAGCGTCACCTGCTGGCCCGCCTGCCAGCCGTAAATGTCCTGCATCGCCTCGGAGATCCAGATGGCCGTCCCTGTCCCGGGGCGCGCCCTGCCGAGCAGCGGCAGGCCGCTTCCGTCCGCCGCCAGCGGCCGGGCGATGAGGGCCACCGGCGCTTCACCGGCTTCCAGGCGCAGGCTTTCGTGGCGCGTGAAGCTGCTGCGGTCGACGCCGTTTACAGCCGAAATTCGCGTCTGCAGGGCTTCATCGAGATGGCCGCCGCTCCTGGCCTGGCCGGCGCGCAGGTAGAGATCGGCAGGCAGGATCTGCGTCAGCCATTGATCGACCGAGTCGCGGAACGAGGCGACCATGATCGCCATCGCCGCCGCCAGCGCGACGCTGGTCAGTACACCGGCGGCCGCGACCACGGCATGTCCCGGCGCCGCGCCGAGACGCGCAGCCGCCAGCCGCGCCGGGACCGGACCGCGCTGCGGCAACAGGCGGGCCATCGCGGAAGCGACTGCCGGCAGCAGCATGACGCTGCCGGCAAGCAGCAGGGCGACGGCCAGATAGCCGCCCACCGGCAATCCGGCGAGCGGTGGAATGGCGCACGCGGCAAGGCTGGCCAGCAGCGCCGTCAGACCGAGCCAGGGATGGCCGTGTCCGCCGAGTAGCGCCGTCTCGTCGCCGGCCTTGAGCGCCCGCGCCGGTGAAACCGTGGCCGCCTCGCGCGCCGGCAGCCAGGCGCCGGCAATTCCGGCCAGCGCACCGAGAGCGGTCTGGACGGCCGCCACCTGCGGCTGGAATTGCAGGCTCGGCCGTAGTCCGGAAAAATACCC
>JAFLDQ010000103.1 GCA_017302355.1 Dechloromonas sp.
CCTGCCCGGTGTGTGGCTCGCATGTCGTGCGCGGCGAGGATGAAGCCGTGGCGCGCTGCACCGGCGGTCTCTTCTGCCCGGCGCAGCGCAAGCAGGCTCTGCTGCACTTTGCGTCGCGGCGGGCGATGGATATCGAGGGGCTCGGCGACAAGCTGGTCGATCAACTGGTCGACGCCGCCATCGTGCGCACGCCGGCCGATGTCTACAAGCTGGGGCTGATGGCCCTGGCGAATCTCGAGCGCATGGGCGAGAAGTCGGCGCTGAACCTGCTGGAAGCGATCGAAAGGAGCCGCCGCACGACACTGGCGCGTTTCATCTTCGCACTCGGCATCCGCAACGTCGGTGAGGCGACGGCCAAGGATCTGGCACGCGCTTTCGGCAGCCTCGACCGCCTGCTTGTCGCTGACGAAGCCGCATTGACACAGGTGCCGGACGTCGGCCCGATCGTCGCGCGCTGCATCGTCGAATTCCTGGCGGAGGAACACAACCGGCAGGTGATCGACGAGTTGCGTGCCGCCGGTGTGCAGTGGGAAGAGGGGGAGCCGCAGACTGCCGTGAGCGGCGCCTTCGCCGGCAAGACCTTCGTGCTCACCGGCACGCTGCCGTCGTTGGCCCGCGAGGAGGCCAAGGCGCTGATCGAGGCGCAGGGTGGCAAAGTGGCCGGTTCGGTCTCGAAGAAGACGGATTTCGTGGTGGCCGGCACCGAAGCCGGCTCCAAGCTCGAGAAGGCGCAGGCACTCGGTGTGCCGGTGCTGGACGAGGCACAATTGCTTGAAATGCTGAATAAGGGAGAAACCCGATGAAAAAAGTGAGAAAGGCCGTATTTCCGGTGGCGGGTCTCGGTACCCGTTTCCTGCCGGCTACAAAGGCCAGCCCGAAGGAGATGCTGCCGATTGTCGACAAGCCGCTGATCCAGTATGCGGTCGAGGAAGCCGTTGCAGCGGGGGTCACTGACATGATCTTCGTGACCGGCCGCTCGAAGCGCGCGATCGAAGACCATTTCGACAAGGCCTATGAGCTGGAGGCCGAACTCGAGCGCAAGAACAAGACCGAGATGCTTGAATTCGTGCGCAATCTGCTGCCGAAGAACATCAACTGCATCTACATCCGTCAGGCCGAACCGCTCGGGCTGGGGCATGCCGTGCTCTGCGCGAAACCCGTTGTCGGCGATGAGCCATTTGCTGTCCTGCTGGCCGATGATCTGCTCGATGGCAATCCGCCGGTGTTGAAGCAGATGGTCGATACCTACGACTACTACCGTTGCTCCGTTCTTGGCGTGCAGGATGTGCCACGTGCCGAGACCCGCAGCTACGGCATCGTCGATGCCCGCAAGGTCGCCGATCGCATCGAGCAGGTGAGTGCGATCGTCGAGAAGCCGAAGCCCGCGGAGGCGCCCTCGACGCTGGCCGTCGTCGGCCGCTACATCCTGACCCCGCGCATCTTCCACCATCTCGAAAGGGTCCGGGCCGGTTCCGGCGGCGAGATCCAGCTCACCGACGGCATCGCCTCGCTGCTCGGCGAGGAGCAGGTTCTCGCCTATCGTTATTCCGGCGCCCGCTACGACTGCGGTTCGAAGCTCGGCTATCTGCAGGCGAGCGTCGTTTTCGGCTGCCGTCATCCCGAGGTCGGCGCGGATTTCGCCGCTTATCTGAAGTCAGTGGAGCATTGAGTGGATAGCAACGAGGCGCGCGCACTGCTCGCCGATGCCGAACCGGTCCATTCCGCCGCGGCGGTCCAGGCCGCCGTGGACGAGGTGGCGGCGCGGATCCACGCGCAACTCGCCGCGCGGAATCCGCTGGTGCTGTGCGTGATGACCGGCGGCGTGGTCTTCTGCGGTCAACTGCTGCCCAGGCTCGACTTTCCGCTCGACTTCGACTATCTCCACGCCACGCGTTACGGCCCGGAGACGCAGGGCGGCAAGATTTCCTGGCGCAGTGCGCCATGGATTCCGGTCAAGGAGCGGACGGTCCTGGTCGTCGACGACATCCTCGACGAGGGGGTCACGCTGGCCGCCGTCAAGGAGAGCCTCAAGCGACTCGGCGCCGCCGAGGTCCTGCTGGCGGTATTCGCCGACAAGCGCAACGGCAAGAACAAGCCGGTTTCCGCCGATTTCGTCGGGTTGACCGTGCCGGACCGCTTCGTCTTCGGCTTCGGCATGGACATCCATGGCGCCTGGCGCAATCTGCCAGCCATCTACGCGGTCCGGGAAAACAAGAGTTGAGCGGCGCCACGGTCAGCGATTTCCTGGCCTACTGGGAAAACGAGGGCGAGGCCTATGTGCGGCGCGGCGATTACGCGTGGATGGCCGGACTGGTGCCCGGCCGGCGCGTGCTCGAAATCGGCTGCGGGCTCGGTTTCGGCACGGCGGCGCTGGTCGCGCGCGGCTTGGCGGTACTCGCCATCGATACCTTGCCGGAATGTCTGGCGGCCAGTGCAACGCGCCTCGGCGGGGCGGCCCGCGCGGTCACCCTGATACCGGCCGATGTGGCGGCGCTGACGGCCGAACAACGGACGACGATCGCGGCCTTCGCCCCCGACACGGTCGTCTGCTGGCTGATGGGCGCGCCGGCCGCGACGACCGGGGCGGCGGCGGGCGACGCGGGAAAAGCGGTCGCCGCCTATCGTGAGGCCGTTCATCGCCAGGTGGCCGAGTTGGCAGCCGGGCTGCCGACGGTGCGCGCCCTGCATCTCGTCGACCGCACGGCGATTCCATGGCAGGCCAAGGATCTCGGGCGCGACACGCTGCTGCGCTATCATCTGGGAACGACGCTGCGCGACCTGCCGTTCGCCGCCGAGCGGCGCCATGCGCTGTATCGCAAGCTCGAAGGCGACGCGCTGGATGGCGCCCGCCTTCGCCGCGCCTTTCCGGGGCTGACCGGCGTCGTGCCGGCCCTGGCCTCGCTGCTCGCCGAAAGGAAGGACTGAATGCTGGCAATCATCGGTGGCAGCGGGCTGACGATGCTGTCCAATCTCGACGTTTCACATCGCGAGGTGGTCCGCACACCGTATGGCGAGCCCTCCGGAGCCGTGGTGTTCGGCCAGATCCGCGGCCAGCCGGCGCTGTTCCTGCCGCGCCATGGCCATGGCCACACGATCCCGCCGCACATGGTCAACTACCGGGCCAACCTGTGGGCGCTGCATCATCACGGGGCGACGGGCATCATTTCCGTGGCCTCGGTCGGCGGTATCCGCGCCGACCTGCAGCCGGGGGAAATCGTCATTCCCGACCAGATCATCGACTACACGTCGGGGCGCAAGGGAACCTTCTTCGAGGGCAACGGCTCGGCGGTGACCCATGTCGACTTCACCGAGCCCTATGACCGCGACCTGCGCCAGCGGATCGCCGCGGCCGGCGCGGCGCTGGGCATCGCGATAAAGAGCGGCGGCGTCTATGCGGCGACGCAGGGGCCGCGCCTCGAAACCGCCGCCGAAATCAACCGGCTCGAGCGCGACGGCTGCGACCTGGTCGGCATGACCGGAATGCCGGAGGCGGTCCTGGCGCGTGAACTCGGGCTGCCGTACGCGGCCATCAGCGTCGTCGCCAACCACGCGGCGGGACGCGGCAGCAGCGCCAACGGCATCCGCTTCGAGAGCCTTGAAGGTGTCCTGCAGGAGGCCATGGGCCGCGTCCGTGCGGTGATCGAGGAACTGGCGGGCCGCCGCAACGACCGGCTGGCGCCCGAAATTCCCGGCTGCTAGACCTTGAGCCGTTCCATCAGCTCGGTCTCGAGCTGGATACGGCGGCGGCTCATGCCAAGGTCGCCACCGCTGATCAGAAAAACGTCCTCCACCCGTTCGCCGAGGGTGGAGATCTTGGCGGTGTGCAGGCTGGCGCCATGCTCGGCGAGGGTCTTGGCGACCGTGTAGAGGAGTCCGGGGCGGTCGGCGGCGGCCAGCGTCAGGACATAGTTGGTCCCCCTGTCGTCGGCCTGGATGCTGGCCTCGGCCTTGACCGGAAAATTCCTGACCTGACGCGACAGGCGGCCGGCCGACGGGGGCTCCGGGGGCGTCTGGCGGTACAGGCGATCGGTCAGTTCGTGCTCGATGTAGGAAATCATCTCGCGGTCGCTGTGTTGCTCGGCGACGTCTAGGAGGACGAAACTGTCCAGCGCGTAGCCGTGGGAGGTCGTGTGAATCTTGGCGTCGACGATGCTGTAGCCGGAACGGGCGAAGAAGGCGACGATGCGGACGAACAGGTCGGGCTGGTCCCGGGTGTAGACAAAGACCTGGAGGCCCTCGCCATCCTGATGGAGGCGGGCGCGGACGACCGGCTTGTCGATGAAGATGCGGTAATGCAGCGAGCGCGTGTGCCAGGCGATTTCCTCGGCCGAATGGCGCAGGAAATAGACGGTGTCGAGTTCCTTCCACAGGCGCTGGTGCACCGTCTCGGGCAGTGCGAAGAAACGCAGCAGGCGCATCGCCTCGGCCTGCCGCTGGGCGATGATGCCCTGCGCCGGCGGCTGACGGTCGCGGCCAAGGTGGTCGAGCGTCAGATGATAGAGGTCGGCGAGCAGCTTGCCTTTCCAGTTGTTCCAGACGGTCGGGCTGGTGCCGCGTATGTCGGCGTGCGTCAGCAGGTAGAGGGCGGTCAGGTGGCGCGCGTCGCCAACCAGGCGGCCGAAGGCGGCGATCACTTCGGGATCGGAGAGATCCTCTTTCTGGGCGACCTGCGACATGATGAGGTGATGGCGAACCAGCCAGACCACCAGCTCGGCATCTTCGGCGGCCAGGCCATGATCCTCGGCGAAGGCTTGTGCGTCGACCGTGCCGAGTTCCGAGTGGTCGCCGCGGCGCCCCTTGGCGATGTCGTGAAAGATCGCCGCCACGTAGAGCAGCCAGTGGCGGTCGAACCCGGCGATCGCCCGCGAGCACACCGGGTATTCGTGCGCAAACTCGGTCATCGAAAAGCGCCGGATGTTGCGCAAGACCTGCAGGATGTGCTGGTCGACCGTATAGACATGGAACAGGTCGTGCTGCATCTGCCCGACGATGCGGCCGAACGCCGGCAGATAGGCGCCGAGGATGTCGAGCTGGTTCATCCGGCGGAATTCATGGATGATGCCGCGCCTGCCCTGCAGCAGCTTGAGAAAGGCCGCGCGGTTGGCGGGGTCGGCCCGAAACTCCGCGGTGATCAGCTCGCGCGCCCGCCACAGGGCGCGCAGCGTGCGGGCGGTCATGCCGTGGAGATCGGAGTATTCCTGCATGACCAGGAAGGCGTCGAAAATCAGCGCCGGGTCGCCATCGAAGGCGCCATCGTCGCGGACGTCGAGCAGCCCGCCGATGGACTGGAAATGCCCGTCGATCGGCTGCGGCATCTGCTCGCCCTCGGGCGCCAGGGCCGCGCCGATGTTCTGCATCAGGATCGTGTTGGCCAGGGTGATTCCCTTGGCATTGCGGTAATAGCCCTGCATCAGCCGTTCCGAGGCGCGCCTGGCCGGGGTCGATTCGAGGCCGTACTGGGCCGCCAGCGCGTTCTGATAATCGAACAGCAGCCGGTCCTCGCGGCGCCCGGTCATCACATGCAGCCGGATGCGCAGGTGCTGCAGGTACTCCTCGCAACCCCGGGCAAGCCGGCACTCGTCGCCGGTCAGGAAGCCGTGGCGTTCGAGGTCGGACCAGGTCCTGCCGTAACCGGCGGCATTCGCCGTCCAGAAAATGGCCTGCAGGTCGCGCCATCCGCCCGGCGCCTCCTTGACGTTGGGTTCCAGGCTGTACGGCGTCTCGTTGAAGCGCAGGTGCCGTTCCTGCTGCTCCAGCCGCTTGCGCTCGAAAAAGACGAGTGGGTCGAGGTTGCCGCGCAGGCGCTTTTCGAACGCGACGAACAGTTCGCCGTTGCCGGTGAGCAGGCGGGCCTCGAGCAGGGCGGTCTGGACGGTGATGTCGGCGGCTGCGGCATCGAGGCATTCCTGGATCGTGCGCACGCTGTGCCCGATTTCCAGCCCGATGTCCCAGAAGTTGCCGATCAGCGTCTCCAGACGTTCCTGCACGGCGGCGCCGGGTTCCTGCGGCAGGAGGATCAGCAGATCGATGTCGGAGGCGGGGTACAGTTCGCCGCGCCCATAGCCGCCGACCGCGGCCAGCGTCAGCGACGCCGGAAAGTCGAGGCTGGTCCACAACCGGGTGAGGACGCCGTCGACCAGGCGGCTGCGCTTCGCCAGCAGGGCCGTGGCGTCGCCGGTCTGCGCATAGTCCGCGCACAGGGCTTCCTGCCCGGCCTTCACCTCGTTGCGCAGCGCCGCAACGTCGATGCTCATCCGGCGATCCGGTCGGGTTTCGGCCGGGCGCCGGCCGACAGCGTCAGAATCTCGTGGCCGGTTTCGGTGACGAGAACCGTATGTTCCCACTGCGCCGAGAGGCTGTGGTCCTTGGTGACGATGGTCCAGCCGTCGGCCATCTCGCGGATGCCGGCCTTGCCGGCGTTGATCATCGGCTCGATGGTGAAGATCATGCCGGGTTCCATCACGGCGCCGGTGCCGGCCTTGCCGTAGTGGGTGACCTGCGGATCCTCGTGGAACCTGGCGCCGATTCCATGGCCGCAGAATTCCCGGACCACCGAGTAGCCGTTCTTCTCCGCGTGCTTCTGGATGATCGCGCCGATGTCGCCGATGCGTCCGCCGGGGCGGACCACGGAGATCCCCAGCCACAGGCATTCAAAGGTGATTTCGCACAGGCGCCTGGCCTGGATGGACGGTTCGCCGATCAGGTACATGCGGCTGGTGTCCCCGTGGTAGCCATCCTTGATCGGCGTGACATCGAGATTGACGATGTCGCCGTTCCTGAGCACGCGGTCGCCGGGAACCCCGTGACAGACCTGGTGATTGACCGAGGCGCAGATCGACTTCGGGTAGGGGTTGTAGCCCTTGGGCGCGTAATCCAGCGGCGCGGGAATGGCTCCCTGCACATTGACCGTGTAGTCGTGGCAGAGGCGATCCAGCTCATTGGTCGTCACGCCGGCCCTGACGAATGGTTCGATGTAGTCGAGCACCTCGGAGGCGAGGCGCCCGGCGACGCGCATCTTTTCGATTTCCTGCGGGGTCTTGATGGAAATGCTCATTCTCGGGGCAGAACGTTCGGGAGGGGCGCCAAGGATAAAGGATAGCAAGTCATTCTCAAAGCCGGCCGCGCGGGTGGCATAATCCGCCTTTTCGCTTCTCCGGTTGGCAAACGATGAGCATCCTTCTCCTGGGCAAGGACGGTCAGGTCGGCTGGCAATTGCAGCGCTCGCTGGCGCCGCATGGGCCGGTCATCACCTGCGGCCATGCCGACTGCGACCTGTCCGATCCCGACCGGCTGCGTTTGCTGGTCCGGCAGATCGCCCCGTCGGTCATCGTCAACGCGGCGGCCTACACGGCGGTCGATCGGGCCGAGACGGAGCCGGAACTGGCCATGCGCGTCAACGGCGAGGCGCCGGGCATCCTGGCGCAGGAGGCGGCAAGGCTGGGCGCGTTGCTGGTCCATTATTCGACCGACTATGTCTTTGACGGCAGGAAGGCGGCGCCCTACGTCGAGAGCGACGCGACCGCTCCGTTGAGCGTTTACGGCCGGAGCAAGCTGGCGGGAGAGGAGGCGATCCGGGCTGCGGGGTGCAAGTCGGTCATCTTCCGGACGAGCTGGGTGTTCGGGGCGCGCGGCGGGAATTTCGTCAAGACCATCCTGCGCCTGGCGCGCGAAAAGCGGACGCTGCAGGTGGTCAGGGATCAGGTCGGCTCGCCGACGCCGGCGGCGCTGGTTGCGACCGTGACCGGCATCGTCCTCGCCATGCTGCGTCAGGGTCAGGCGATGCACCGCGAAACGCAGCGCTGCTACCACGTCTGCTGCGGTCGACCGGTCAGCTGGCACGAATTTGCCCAGGCCGTCGTCAAGCTGGCCGGGGCCACGCCGGGTTTCGACCTGACCCTGAAGCCGGAGGGGATCGTGGCCATTCCGGGCAGCGAGTATCCGGCCGCCGCCGCGCGCCCGGCCAATTCCCGGCTCGACTGCGGGCGTCTGGAGAGGGAGTTCGGCCTGCGGATGCCGGACTGGCAACCGTATCTGGCGCGCATGCTGCAACTGCTTTCGCTGAAACGGGACGGCTATTGAGCTTTCTCCGCGCGGCTCGGCAATGCTACAATTCAAAAGTTTTTTCGCGACGAAGGTCGCGAAGAAGCGGTTGCAGGCGACCTGCGTGCAATCAATCCACACATCCGCCGATTAAGGGTGTCCGCCAGAATGCAAGAACGGCGGGCGTTTCGGGCGGATGGCGGTTCAACCCTTAAAGGAGTTCCCGTATGTCCGTAACCATGCGTCAAATGCTGGAGGCCGGTGTTCACTTCGGTCACCAGACCCGTTTCTGGTGTCCCAAGATGGCTCCGTACATCTTCGGCGCCCGCAACAAGATTCACATCGTCAACCTCGAACAGACCCTGGCCAAGTACAACGAAGCCATGGCCTTCGTCAAGAAGCTGACGGCCAACCGCGGCACCATCCTGTTCGTCGGCACCAAGCGCCAGGCGCGGGAGATCGTCGCCGAGGAAGCGCGGCGTGCCGGAGCGCCCTTCGTTGACCAGCGCTGGCTGGGGGGCATGCTGACCAACTTCAAGACGGTCAAGACCTCGATCAAGCGCCTCAAGGACATGGAGCTGGCGGTCGAGGCCGGCGACCTCGAGCGCATGCCCAAGAAGGAAGCGCTGAACTTCCGCCGCGAACTGGAAAAGCTCCAGAAGTCGATCGGCGGCATCAAGGACATGCCCGGCCTGCCGGACGCCATCTTCGTCATCGACGTCGGTTACCACAAGATCGCGATCACCGAAGCGAGCAAGCTCGGGGTGCCGATCATCGGCGTCGTCGATACCAATCATTCTCCGGCCGGCGTCGATTATGTGATTCCTGGCAACGACGACTCTTCGCGCGCAATCCAGTTGTACGCCCGCGGCGTCGCGGATGCGATCCTCGAAGGGCGCAGCCAGGTCGTCCAGGAAATCGTTGCCGCCGGTGGTGACGACGAGTTCGTCGAAATCCAGGACGAAGCGGCGGAGTAAATCCGCAGGGGCGGGGCAGGCAGCCCCGCCAGTTTGAAAAGATCAGGAGAACAGGTATGGCGGCAATTACCGCAAGCATGGTGTCGGAACTGCGTGGCAAGACGGACGCACCGATGATGGAATGCAAGAAGGCGCTCACCGAGGCCGACGGCGACATGGCCAAGGCGGAGGAGATCCTCCGCGTCAAGCTCGGCAACAAGGCGACCAAGGCTGCGACGCGCATTGCCGCGGAAGGCGTGGTCGGTCTCTACCTTGCCGCCGATGGCAAGCTCGGCGCCCTCGTCGAAGTGAATAGCGAAACCGACTTCGTCGCCAAGAACGACGAATTCATCGCCTTGGCGAAGGGTTGCGCCGAACTGGTGGCGACCCGCAACCCGGCCGATGTGGCGGCGCTGTCGGCGTTGCCGATGGGCGAGGGCACGGTGGAGACCACGCGTACCGCGCTGGTCGGCAAGATTGGCGAGAACATGGCGCTCCGCCGCTTCGCCCGCATCGAGGCCAGCGGCAAGCTGACTTCCTACGTCCATGGCGGATCCAAGATCGGCGTTCTGGTCGACGTCATCGGTGGCGACGACCAACTGGCTAAGGATCTGGCGATGCACGTCGCCGCCTCCAAGCCGAAGTCGCTTGATGCGTCGGGGGTTCCTGCCGCGTTGATCGAAATGGAGCGTGCGGTTGCAGCCGGTAAGGCCGCCGAGGATGCAAGAAAAGCCCAAGAGGAGGGCAAAAAGCCGCAGCCTGAAGATATTGTGGCGAAGCGCATTGAAGGTTCGGTCCAGAAGTTCCTCAAGGAAGTGACCTTGCTGAGCCAACCCTTCGTCAAGGATGACAAGCAGACCATCGAGCAACTCTTGAAGGCCAAGGGGGCTTCCGTGGCCGGGTTCACCCTGTTCGTGGTCGGCGAGGGCATCGAGAAGAAGGTGGACGATTTCGCCGCCGAGGTCGCCGCGCAGGCTGCGGCGGCCGCCGCCAAGGTGTAACTTTCAGGGGAAACGCCATGTCCGCTTCCAGATACAGACGCATCCTCCTCAAGCTCTCCGGCGAGGCCCTGATGGGCGATGACGCCTACGGCATCAACCCGCCGACCATCGCCGGGATCGTCGCGGAGATCAAGGCGGTTGCCGACCTGGGCGTGGAGATCGGCGTCGTCATCGGCGGTGGCAACATCTTCCGCGGCATGGCCGGCACGGCCACCGGCATGGACAGGGCCACCGCGGATTACATGGGGATGCTGGCCACGGTGATGAACGCGATGGCGCTCTCCGACGCGATGCGGCAGGCGGGGTTGCAGGCGCGGGTGCAGTCGGCCCTGCGTATCGAGCAGGTCGTCGAGCCGTATATACGCGGGAAGGCCATCCGCTATCTCGAAGAGGGCCGGGTGGTCATCTTTGGCGCCGGAACCGGCAATCCCTTCTTTACCACCGATACCGCCGCGGCATTGCGCGGATCGGAAATCGGCGCGGAAATCGTGCTCAAGGCGACCAAGGTGGACGGCATCTATTCGGCCGACCCGAAGAAGGATCCGGCCGCGACCCGTTTCGACCGGATCAGTTTCAACGACGCGATCGCGAGGAATCTCGCGGTCATGGATGCCACCGCGTTTGCGCTGTGCCGCGACCAGAAATTGCCGATCAACGTGTTCTCGATCTTCAAGACCGGCGCGCTGAAGCGCATCGTCTGCGGGGAGGATGAGGGTACGCTGGTCTATTGCTGAGGGAGAAGGCGATGATTCCTGAACTCAAGAAGAATGCCGAGAGCAAGATGCAGAAGACGCTTGAGTCGCTGCGCGCCGATCTGCAGAAGATTCGCACCGGCCGCGCCCACACCGGGCTGCTCGATCATGTCATGGTCGACTATTACGGCTCGCTGATGCCGGTGAACCAGGTTGCCAACGTCACCCTGGTCGATGCCCGGACCATCGGCGTGCAACCGTGGGAAAAGAACATGGTGCAGAAGGTCGAAAAGGCGATCCGCGACTCCGATCTCGGCCTCAACCCCGCTTCCCAGGGGGAACTGATACGGGTGCCGATGCCGGCGCTGACCGAAGAGCGGCGCAAGGAAATGATCAAGGTCGTCAGGCACGAGGGCGAAAACGCCCGGGTGGCGATCCGCAACCTGCGCCGCGATGCGATCACCCACCTCAAGGATGCGCTTAAGAAGGGCGAGATCCCGGAGGATGACGATCACAGGGCGCAGGACGACATCCAGAAACTCACCGACCGGTACATCGCCGATGTCGACAAGATGCTCGGCCACAAAGAGGCCGAGCTGATGCAGGTTTGACCGCCGCTTCAGGCTGATCGCAGGCCGCATGGCTATTTTCACCAGTTCGACGCAGCAGGTTCCGGAAACGGTAGCCATCCCCCGGCACGTCGCCATCATCATGGATGGCAATGGCCGGTGGGCGAAGAAGCGCTTCATGCCGCGTTTTTCCGGCCATGCCAAGGGTGTCGAGATGGTGCGCGAAACCGTGCGCTACTGTCTCGATCGCGGGGTTGAATTCCTGACGTTGTTCGCCTTCAGTTCCGAGAACTGGCGCCGCCCGCCGGAGGAGGTCAGTCTGCTGATGCAGTTGTTCGTCAAGGCGCTCGAGCAGGAAGTCGACAAGCTCGACCGCAACGGCGTGCGTTTGCGCATCATCGGCGACCTCTCGCGCTTCGAAAACCGGCTGCGGGAACTGATTGCCGCCGCCGAGGCGCGAACCGCCGGGAATACGCGTCTGCAACTGACCATCGCCGCCAACTACGGCGGGCGCTGGGACATCATGCAGGCGGTCAATGCCATGCTGCGCGAGCTGCCGGAAAGGCAGTCCGGCTGGACCGAAGCCGATCTCGAGCCCTTCCTGTCGATGAGTTTCGCCCCCGAGCCCGACCTCTTCATTCGCACTGGCGGCGAAGAGCGGATCAGCAACTTCCTGCTCTGGCAACTTGCCTATACGGAACTCCATTTCACGGGAACCCTGTGGCCGGAATTCGACCGTGCCCGGTTCGACCAGGCGATTGCCTCCTACCAGAAGCGCGAGCGGCGTTTCGGGCGGACCAGCGCGCAGCTTGTCGGCGACG
>JAFLDQ010000104.1 GCA_017302355.1 Dechloromonas sp.
TGATTTTGCCCTCGTCCTCCAGTGTGCGGAGCATCGGGCTGCCGGCCCGGATCTGTTCCAGGGTCCGGGTGATGTTGCGCTTGCACACGTGCTCGACAAACCGGGGATTGGACGACGCGCGTTCCCCGGAAAAGTCTTGCGACTGCGCCACGGCGGGCCGGATTTTGGACAGCATCGCCGTGATGTTTCCCACCTGTACGTCGTCAATGGCGGACTTCACCGCGCCGCACGATTCATGACCCAGAACCAGGATCACCTTGGCGCCGGAGACCTGGCATCCGAACTCCATGCTGCCGAGGATGTCTTCGTTGACGAAGTTTCCGGCGATCCGGGCGACGAACAGGTCGCCGATGCCGCGATCGAAGACATCCTCCACCGGAATGCGGCTGTCGAGGCACGACAACACCACGGCCTTGGGGAACTGTCCCTGGGCCGCCTGCCGGACCATGGCGGAATGATCGCGGGCGGTGAGATCGTTGGACACGAACCGCCGGTTCCCCTCCCGCAGGCTTTCGATCACCTGATCCGGAGTCAGGGCCTGCTGCTCGGCCTGGGTCAACACGCGCTCCCGGCGCGGCGCCGGCGGGCGTCCCGACCGCGCAGCCGGTCGCGATCAAGACCGACCTCTACACCGCCCAGATCGACCCGGTCGGCGGAGCGATCGTGCAGATCGCGCTGGCGCAGCACCGCGATGCGTTCGACAAGGCGAAGCCCTATCTCGCGTTGCAGCGCAATGCCGAGCGCACCTTCGTCGCCCAGGCGGGAATCCTCGGCGAAGGCATGCCCAACCACCGGACCGTCTACGAGGTCCTGCCGGGCCCGCGCGAACTCGCCGCCGGCGCCGACAAGCTCGAAGTGAAACTCGCCGCGACCGCGGCGAACGGCGACAAGGTCGTCCAGACCCTCACGTTCCGGCGCGGCAGCTATCTCATCGACGCCGCGTTCGACGTGACCAACGCGACGCCGGCGCCGATCGCGCCGTTCGCGTATTTCCAGCTCACGCGGGACACCAAGCAGGCGGTGCCGCAGAACTCGATGGCGCCGGCCGCCTACGTCGGCCCGGTCGTCTACAACGCGACCGACAACTTCAAGAAGGTCGAGCCCGGCGAGATCGACAAGCTCGCCGCCGACCCGAACCGCAAGCTGCCCTACGCGCGGAGCGCCGACAACGGCTGGGTCGGCATGCTCGAGCACTATTTCGTCGCCGCGTGGCTGCCGTCCGACGAGAAGAAGATCACGCGCGAGTTCTACACGCGCAAGCTCGAAGGCGGGCTCTACGCGGCCGGCGTGATCGTGCCGCTCGGCACCGTCGCGGCAGGCGCGACCGGACAGGTGTCGGTGCCGCTGTACGTCGGCCCGCAGGACCAGGACCTGCTCGCCAAGGTCGCCAAGGGGCTCGACCTCTCGGTCGACTACGGCATCTTCACGGTGATCGCCGCGCCGCTCTTCTGGCTGCTCAAGTGGCTGCACGGGCTGATCGGCAACTGGGGCTGGGCGATCGTGGTCATGACGATCATGATCAAGGGCGCGTTCTATCCGCTCAACGCCGCCGCCGCGCGGTCGATGGGCAAGATGAAGCTCGTCGGGCCCAAGCTGAAGTCGTTGCAGGAGCAGTACGCGAACGACAAGCAGCAGCTCCAGATCAAGATGATGGAGCTCTACAAGCAGGAGAAGATCAACCCGCTGGGCGGCTGCCTGCCGATCCTGGTCCAGATCCCGGTGTTCATCGCGCTCTACTGGGTCCTGCTCGGCGCCGTCGAAATGCGCGGCGCACCATGGATCCTGTGGATCCACGATCTGGCCGCGCCCGATCCCTACTACATCCTGCCGGTGATCATGATCGTCTCGATGATCATCCAGACCAAGCTGAACCCGACACCCCCGGACCCGATCCAGGCCAAGATGATGATGGCCATGCCCTTCATTTTCGGTGTCATGTTCCTGTGGTTCCCGGCGGGTCTGGTGCTTTACTGGGTGGTCAACAACATTCTGTCGATCGCCCAGCAATGGCAGATCACCCGGATGATCGAGGGAGGCGGCAAGGCGGCCAACGACGCCAAGGCATAGCGTGTGAAATCCGACACCATTGCCGCCATCGCCACGGCCCCCGGCCGTGGCGGCATCGGCATCATCCGCGTCTCGGGCGGCAACTTGCTGCCCTTTGCTTTTGCGCTGAGTCGAACCAACCCGCGGCCCCGGCAGGCGACGATGGCCGATTTCCTGGCGGCCGACGGCGGCGCGATCGACCGCGGCCTGCTGCTCTTCTTTCCCGATCCCCACTCCTTCACCGGCGAGGACGTTCTCGAAGTCCATGGCCACGGCGGCCCGGTGGTGATGCAGATGCTGCTCGCGCGTTGCCTCGACCTCGGCGCGCGCCTTGCCGAGCCCGGCGAGTTCAGTCGCCGGGCCTTCCTGAACGGCAAGCTCGACCTCGCCCAGGCCGAGGCGGTGGCCGACCTGATCGACGCCGCAACCGCCAGCGCCGCCCGCTCGGCGATGCGCTCGCTGCAGGGCGAGTTCTCGAAGGCCGTTCATGGGCTCACCGAGGAATTGATCGACTTGCGCATGCTGGTCGAGGCAACACTGGATTTCCCCGAGGAGGACATCGACTTTCTGAGGAAAGCCGACGCCTTTGGCCGGTTGTCGCGGCTGCAATCCAGGCTTACCGGAGTCTTCGATCGCGCCCACCAGGGCAAGTTGCTGCAATCCGGACTGCATGTCGTGCTCGCCGGCCAGCCCAATGTCGGCAAGTCTTCGCTGCTCAACCAGTTGGCCGGGGACGATCTGGCCATCGTCACGCCGGTTGCCGGGACGACGCGCGATGCGCTGCGGTCGACCATCCAGATCGAGGGAATTCCGTTGCACATCATCGATACCGCCGGGCTGCGCGAGACCGACGATGAGGTCGAGCGTATCGGCATCGAGCGCAGCTGGCAGGAGATTGGCCGCGCCGACGTCGTCCTGCTCCTCGCCGACGCCCGCGCCGGCATCGGCGACGCCGACCGCGCCATCCTCGGGCGCCTGCCGGCGAACCTGCCGCGCATCACCGTCTACAACAAGATCGACCTCACCGGCCGTGCTCCCGAGCGCCACGACGAGCACGACGCCCATGGCGATGCGGTCGCCATCTCGCTGTCGGCGAAGGCGGGAAGCGGCATCGACCTGCTGCGCGCGGAACTGCTGCGCATCGCCGGCTGGCATCCGGCCGAGGACGTCTTCATGGCCCGCGAGCGCCACCTGCGCGCCCTGGCCGCTGCCCGCAACCACCTTGCCGACGCGCGCCGCGTCGTGGACGGCCCCTGTCCGGCGCTCGACCTGTTCGCCGAGGAACTGCGCCTGAGCCAACGCTCGCTCGGCGAGATCACCGGCGAATTCACCGCCGACGACCTGCTAGGCGTCATTTTCAGCCGCTTCTGTGTGGGAAAATAGGATCCTTGAAATCCAGTGATCCTTTGGAGTAACGACCATGATCCTGCACACGACTGAAGCAACCCCGTTACCCGGTTATCGGTTGATGCTGACGTTCAACACGGGCGAATCTGGTGAGGTTGATTTGTCCAATGAGCTTCAAGGCGGGGTATTTGAGCCATTGCGTGACCCGGCGCTGTTAGCCACGGCGCACCAACATCCGATCATGCGAACCGTGGCATGGGCAAATGGTGCCGACCTTGCGCCTGAATTCCTGCTGGAATTGATGCGCGGCAAGGCTAGACGAGCGGCATGACGAGTCAGGCGGATCGCCTTGCGCTAATCCCATGGCAGACAACTACGACGACTACAGCCGCGAACAACTCCTGCGCCTGCTGCGCGAGCGCGACCGGCGTCCGCGCTTCGGGCTGGTCTGGGAGCGCGACGAGATCGACTACGATCTCTCGGTCAATGGCGATTTCGTCGCCCTCGACCGGGACGCCGCGCTGTCGTGCGGCGACGGGCCGCAGGAGAACCTGATCGTCGAGGGCGACAACTTCGACGCCCTGCGCTACCTGCGCATGACCCACGCCGGCCGCGTCAAGTGCATCTATATCGACCCGCCCTACAACACCGGCAACCGCGATTTCATCTACAACGACCGTTTCGTCGACAAGGACGATGCCTGGCGGCACTCCAAGTGGCTGGAGTTCATGTACCGCCGGCTGGAGCTGGCCAGGGAACTGCTGCGCGAGGACGGCGTGATCTTCGTCTCCATCGACGACAACGAGGTGTTTCACCTCGGGTTGTTGATGGAGCAGGTGTTCGGCGCGGCGAACTGTATCGCCACATTCATCTGGCGCAAGGTCGATAGCCCGAACGATAACAAGGTCACCATCACGCCCGACCACGAATTTGTCCTTTGCTATGCGCTTTCGCGGGAGGCCGTGCGTTTCTCGCCGATGCCGGCACCCGACATCGTCGATGCCTACCGGGTTGGCGCGGATGGCTCGCGCTATCGCGACCGCCTGATGAAGAAGAACGGCAAGAACAGCCTGCGGCGCGACCGGCCGACCATGTTTTTTCCCATTCTCGACCCCGACGGCAACGAGGTATACCCGATCCACGACAACGGCGAAGAGGCCCGCTGGGCGATGAGCCGGGACGGTGTCGAGAAGCACCGTGAAGCCGGTACGCTGATCTGGAAGCAACGCGAAAAGCTGGGCAAGACCATATGGGAGCCTTATGCGCGCGAGTTCGCACCCGACGATCCGGTGCGGCCCTATCCAAGCATCTGGGCCGACCTGTCGACGATGCGACAGGCCAAGGCCATGTTACGCGACATCTTCGACACGTCCGATTTGTTCAGTACGCCCAAGCCTGTCGAATTGATTGAGCGCATGCTGCGCATGATCAGCGATCCCAATGCCATTGTGCTCGACTTCTTCGCCGGCAGCGGCACCACGGCGCAGGCGGTGCTGAACCTGAACAAGGAGGATGGCGGCCAGCGAAGATTCATCCTCGTTTCCAGCACCGAAACCACCGCCGACGCACCGGACAAAAATCTCTGCCGCGATGTCTGCGCCGAGCGCGTGCGGCGCGTGATCGCCGGCTACACCAACAGGAAGGGGCAGGCCGTCGACGGGCTCGGCGGCGGCTTCGCCTACCTGCGCTGCCGGCGCATTCCGCCCGCCGCGGTGTTCCGCGGCATCGAACACGCGCAGGTGTGGACGGCGCTGCAACTGATCCACGATCTGGCGCTGACGCCGTATGACGAGAGGCAGCCGCTGCAGGCGGCCGACACGCCGCGCGGACGGGTGCTCTACCTGCCCCGCCTCGACGCTGCCGCGGTCGACGCGCTGCAAGCGGTGATTTCCGGGGTGGCGCAGGCCGTCGTCTATTCCTGGCAGCCGGCGCTGGTCGCGCAGCGCCTCGACGATCCGCGCATCACCTGCCAGCCGATCCCGGCCTTTCTGGTGGACCGCTTCGGCGCGCGCGCCTCGGCGGCGACGGGGGGCGGACGATGAGCGCGCCGGCGCCGAAGGCTTACCAGCGCGAGGCGGTGGCCAACGCGCTCGACATCTTCCGCTACGCCGAGCGCCAGTTGCGCCAGGCCGGCGACGGCGCGGGCCGGGCGGCGGCGACGGCGTTCAACGGCTGCCTGTTGCTCGAAGCGCCGACCGGTTCGGGCAAGACGATGATGGCGGGGATGATCGCCGAGACCTTCGCGGCGCCGGATCGCGAGGCCAACGCGCGGATCGTCTGGTTCTGGTTTACCCCGTTCGCGGGACTGGTCGAGCAGGCCAGGGGCGCACTCAAGTCGACCTTCACCGGGTTGCGGGTGCGCGATCTGCAGGGCGACCGGGTGACGCGCGGCACGCGCAGCGGCGATGTCTTCGTCGCGACCTGGGCGGCGGTGGCGGCGGCGAACAAGGAGACGCGCCGGGTGCGCAGCGGCGGCGAGTTCGTGCTGGCGCTCGACGATCTGATCGCCGAGTTGCGCGCCGACGGCTTTCGTATCGGCGCCGTGGTCGACGAGGCGCACCACGGCTTCACGCGGGCCGCCGAGGCGGTGCGCTTCTACCGCGAAACGCTGCGCCCCGAGTTCACGCTGATGGTCACGGCGACACCCGACGATCAGGATGTCGGGAAATTCAAGAAGGCCGCCGGCATCGGCCATCTCCACCGCATCCGGGTGAGCCGCCGGCAGGCGGTGGAGGCAGGGCTGATCAAGGCGGGCATCAAGTCGATCGCCTATCTGGCGGCGGATGACCAGAAATCGCTGGTCGATTTCGCGTCGACCGCGCTCGCCGACGGCTGGAGCATGCACCGGGCGATTTGCGACGGCCTGCGGACGGCGGGGATCGGCCTGACGCCGCTGATGCTGGTGCAGGTGGCTAACAGCAACGGCGCGGTCGACGAGGCGCGCCTGCGGCTGGCCGCGCTCGGCGTGCCCGAATCGAAGATCGCCTGGTACACGGCCGGCGATCCGAACGACGATCTGCTGGCGGTCGCGCTCGACGAGCGCAAGGAGGTATTGATCTTCAAGGTGGCGGTGGCGCTCGGTTTCGACGCGCCGCGCGCCTTCACGCTGGTGTCGATGCGCGGCGCCCGCGATACCGATTTCGGCATCCAGGTGGTCGGACGCATCCTGCGCGTGCATGCGCGCCTGCAGGGACCGGCGCTGGCGGGATCGCTGCCCGAGCTGTTGCGCCACGGCTACGTCTTCCTCGCCGATGCGGCCAATCAGGGTGGGCTGGTGCAGGCCGGCGAGAAGATCAACGCCATCCGCAACGAACTGGCCCAGGTGTGCCCGTTCACGATGGTGATCAAGGTGGCCGGGCGGAACGAAATCCAGGTCGCGCGCGACGGGCAGGCGCAACTGCTGGCGACGCCGTGGTCGCCGCCAGCGTGGGCGGAAGCGGGGCCGGCGGTCGCCGGTTCGGGTACCACGGCTGCCGAGGGGGCGGCCTGGCGGCCGGGGCTGCTGACTGAACTGGTGCTGACGGCGCCCGATTCGCCATCGGCCACATTGCCGGCAGCGCCGCCGGTGCTCGCGGGCAACCAACGCCATCCGTTGCGGCCGGGGATCGCGCGCGTTCATCTCGCCGAGCGGATGCCGCTGTCGACCGCCGACCTGCTGACCTGCATCGCCGCCCAGATCGCCATCGACGACCGCGTGTTCAACGCCGGCTTCCGCCAGTCGGTGCGGGTGACGCGGCAGACCGTCGATCTTTTCGCCGGTGGCGAGGAGATCGCAACGATGCAGGCGCGCCTGTCCGACGAGGAGATCGCGCGGCGGGCGCAGAACGTGCTGTTCGACGCCGACTACCTGCATCCGCGCGACCTGCACGATGCGCTGCTGGCGCGGCTGCGCACGGAATTCAGCCATCGCGGCATCGACATCGACGACGCCGGTCTCGAGCGTGCCTTGAACCGCATCATGGCCGCTTACCCTCATCTGGTCCGCCTGGCTGCCCGTGGCTGTGCGGCGAAGTTCAAGGAGGTCGCCGCCGTCGCGCCGCTGCCGGAATTCGTCGACTTGCCGGCGGGCGCCCGCAAGTCGCGCCTCAATGCCTACGGGGTGATGCCGCCGGACCTGAACGGTCCCGAGCTGGCCTTCGCCGAACTGCTCGACGCCGACCTGTCGGGCACCGTCGACTACTGGTTCCGCAACGAGCCGCGCAAGGCGTGGTCGATCGCCCTCGTGATGCCGGGCGGCGAGCGCTACTTTCCGGATTTCGCGATCCGCGTCGCGGGCCGCCGGGCCGGGGACGGCGTGCTGCTGGTGGAAATCAAGGGGCAACACATCCTCAACGACACGGGCACGCTGGACAAGGTTCTGGCCGAGCACAAGGCTTACGGCGCGCCGCTGATGCTGGCGCAGGACGACGGCGGACGCTTCATGACCGTCCGCTATTTCCCCAATACCGGGCGCAACGCGGAAGACCAGGTCTTCCGGGTCGAGAACCTGCCCGGCTACTGATTGGCCGAATCGATGACGGAGGCTCTCGACGCCGCCCTGCTCGCGCTCGTCGCGACCGCCTTCCTCGCCGGCTTGGTAGACGCGGTGGTCGGCGGCGGCGGACTGATCCAGATTCCCGCGCTGTTTGCCGTCCATCCCGGAGAGCCGGCGGCCACGCTGTTCGGGACCAACAAGTGCGCGAGCGTCCTCGGCACCGCCAATGCGACCTGGCGCTACGCGCGGCGGGTGACGATGCCGTGGCGGACGATCCTCCCGGCGGCGTTTGCCGCTCTGGCCTTTTCCTATGTCGGCGCGGCCGCCGTCGCCTGGCTGCCCAGGGATGTGGTGCGCCCGCTGATTCTCGTGATGCTGGTCGCTGCCGCGGTCTACACGCTGCAACGCAAGGATTTCGGGCAGGCGCACCTTCCGGCATACGGCGGTCATCGCGAACTGCTGTTCGCCTTTCTCCTGGGCGGCGTCATCGGCTTCTACGACGGCTTTTTCGGACCCGGCACCGGCAGTTTCCTGATCTTCCTGTTCGTCCGCTTCTTCGGCTTCGACTTCCTCCATGCCTCGGCCAGCGCGAAAGTGGTCAATGTCGCGACCAATCTCGCCGCCCTCGCCTATTTCCTGCCCAATGGCTATGTTCTGCCCCTGCTCGCGGCGGCGATGGCGGCGGCGAACGTCGGCGGGTCGATGGCCGGGACCTGGCTGGCGCTCAGGCATGGCAGCGCCCTCATCCGGCGCGTCTTCCTGCTGGTGGTCGGAGTCCTCATCGTCCGCTTCGCCTGGGATACCATGCGGACGCTGTGAGGCCGGCGAGCGTCGGAGGGCGGGCTGGCGAAAGGTTATAATCGCCGCATGGGCCAAGAGATGTCCGCGTGTTCCTGAGCCGATTGCTTCCGTACCCGCGGATGGCGCTGGCCGCTGTCGCCGTTCTGCTCGCCTCCTGCGCCGGCACGCCGGGCGGGGATGGCGTTTCCGAGCCGACCGCCGCCAAGCGCACCCGGTCGACCGCCACTGTGCGCAGCGGCTTTGCCTGCTGCAATCTGCGTTACAGCGGCGATCAGCTCAGCAGTTCCAATTATGCCCAGTTGCCCTTCATCGCGGTCGGGACGCCGGTCCTGATCAGGGCGGTCGACGATGCCCAGGCGATCGTCGAGATCAATGGCCAGCAGCTGCAGCTGCGGCCCGATCCGGGCAACACCCGCGAAAGCCCCGCGCAGTGGCTTGACAAGGCCGTCGTTGCCCAGGATCCGCGGCGCCGCCTCGACGGCTTCCCGGACGGCGTGCGGGCGGCAATCCAGTCGGGTCGCGTGATGAAGGGCATGAGCAGGGAACAGGTGATCATGTCGCTCGGCTATCCGCAGGTGGATGGCAGGAAAGGCCTCGACGCTCCCAGCTGGCGCTACTGGTGGTCGGCTTTCGAGTCCTTCTACGTCCAGTGGACGCGGGACAAGGTGCGCAAGCTCGACGGCGATTCGGCGACCGTGAACAAGCTGACCCAGCCGTAGCTACCGGTGTTGCACTTGCGGAAGGTCTGATGGGGAGCGCCGGGCGAGCGGTCAGCCGGCCTTGTCCAGGGTGCGCAGGAAGCTCGCGGCGTCCTGAAAGCCGACGACCCGCACGCCCGGTACTTCGTCTCCCCCCGGCCTGAAAAAGACGATCCCCGGCGGGCCGAACAACCCGAAGCGGGCGAGCAGCGCCTTGTCCTCCGCCGTGTTGGCGGTGACGTCGGCCTTGAGCAGGGTGAAGCCGGCCAGCCTGTCGCGCACCGCCGGGTCGGCGAAGGTGAATTTTTCCATTTCCTTGCACGACACGCACCAGTCGGCGTAGAAATCGAGCATGACCGGGCGGTCGACCGCGGCAAGGCGCGCGTCGAGTTCGGCAACCGAGCGTACCGTCTCGAATGACGGCTTCCTGGCGTCGCCGGTGACTCCCTGAGTGCGCAGCCCGGCCAGCGGCTGCAGCGGGTCGCGGCTGCCGGCCAGGGCGCCGATCAGCAGCGCGGCGCCGGTCAGCAGCATGACGATGCCGACCCCCTTCCAGAAACGCTGCCAGCCCCGGGCGTGCGGCGGCAGCGGGTCGACGGCGTGCAGGTAGATCGCCGGCACGATGAGCAGCGCCGCCCACGCCAGCATCGGGACGACCGGCGGCACGACGGGAGTCAGCAGCCAGACGGCGGTGGCCAGCAACAGGACGCCGAAGCCCTTCTTGACGCCTTCCATCCACGGCCCGGTCTTCGGCAGCAGCGAACCGCCGGCGGCGCCGACGGCGATCAGCGGCGCGCCCATGCCGAGCGCCATGACGAACAGCGCGGTGCCGCCGAGCACGGCGTCGCCGGTCTGGCCGATGTAGAGCAGCGCGCCGGCCAGCGGCGCGGCGACGCAGGGGCCGACGATCAGCGCCGACAGCGCGCCCATGGCGAAGACGCCGATGCCGCGCCCGCCCTGCAGGTGGCCGGACTCCTCGGACAGCTTGCTCTGTAACGCGGTCGGCAGCTGCAGCTCGTAGAAGCCGAACATCGAGAACGAGAGGACGACGAAGACCAGCGCGAAGGCGCCGAGCACCCAGGCGTTCTGCAGCGCGGCCGAGAGCAGCGTGCCGGTCAGCCCGGCGGCGATGCCGGCGGCGGCGTAGGTGACGGCCATGCCGAGCACATAGGCGAGCGACAGCGCGAAGCCGCGGGCGTGGGAATTCCTGTGTCCCTGCCCGGCGATGATGCCCGAGAGGATGGGGATCATCGGCAGCACGCACGGCGTCAGCGCCAGGCCGAGGCCGGCGGCGAAGAAGAAGGCGAGGTTGGCCCAGAAGCCGGCGTTGCGCAGGATGCCGGCGATTTTGCCGCTTTCGTCGGCGTCGACCGCGACCGGCGGGGCGGCGGGCGTTGTCGCCGGGTCGGGCAGCGTCACCGCCACCGTCTGCGTCTGCGGCGGATAGCAGACGCCGGCGTCGGCGCAGCCCTGCGACGTTACTTTCAGCGTCAGCGGCAGGGCGCCCGACGCGTTGCGCTCGACCGGCAGGCGGATGGCGACACGGTTGTAGAAGACCTCGACCTTGCCGAAATTCTCGTCGTCCTTCTCCTTGCCCTTGGGGAAGACCGGGGCGCCGAGCGTCACACCCTCGCCGTCGACGGCGAAGCGGAACTTGTCGCGGTAGAGGTAGTAGCCCTTGGCGATGGCGAAGGCGACCTCGATGGTCTGCGCGTCCAGCGCGCGGGCGCTCGGCTTGAAGGCGACGGCGGGATCGAGGAATTCGTCGGCGTGAGCGAGCGAGGCGAGGAAGACGACGAGGAAGAGGAGGCGGCGCACGATCATTTGAGCGTCTCTTCGGCCACCCAGTTCAGATAGGCCGGCAGGCCGGCCGTAATCGGCAGGGCGACGATTTCCGGAATTTCGTAGGGGTGCAGCGTGCGGATCGCCTGTTCAAGCGCCGGATAGCTTGCCGCGGTCGACTTGATGAGGAGCGGGATTTCCGTCGCCGACTCGATCCTGCCCTGCCAGCGGTAGATCGACTGCACGCGCGGCAGGATATTGACGCAGGCGGCCAGTCTCGCTTCGACGACGGCCAGCGCGATGGCGTTGGCGGCCTCCTCGTCGGGACAGTTGGTGAGGACGAGCATGGTATCCATGAGCGGATTCTACTTGAGCCGGCGCCGCCGCAGGGAATTGGCCGTGGCCGCGCCGCCGCGGGTGGAGGATCGCCAAGGGGGTCATCGCCTCGGGCCGGCGTCATCCCCCGCGTGGCTGGAACGCCATTCGATCTTGATCATGTGCTGCAGGATGGCCATCAGCGCGGCGCTGGTGATGCCGAGCATGAGGATGCCGTTGAGCGCTTCGAGCGGGCCGAGCAGCTTCCAGCCGGCGCTCATCACGACGTCGCCGTAGCCGAGCGAGGTGAAATTGACGCCGGAGTGGTACACCGCGTCGTAGAGTCCGGTGAATTCGCCGAGCAGGAGGAAGAGCAGTCCCCAGGCGACGATCTGCACGAAGTTGCCGAGCGTCAGGACCAGCATCGCCAGCAGCAGCGGTTGCAGTGGCGGGTGGGCGGACTGGCGGGTCCGGCGCACGTAGTGGCGGACCGCCCAGAAGGCGAAGGCGATCTGCACGACGAGGCAGAGCAGCATCAAGGGCAGGCCGATGGCGAGGTTCTTCAGCATGGTTCTTCTCCTGGCGGGGAAATGTTGCGCTTGCGGGCACGCCACCC
>JAFLDQ010000105.1 GCA_017302355.1 Dechloromonas sp.
GGTGCTGCTCGTGCGCAATGTCCAGGACGTGGAATACCAGGGCAGCCACCGCTACGGATTCCAGATCGGCGAGCCCGACCTGGTCTGGCGCAAGTTCGTCAACGCACTGCACGATGGCCGCACGCAAGGCGACGTCGACAATCCCTCGCTTTTCCTTTCCCATGACTGAAGCCACACCCGTTTCCGGGTTGCCGCAGGGACTCCGGCAGACCCTTGCCGGGCACTTCGGCCCGCGCTTTTCCTGCGGCGAATCGACCCGCCTGCAGCACGGCCGCGACGAATCCGTCCATGAGCCGCTGCTGCCCGACGGTGTCGTCATGGCTGAAAGCACCGCCGAAGTCGCGCTCGTCGTCCGCCTGTGCGCCGAACATGGCGTGCCGGTCATCCCCTACGGCGTCGGCAGTTCGGTCGAAGGCCATGTGCTGGCGCCGGGCGGCGGCATCTCGCTCGATCTTTCCGGCATGAACCGCATCGTCGCCATCCATGCCGAGGACGGCGACGCCGTGGTCGAAGCCGGCGTCACGCGCAAACAGCTGAATGACGCGCTGAAGGGAACGGGACTCTTCTTCCCCATCGATCCCGGCGCCGACGCGACGCTCGGCGGCATGGCGGCGACCCGCGCCTCGGGCACCAACGCCGTGCGCTACGGGACAATGAAGGACAACGTGCTGGCCACCACGACGGTGCTCGCCGACGGCCGCGTCATGAAGACCGGCGGCCGCGCCCGCAAGTCGTCGGCCGGCTACGACCTGACCCGGCTGCTGGTCGGCTCGGAAGGCACGCTCGGCATCATGACCGAGCTGACGGTGAAGCTCTACCCGATTCCCGAAGCCATCTCGGCCGCGGTGTGCACCTTCCCGAACGTGGACGCGGCGGTGCGGACGGTGATCCAGACCATCCAGCTCGGCGTGCCGGTGGCGCGCATCGAACTGCTCGACGCGCTGTCATTGCAGGCGATCAACCTGTTCAGCAAGACGGCGCTGGCCGAGGCGCCGACACTGTTCTTCGAATTCCACGGCAGCCCGGCCGGCGTCGCCGAGCAGTCCGAGACCGTCCAGGCCATCGCCGGCGAGCTGGGCGGCGCCAATTTCGCCTGGGCGACGCGCCCCGAGGACCGCAGCCGCCTGTGGCAGGCGCGCCACGACGCCTATTTCGCCTGCCTGCAGCTCAAGCCGGGCTGCCGCTGCTTCCCGACCGACGTCTGCGTGCCGATCTCGCGGCTGGCCGAATGCATCGCCGAAACGAGCGCCGACATCGCCCGGGTCCATATTCCGATCGCCCTCTTCGGTCACGTCGGCGACGGCAATTTCCACCTCGTCGTCCTGGTCGACCGCGACAACCCGCGGGACATGGCCGAGGCGGCGTGGGTCGGCAAGCGCGTCGTCGAGCGCGCCATCGCCATGGAAGGCACGTGCACCGGCGAGCACGGCATCGGACTGGGCAAGCGCCATTACCTGGAGCCCGAACACGGGCCGGTTGCGGTCGACGTCATGCGGGCGCTCAAAACCGCGCTCGACCCGCACAACCTGCTCAACCCGGGAAAGATATTGCCCGAGCGCTGATGGCATAGAATCCCGTCATGCCACCGACCCCGTATCGCCAGCTGGCCCTGCAAGCGGCGGCCATCGTCCTCGTCCTTTCGCTGGCCTGGCCCTATTTCGGCTGGCGGGCGGAAGTCATGCCGTGGCGGGAGACCTGCCTCGCCATCGGCGGCGTGGCTTTCGCCTTCGCCACGCTGTCCCGGCAGCCGTGGCCGTGGCGCCTCGTTCACGCGGCGGTCATGCCGCTGGCGTGGCTTTTCTACCCGGCGCCGGGATGATCCGCCGTCGCCCCGACCTGCTCGCCCTGATAGTCGCGCTGCTCGGCACGCTCGCCGTGGTCGCCTTCGTCGTCGGCGACGTCCTCCTCTCCCGCCAGCGGGAACTGGATCTCGGCGCCGCGCGGGCCGAACAGTTCGCGACCATGCTCGGCGAACACACGGCGCGCACCTACGAAGCCCTCGACATCCTGCTGCGCGAGATTGCCAGCGACCTGTCGGGCAACCACCCGGAGTGGCCGACCTGGGAAGCCGGCCACGGCTGGAGCTACATCGCCGAGCACCATACCCGCTCGCTGCCCCAGCTGCGTGACCTGATCCTCTTCGACCGCGACGGCGAGCAACGCTTCATCTCGACCTATTTCCCGCCGCCACGCGTCAATGTTCGTGACCGGCCCTATTTCGTCGCGCTCGAACAGGGAAGTCCGGCGACCACCTTCGGCCCGTACATCGGCCGCAATTCAGGCCGCTACACCTATGCTCTGACGCGGCGCATCGACGATGCCCGAGGCAAATTCGCCGGCGTCGTCATCGCCTCCATCGAGCCCTCCTATTTTTCCAGCCATTGCTGGTCCAACCGGCTGGCCGAGGATTTCGAGACGGTCATCATCAATGCCCGCGGACAGGTCGTCGCCTCCTGCCGGCCGACCGAGACTAGCAGGCAATCGCCGGTTCTCGGCGCCAGCGCCGTCGATGTTCTCTACGCCGGCCGGTTGCGCGACTGGTTGCCCGCATCCGGCGTCGCCCGCGGCGACGGACTGATCGCCGCGCTGGCGCCGGTTCCCGATTTCGCCGACCTGCGCGTGCTCACCATCCTCCCCGAGTCCAGCGTACTCGCTTCGTGGCGCGGCCATCTTGTGCAGGTGGGAACCCTCGCCCTGGTCGTCACCCTCGTCGTGCTTGCCGGCGGGCTGCTGGTGCACGGCCAGGTTCGCGACCTCCATGCCCTGACCGAAGAACTGGCGGCCGGCCGTGACCGGCTCGCGGAGCGGGTCGAGGCCGCCACCGCGGAACTGTCGCTGCAGAAGGACCAGGCCGAACAGTCCAGCCGCGCCAAGAGCCGCTTCCTGGCCGCGGCCAGCCACGATCTGCGCCAGCCCCTGCATGCGCTGGCGCTGTTCGCCGCCGACCTGCAGCGGCAGATCCAGGCCGGCAACGCCGACGAGCTGCCGCGGCTGTCGCGGCAGATCTCCGCCTCGACCGGCCAGCTGCGCCAGCTGTTCGATTCCCTGCTCGACATCTCGCGCCTTGACGTTGAGGGAATCAGGCCCGAGATCCGTCCCTTTGCACTGAACCCGCTCTTGGAGCGGCTGGCCTCGTCATTCCGCGGTGTTGCGGTCGACCGGCCGGAGGCCCTGGTTTTCAGACCGACCGGGCTGTGGGTCGAATCCGACCCGGCGCTGCTCGAACGCATCCTCTCCAACCTGATCGCCAACGCGCTGCGCTATAGCGCGCCCGGCGGCCGTGTCCTCGTCGCCGTGCGCCAGCGCGGCGCCAATGCGCTGATCGAAGTGCGCGACAATGGCTGCGGCATCGCCAGCGAGCATCACGAAGCCATCTTCGGGGAGTTCTACCAGGTGGGCAACCAGGCGCGCCAGGCGCAGCACGGACTTGGCCTCGGTCTCTCCATCGTGGACCGCCTGAGCCGGGCGCTCGGCATCCGGATCAGCCTGCGTTCGGCGATCGGCCGCGGCAGCACCTTCGGGCTGCTGATCGGGAGGGTCATGCCAGCGGCCGCGGTCGCGCCGCCGGCGCCGGCGCAGAGCGGTGTGACCATCCATTTCGTCGGCGACAGCGCCGATCTGCGGGCGTGCATGGCGATGGCGAGGAACTGGCGCCATGAGGTCAGCCACGATCCGGCCGGAGGGGGCGGGGCGCCCGCAGGCGAGAGCGGGCGGATCATCGTCACGCTGGCCAGTCTCGCCGCGGCGGTGCGCGCCGCCGATCCGGCGGGCGCCCCGATCATCGCCCTCGACGATGGCCGGGACGCCCCGCTGCCGCGGGGTTCGCACCTGATTTCGCCGCCGGTGCGGCCCGCCAAGTTCCGGGCGCTCCTCGGCCAGCGTCAGGGAGCCATGCCGACATCGATGCCGTAGCGCGTCACGGCGATCAGCGCCTGGGTCCGGCTGGCAACCCCGAGCGCCTTGAGGATCGCCGTCACGTGGATCTTGACGGTGCCCTCCGAAAGCTCGAGGTGGGCGGCGATCTCGCGATTGGACAGGCCTCGCGCCAGCAGCGCCAGGACCTGCGCCTGACGCCCGGTGAGTCCGATCTCCGCGGGACGGACGCCCGCGCCGTCGCGGCCGGATGGCGGCAGCGGCACGACATCATCGAGTTGCACCCCGTTGACGCCCTGCCGCGGGCGGAATAGCTCGCCGGCCAGCACCTGGTGCACGGCGGCGAGAAACTGTTCCCCGGAAAAGGATTTCGGGATGAATCCGGAAGCGCCGAGATTCATCACGCGGGTGATGGTGGGCGCGTCGTCGAAGGCCGAGACGACGGCGACGGGGATCGCCGGGTAGCGCCGGCGCAGGATGTCGAGGGCGGCGAATCCGTCGATCCCGGGCAGGGCGAGATCGAGCAGGATCAGATCGACTTCGTCCTCGTCGTCGAGAAGCTTGCGCGCCGACGGGAAATCCGCCCGGTCGCACACGACGACCCCGTCCTCCACCTGCGCCAGCAGGTTCACAAGCCCTTCGCGGACCAGCGCGTGGTCTTCAATCACCAGAAGCTTGAGCATGCCGCCCCCTGTCCGTCATCGTGTGCTAATTTATCACTTGCGCCAGAGAAGTGGTTTAAGATGCCCGAAAACCCACGCCAAGGAGACAGACATGCCCGCCGACACCCCGAACCCGATGGACCCGCTGGCCTTCGTGCGCAGCATGTGGAGCGGCATGGGGATATCGCTGCCGGGCATGGTGACGCCGACCCTCGACGTCGACGAACTGGACAAGCGGATCAAGGACATGAAGGCGGTCGAGGGCTGGCTGCGCATGAATCTGTCGATGCTGCAGATGACCATCCAGGGACTCGAAATGCAGCGGACCACGCTCGGCGCCGTCCAGGCCATGGGCCAGCTCGCCACAGACACCGCCCGGGCGATGAATCCGGAAGTCGCGCCTGCCGCGGTCGACCCGGAAAAGAATGCATTTTCCGATGCCGCCCTGTGGCCCTGGCAGATGATGCAGCAGATGCGCGACCAGATGCAGCAAGCCGCGGCCGCGGCGGTCCAGGCAGCCAACCCGGAAGCGCCTGCCGCCAAGCCGGGCAACGGTCCCTAGCGCAGCAGCCACGCCGCCCACAGCGGCAGCGTCAGCATCGACCCCAGCGTCGTCGCCGAGATCAGCCAGGCGACGCTGCGCCCGTCGCCGCCCATGCGGGTCGCCAGAATATAGGCCGACGAGGCCGTCGGCAGGGCCGCGAACAGCACGACGACCCGATAGTTCAGCCCGTCCAGCCCGAGCAGCCGGCCGGCGCCCGCGGCGATCAGCGGCAACGCGAGCAGCTTGACCGCCAGCAACCACAGCGAGATGCCGCGCACCCCCGGCATTCCCTCCAGGCGCAGGGCGGCGCCGACGGTGATCAGCCCGAGGGCGATCGACGCATCGGCCAGGCGCCCGAGAAACGACTGAACGGGCGCCGGCGGCGCGAAGCCGGCGAGGTTCAGGAGGAAGCCCGCCGCCGTTCCCCAGATCAGCGGATTGCGCCCCACTTCCCGCCACAGGCCGACGTCGCCATGCCGCGCGAGCATCCATACCGAAACGAGGTTGGCCAGCGGCACCGCGGCGCCGACGATCAGCCCCATCGTGGCGATTCCCGGCGCGCCGAAAAGCATGCCGGCGACCGCCAGCGCGATGTAGGAATTGAAACGGTAGCCGCACTGGAACAGCGAGGCGAAGGTGAGTTCCGGTAATCTGGCGACCGGCTTCGCCAGCAGCCCGAGCAGCATCCCGCCAACCATCGCGGCCAGGGCGGTCGCCAGCAGCGGCAGCGCCGCCCCGAGGTCGAGGCGGGTCTTGACGATGGCGTTGATCAGCAGCGCCGGGAACAGGATGAAATAGACCAGCTTCTCGACGCCGCTCCAGAAGTGGTCGCCGAGGTGCATCCAGCGCCGGATGCCGGCGCCGAGCAGGATCAGGGCGAAATCGGGAGAGAGGAGCAGCGCGGTATGCACCGGCGCATTCTATGGCCTGCCGGGCGTCCACCCAAGCGGATGAGCGGCAGGCCTGCTTGACCTTGCCGGGCAAACCCGAAATACTCGGGGCCATGAGGAAGCACAAGTGAATCCCGAATGGTGGACCTGGGTGGTCGGCGGCATCGCCCTGATCCTCGCCGAACTGGCGATCCCGTCGTTCTTCATCGTCTGGTTCGGGCTCGGCGCCGTTCTGGTCGGCCTGCTGATGCTGGTCGTGTCCGGCCTGTCGCTGACCGCGCAACTGGCGACGTGGACGCTGGCCTCGCTGGCGATGGTCATCCTGTGGTTCCGCGTCTTCAAGCGAAGCTTCCACAAGACCCGGATCGGCACGGCCGATGGCGAGGTCATCGGTGAGATCGGCGTGCTGGTCAGCGCCGTCGCCCCCTTCGAGCGCGGCCGGGTGCGCTTTCAGCGCCCACTCCTCGGCTCGGAGGAATGGGTCTGCCTCGCCGATTTGCCCATCGCCGTCGGCGAGCGCGTCCGGGTGATGGCGGTCGAAGGCAGTTATCTGAAGGTTGGCAAGGCTTGAAAAAAGGTTGGGGAAATGGAAATGAGCGCTGGATTCGTCGTCGTGCTGGCCCTGCTGGTCTTTGTTGCCGTCACCATCGCCAAGGGCGTGCGCATGGTGCCGCAGGGCATGGAATGGATCGTCGAGCGCCTCGGCAAGTATCACGGCACGCTGAAGCCCGGCCTCAACATCGTCATTCCCTATCTCGACAAGGTGTCCTACCAGATGGTGACCAAGGACATCATCCTCGACGTCCATGAACAGGAAGTCATCACCCGCGACAATGCCGTCATCCTGACCAACGCCATCGCCTTCATCAAGATCACCGATCCGGTCAAGGCCGTCTATGGCGTGACCGACTTCTCCGAGGCGATCCGTAACCTGATCATGACCACGCTGCGCTCGATCGTCGGCGAAATGGAACTCGACGAGGCGCTTTCCTCGCGCGACAAGATCAAGGCCAGGCTGCGCGAGTGCATCGCCGACGAGGCGGTCGACTGGGGCCTGACCGTCAAGTCGGTCGAGATCCAGGACATCAAGCCGTCGCCGTCGATGCAGAAGGCGATGGAATTGCAGGCCGCCGCCGAGCGCGAGCGCAAGGCCGTCGTCACCCGCGCCGAGGGCGCCAAGCAGTCGGCGATCCTAGAAGCCGAGGCGCGGCTAGAGTCGGCCAAGCGCGACGCCAACGCTCAGGTTATGCTGGCCGAAGCCTCGGCCGAGGCGATCCGCCGCGTCACCGCCGCCATCGGCGACCACACCGGCCCGATGTCCT
This sequence comes from Dechloromonas sp., assembly GCA_017302355.1. The sequence continues at coordinate 7,292 of JAFLDQ010000105.1, forward strand.
ACCTGCTCGGTGAGAAATACATCCACGCCCTCGAACGCCTGGGCGAGAAGGACAACGCCAAGGTCGTCGTCCTGCCGGCGGATTTGCAGGAAGCGGTCAGAGGGCTGTTCGGGCGGAAGACCTGACCGGCGTCTTGAAATGAATATTCTGTTGGTTTTCAATCGAACTGCAGGATGGCAGTCAGAGGAGCGCTTCAATCGTTTGGAATCCGAATTCGAAGCACATGGTCACCGGGTAAGGCGTGTCGATAGCTGGCAGATTGGCGTCACACCGGAAGTCAAGCACGCGGACCTGATCTGTATTGCTGGTGGGGATGGGACTGCACGGGATGTGATTGCACAACTTGATGGTTGGGCAGACATACCGGTCTGCATCTATCCAACGGGCACCATCAACCTGATTGCCAGGGAAGCTGGCTATGGCCGCAACATAGCGGGCTTTGTGAAGCGCATCAGCTCAGCCCAACCTCCGAGACAGCACTATGTTGGGCGAATCACGAACAAGCCCTTCTTGGCATGCGCCTCTGTAGGGCCGGACAGCCTGGCTGTGGCAGCGGTATCGGCCGACCTCAAGCGGCGAATTGGGCGGTTTGCCTATGTCGTTTCGCTTGCACGCTTGCTCTGGGACTGGCCCCGCATGCGCCTCAGCGTGAGCGCGAATGGCCATATTCATCGATGTGAAGCAGCATTTGTGCTGAAAGGACATTATTTCGCGGGGCCATGGACGCTGGCTCCGGAAGCCGATTTGCGCAAGCCTGACTTCCAGTTGCTTCTCTTGGGCAAAGCGCGGCGGCGGGACTATTTGCGGCTGATATTGTTTGCGACGACTGGTTCTGCTTTTGACAGCCGCTCATGGCAGCGTCTGTCTTGCAATGTCGCCGAAATCGATTGTGAGGCAGCCCATCCGGTTCAGGCGGATGGTGATATCGTTGCGCATCTGCCGGTCCGTTTCGAGATTTCAGATACCGCCGTGAGGTTTGTTTGAGGCATGTGGTTGCACATGGCCGCAAATCGCGGGCTTGCGAGTCGTGTCTGCGGCCCAGACGGCCAGGAGACCCACGCTCTGGCGCACGCGTTCCTTCCGATACCGCGTGAACCTGAGCGTTCCTACCCACCAGAAAGTATGGAGCCATGCCTGACGAACCGCGTGTTGAAGGGTCTTTGATCGGACGTATTTCCGCTGCTTGGCCTTGCGGACTGTTGTTCGTGATCCCCGGCGTCTTCGCCGTCTACTTGAAGAGCATCATCCTTGCGCATTCGGGTGGCTACTTGGCGATCAGTCGTTTCTTGGGCAGAAGCGGCCAGGGCGGGGACTTGGCGGCGGCGGATTTCACGATACTGGAACGACTGTCGCTTTTCCGCGAGGATATCTTTATCAGCCTCGTTGTCATTCCGGTCGCCGGAACGATTCTGGTGTCCTTGCTCGGGCCGCGAACCCGACCCTGGGCGGCGGCCGCGCTGAGCAGCGTATTGACCGTCCTGATCTTCGTCTCGCTTCTCGCGTTCGCGAACGTCGGGTCGTTTCTTTCAGTCGCCATGGCGTCTGACGCGATCCTGTGGGGTATCGACCATCCGGAAGATTTTTCAAGCTATGCGTCCGGATCCAGCATCACGAAGCTGTGTTTGCTCATTGGCGCATGTCTTGCCGGGGCGTGGATGCTTAAGTCACCTCGGATCCAGCCATTGGCCGGACGGCTAATGGCTCTTGGGTTCACGTCGGCGCTGCTTCTCGGCAGCGGCTTCGCGGCGGCAGGCATGCTCGTGACATTGAATGTGTCATCGGGCTACACGAGCGCGACGCAGCGAGTCCTGTCGGCCGTAGTGGAGGTCCCTGCCGACGCTGGTGAATTCAAGGATCACAGTGCCGCCGAGTTGTCGCTCGCGTACCGGGAACTATCCAGGACCCCGGCGCCACCCACTACCGATCCTCTGTCAGGCATTGCACGGGGACGCGACGTGATCCTCGTCATACTCGAGACGGCCACCACCGCCGGACTCGACCTTGGTGCAGAGGTGGCAGCGGGTGGGTCGCTTGATGCGCTTCGCGGGAGCGTGCTCATCTCGGACATGCACTTCAGCACGTACCCATATACCAGCGACGCTCATTTCTCCATCTTGACGTCAATGTATCCACTGGGTCGCCACCAAGCGTTGAAAGCAAGGGATCAGCTGAGGACGATCGGATGGCCAAGCGTTCTGAAGAAGAACGGCTATTCGACGCACCTCTACTCTCCGGGGCCGTCCATCGATAGTTTTGAGAGCGATGTGGCGATGTACAGGATTGTTGGCTTCGAGCATAGCTATATTGGCTTGGAAACCGATACCGAAACATGGCGTGCCGCATTGCTCAGGGCCGATACCACCCTCGGAAAATTTTATGATCACGCGGGGAATCGTGATCAAGGGCTGGTCAAGCGGACTCAGTACGACCTGGCCGCGTTCGAGAGACTCACCGCCGATGCGCTTGACATGAAGGCGCGGAATCAACGTTTCCTGGCCACGTTCAGGCCTCAGGTCGGACACGCGCCATGGTACGACCTCGTCGGAACTGACTCGACGCTCAAGAGAGGCGCCGCCCTTGTGAAGATGCAGATGACCTGGCTTGGTGACCTGGTGAACGAACTTGAGCGAAGAGGGCAACTGGAGAGCACGCTCATTGTTGTCACGGCCGACCACGGATTGCGGACGCGCACGGAGTTTGCAAACTTGGCCCAGGGTGCGATCACGGGTGTGTCCGTAAACGTGCCTCTGCTCGTATATGCAAGCGGCGCCTTTGCGGGCGTCCGGCAGCTGACCCATCCGACATCGCACGTCGACATAGGACCAACCGTCCTGGCCCTGCTCGGCATCGAAGATACGCGTCAAACCGTGCACGGGCATCCTGTATGGGCCGAAGATCTGTCGGAACGGATCGCTTTTTTCTTCGGCGCGGGTTACCTCGGGGCTGACGGATTCGTCGAGGCCGGGACGCACGTCTCGTGCGAGACCTTCAATGGAACCTGCTCAAGCTGGCCAGTCAGTCACGGTGCGTCCCAACAAATGACTTTGATGTCCCCGGGCACGCGCGACCGTGCAGCGGGCTTGCTCAGGCAATTGACCGCGATGCAGGTACGTGCCATTGAGCTGGCGATCCAATGAATCCATTCATCTCGGCAGTGCCGCGGCACCAAGTTCCATCCACGCTGGTCTGACCACAGACGCGCCTGAATTTGTGTTTTCTGGGCAGCCTGAGCCTCAAGCCAGCCGTCTTGGGGGGCGCGTTGCAGGCGAAGGGTATCGGGCAGATACAAGCGTGAAGCGGCCGTTCCAGTGCCCAGCTTGCGGCAGTGCTGAAGGGCGATCTGTGGCTGTTTCCAGCCCGATTCTGCAATCGGTCTTCCCTCCGGCAGCGGGGAAACTCTTGGCCAGACCGGACGCCTCGCCCACATCTCCTCGGCAAACCATCGCAACCTGCTCAACCGAATGCACCGCGAGCATCCAGCCGTTCCATCTCGGCGGGACTGTAGCCGGCGGCGGCGAGGATCGCCGCGTTGTGCTGGCCGGCGCCGGGGGCTGGCTGGCGGACGGTGAATGCGAAGTCGGACATCTTGAGCGGCGGGGTGAACTGGGTCAGTCCGCCTTCCTCCAGCACCATGCCGCGGGCCACGATCTGCTCGTTCGCCAGCGCTTCTTCCGGGGTCAGAATCGGCGTTACGCAGCAGTCGACCGCGGCAAACAGGTTCGCCCACTCGTCCCGCGGCCGCGTTGCGAAGACGGCCGCCACCTCGGCGCGCAGGCCGGCGTCCCATTGCCGCCCGACCCATTCCGGGCGGCCGAGAGCCGCGCAACAGAGCTTCCAGAACTTGCCTTCCAGCGCGCCTACCGCCATGTGCTTGCCGTCGGCGCAGCGATAGGCGCCGTAGCAGGGGAGACCGCCCGACAGCAGGTCGGCACCGCGCGGCAGCGAGTGGCCGCTGTCGTTCAGGCGCAACATCGTGAAATAGGTGTGCGCGAGAATGCTGTCGGTCATCGACACGTCGACCTGGCGCCCCTTGCCGGTGCGCTGCGCGTCGATCACCGCCGCCAGGATGCCCATGGCGGCGGTCAGCGCCCCGCCGAGCAGGTCGGCGATCTGGAAATTCGGGATCGCCGGGTCGCAGCCCTCGCAGCCGATCTGGTCGAGCACCCCGGCATAGCCGAGGTAGTTGATGTCATGCCCGGCCAGGTCCTTGTACGGGCCGTCCTGCCCGTAGCCGCTGATCGAGCAGTAGGCGATCCGCGGGTTGAGCGCGGTGATCACGGCGTAACCGACCCCGAGCTTGTCCATGACCCCCGGCCGGAAGCTCTCGACGATCACGTCGGCGGTGCTGGCTAGGCGCTTGAACACTTCGACGCCTTCCGCCTTCTTCAGATCAAGCCGCAGACCCTGCTTGTTGCGGTTGATCATCCGGAAGTAGGCGCTGTCCGCGCCCTCGCCGGTGCCTAGCGTACGCGCATAGTCGCCGACCTGCGGATCCTCGATCTTGATGACCTCAGCCCCGAGATCGGCCAGGTGCAGCGTGGCGACCGGCCCTGGGAGGAGCCGGGTCAGGTCGAGAACGCGGATGCCGTCCAGCGGTCCGGGCCGGCTCATGGTTCGCAACTGCCGAGCAGGTCGGCTTCGAGTTCGATTTCCATGCCTTCTTCCAGTTTCGTGTCGAT
>JAFLDQ010000106.1 GCA_017302355.1 Dechloromonas sp.
TGGTGCCGAGAATACGGCTGGTGTTGCTGAAGCTGACCGGCTGCGGGTTGCTCGACGAGCCGAACGCGGCGCAGACCGGAAGGGGAAGCTGGCGCACGGCCGCTTCGAAAATCGAGTTGTGCGCTTCTGTCTGGACTAGCTGCTCTGCCAGGGTACTCATGGTTGGATCCTCGGTGGACAAGATGGGATTACTGTGAAAGCCGCGTCAACGGCTGATGAATCTCCCCTGACCCGGGTGGACGAAGGCCGGGAGCGAAATGACGGGTTTGTGTAGCAGGCTCGGTGCGCAGCGGACGAACTGGATACAAAAAAGGGCCAGCCCGGATCCGGACCAGCCCGTCTGCATGCGCCGCGCCGCGCTTACCCCAGGGTGCCGATGTTGTTGAGATCGGCAAAAGCCTGCTTCAGTCTGGCCCGGAAGGCGTCCTCGCCCTTGCGCAGCCAGGCGCGCGGATCGTAGAACTTCTTGTTCGGCTTGTCGTCGCCTTCGGGGTTGCCGATCTGGCCCTGCAGATAGCCTTCGTTCTTCTTGTAGAAGCCCATCACGCCTTCCCAGAACGCCCACTGCAGGTCGGTGTCGATGTTCATCTTGACGACGCCGTAGGAGATCGCTTCGCGGATCTCCTCGAGCGTCGATCCCGATCCGCCGTGGAAGACGAAGTTGACCGGGTGTTCCCCGGTGCCGAACTTCTTCTGCACGAATTCCTGCGAGTTCTTCAGGATGACCGGCTGCAGCTTGACGTTGCCCGGCTTGTAGACGCCATGGACGTTGCCGAACGAGGCGGCGATCGTGAAACGGTCGCTGACCTTCGACAGTTCTTCGTAGGCGTAGGCGACGTCCTCGGGCTGGGTGTAGAGGCGCGAGCTGTCCACGCCGGTATTGTCGACGCCGTCCTCTTCGCCGCCGGTGACGCCCAGTTCGATTTCGAGCGTCATTCCCATCTTGCTCATCCGCTCGAGATAGCGCTTGCAGGTGTCGATGTTCTCCTCGATCGGCTCTTCCGACAGGTCGAGCATGTGCGAGCTGTAGAGCGGCTTGCCGTGGGCCTTGAAGTGCCGTTCGCCGGCATCGAGCAGGCCGTCGATCCAGGGCAGCAGCTTCTTGGCCGCGTGGTCGGTGTGCAGGATGACCGTCGCGCCATACAGTTCGGCCATCAGATGGATGTGCTGGGCGCCGGAGACGCCGCCGGCGATGCAGGAGCGCTGGGCGGTGTTGTCGAGGCCCTTGCCGGCAAAGAATTGCGCACCGCCGTTGGAGAACTGGATGATCGCCGGCGAATTGAGCTCGGCGGCGGTTTCCATGACGGAGTTGACCGTGCTGGTGTTGATGACGTTGACTGCCGGCAGGGCGAACTGCCCGGCCTTGGCCAGTTCGAAGATGGCTTGCAACTCGTCGCCAGTGGCGACGCCGGGTTTGATCTGTGCTGAACTCATGATTGGCTGATTCCGGTTGCGGTTGATCGGGAGGGGCGGGAAACGAGGGTGGAACGGACGACAGTAGGAAACGAGCGATTGAACGGAAGTATCCCCCGCCGTCGAGCGACCCGTCAAGCAACGGACGGCAACCGATGGCTGGCGCTCCCCGCGTTCCCCCCGCACCGGCCCGGCCAAGCGCGATCTTCCGGGCAACCGCGGTTGACCGCCCGGATTCCCTGGATGCGCCGCCGACCGGGATCGCCCCATGGTTGAGCGCGCTAACGCCGCAGATACGCCAGTTCCGGCGGCAGCAACACGTTGTTGCCGAAGTTGTCCTCGCCGTAGCCATGCCTGGCCAGGGTGTCGAGGTCGGCCAGCACGCGCCGGTCGCCGATGAAGGTGACGGTGAGGTCGGTGCGGATGTCCATTTGTCCCGTGGCCTGCAGGCCGGCAATCTCGGCCACGGTGTTTTCGAGGACGCCGCCGCCACGGCGGCCGATCTGGTCCGAAAGCTCGAGCGGCTGGCGGTAGAGGACGATCTTTCCCTCGCCGGCAAGGCGGTGAACGATGGCCAGCACAGCGGCTTCGACGGCTGCCGCGGCGAGCGCTCCGTCCCGCTTGGGAGCGACGCGGGCGATCTGCGCCGCCAGCCAACGTCGCTTGCGGGCATTGATGGTCTCGTTGGCGCGGAACAGGGCGAGCGGCGAACCCGCGTCGAACAGCTCGCCGTCCAGATCCATCCGCACCTCGCTGCCGTAATGCGCGACGATGCGCGCCACCAGATTGGACGGGCGGACGTGGAAACCCCGGTAACAGGGCGCCGGCACGTCGAGGCGCGCGGGCTCGGCATAGCGGCGCAGAATGTCCTGGCTGAGGCGCTGCCCGGCGGCCAGATAGTCGCTGGAATAGGTCATGGCGTAGCCGAACAGCGTCGCCATGGCGGCGTCGATATCCACCACCGGCCCCTCGCTCAGCGCGGTATGGCCGATCCGCGGCCTGACGTGCCGCTCGTAGTAGTGGGCCAGGTCGGTCGCCATCCCGAGCAGGTGATAGATGACGCTGGCGTGACCGCGCAAGGTCGGCAGATCGGCGTCCGCAGTCTCGAGCGCGGTTCCGGCGACGTGCGTGTCGTAGAGGGACTGCAGGTTGTGGAAGCGGAAGGCGAGCTGGCGCAGACGTTCCTCGCTGACCGGGTCAGGGAAGCAGGCGGCATAGTCGACCGGCGCGACCCGGGCCGCGTCACGCAAGCGGCCGCTCTCGGCCGCCAGGTTCAGGAACTCCGTGGCCAGGTGGGGAATGGTGGCGCTGGGGTCGCCGGCAATGCGGTCGTCGCGATCGCGCAGCAGACGCCCCGGCGGCAGATGCTCCGAGAAATCCTCGGGCGACGGGGCGAGGCCATCCACCCCGATGCCAAGCACTCGCGCTTCCTCCACGAGGCCGGCGGCGACCTTGGCGACGACGCCGCCCGCGAGGCGCAAATGTTCGCGGGTGGCGGCCAGGAAATCGCTGGCGATCGGCTGCAGCCGGTAGGCGGGCAGGCGGCGCTGTACATGGGCCAGCGCCTGGCCGATGCGGGCGAAGTTCCTCAGGGTCGCCGTCAGGGCGCGGAACCGGCTCCAGCGGCGGTTATGGCGGGCGCCGTACTCGTCGAGCACCTCCTCGAGCTTGTCCGACTCGAGCAGCAGGCGGCCGCTCAGTGGCCGCGTCAGATCCACTTCGCCGCCGCGCATGGCGGCCAGGCGGCAGGCGATCTCGAGCAGGGGCCGGCTACGGCCACGGATCAGATCGTGAAACTGCCCGTCATCGATCAGCCTCTCGGCGGCCTCGCTCGCGGCCAGCCGGTCAGCGGTGGTGGTGGCGTCCATGATTTGGTTTTCCCCCTATTCCGGTTCCCCGGCCCCGGATCGTCGGTCGACATTCTCCGGCTTTTCCGCCAATCGACCAACGGGGGCGGTCGCAACGCGAGGAGTTCGCGGCGGCAAGCAGGCCATCGCGATCAATGCCGCAGGCAGCAGGCCGAAGCCGGGCCGATGCCTGGCCGCCTGGGCGCGAAAGCCGCGACGGTGTGCGGGACAGCGGCCCGCACCCCTGCGGCCTCCCCTCGAAGGCGGCCATTCCGCCAGATCAGCGGTCGCGTTCCGCGGAATGCGCGGCCCGCCGGTGGAATTCCTCCAGGAAGGCCTCCTTGGCGGCTTGCGGACTCATCGGCTCGATGATGTCGGGCAGGGCTTCGATTCCTTCGAGATAGTCCCACGGTTCGGTCGAATGGGGCATGAGATCGCGCTTCTCGGTGGCCAGGGCGATCCTGTCCGCACGCTTGATCGCCGGGTCGGGACGGGTCAGGTCGAGCGCGAAGCGCTGGCCGATGATCCGCATGACCCGCGCCTCGAGGACGCCGAATTCGGGAAAGAGGAATTTCAACGGCTTCACCATGTCACCGAGATAGGCCTCGGCCGCGTCATGGAGGAGGGCGTGCAGCCGAAGGGCTTGCGGCGCCAGCGACATGACCATCAGGCTGTGCTGGGCGACCGAATAGAAGGCGCTGGTCTGGCCGTTGAAACGGCGCTGGTAGGCGAGTCCGTGGGCGATGTCCTCGATCGCCACATCGTCGATGCGCGGACGGCCGAGATAGAAGCGGTTGCCGAGAAAGGTCGATACGTAGGCTGGGTTCATGGCGTGGCCTTGCGAAGCGCGGGCCGGACTGGGCCGGAAAAGTGGATGCGGAGCGGCTTGCCGTTGCAGTTGAGCCTGCGGCAGCAGCGCCGCAGCGGATCGACGCGCCGCGCGGTCCGGGGCGAAAGACAACGGCGACCGCATGATAGCCGGCCGCCGGCCTCGCCGGGCGGCGGAGTCGCGCGGTCTGTCCGAGAGGAAGATTCTGGGCGCGGCGACTGTCGAAAAAACTGACAGCGCCCGGACGGCGCGTGCTGGAGCGGGCGCCCCGGCCGATCGCTGCGTCGGGTCCGGCAGGCATGGGCGAAGCCAAAAGTCGTCGACCGTCGCCGCCTCGCCGGCAACCTCGAGTCGCCGACCATTTTCGCGCGAAATCGACGGTCGACCGCAACCGCGGCGCCAGCCGCCGCCCGGCGGCGACCCCGGTGCGGCACGGCAGACGTTCGCTGCCGGTGACGACCCATGGGCATCGTCGGCCGATGGAAGCGGACTGATGTTTTTACAACACCGCAATGCCGGGAAAGGACAAAAGGAGGTCAACCGTCCCAGCATTGGGAGTATGCTGAATTATTGGTTAAATAGAAGGGGTTAGGGATGAAAGTTAATCTGTATTCCCGCGTGCCGTTCCGGGCCACCGGCGTTGCCGCGGCTTTGGCTCTCGTCTTCAGCGGATTCGCCCAGGCGGCGGAGATCTCGGCGGCCGAGGCCAAGGCGCTGAAGGCAAAGGTCAATGAACAGGCCAAGCGGATGGAAGCGCTCAAGAAGCAGCTGGCGGATACCGACGCCCGGTTGCAGAAGATCCAGCAGGCGCTGGGGGTCGAGGTTCCGGCCACGACCGTAGCCGCCGCCACGCCAGCGAAGGGCAAGGAACCGCCGCCCGCGCAGGTGGCCCAGGCGCCCAAGGCGGCGCCGGTTGCGCAGGCGGCTGCGGCGCAACCGCCGGCCACGGTCGGCGAAAGCCGGCCGGAACGGGTCCAGCAGGTGGCGCAGATCTTCGAACAGCCGGGCGTGCTGACGCCTGCCGGTCAGTTCTCCTTCGAGACCGGATTGCAGTACTCGTACTCGTCGAGCAACCGGGTATCGCTGGTCGGCTACACCATCATTCCGGCAATCACCATCGGCCTCATCGATGTGCGCGAAGTCAGGCGCAATTCCACCGTCGCCAACTTCACCGGGCGCTGGGGCGTGACCAACCGCATGGAGCTCGAGGCCAAGATCCCGTATGTCTATCGCTCGGACGATCAACTGACCCGCCCGCTGAACATCGGCGCCGGCCGCGACGACCTCTTCAACAGTACCGGTCAAGGCATTGGCGATGTCGAGGCGACCGCGCGCTACCAGTTCAACGAAACGAGTGTCGATAAGCCGGTGTACGTCGGCAGCCTGCGCTTCAAGAGCCGCACCGGCAAGGATCCGTTCGAGGTAGTGACCGAGACCACCCAGGCGCCGGAACTGATCACCAACCGGATGGAGACCGAGTTGCCGAGGGGTTCGGGCTTCTACACCATCCAGCCGGGCCTGACCGTCCTGTATCCAACCGACCCGGCGGTCTTCTTCGGCGGCATCAACTACCAGTTCAATCTCTCGCGTTCCGGGGTCACGATGAACACCACCCAAGGGCCGGTGTATCTTGGCGAGGTGGATGCGGGCGATGTCTTCGGATTCAACTTCGGCATGGGACTGGCGCTCAACGAGAAGTCGTCGTTCAGCCTCGGCTACGACGGCGCTTCCGTCGGCAAGACGAAGATGAACGGGCAAGACGCCATCAACAGTTCGCGCATCCAGCTGGGAACGCTGATGCTCGGCTACTCGCAGCGCCTGACGCCGTCAACCTCGCTGGGACTGACGGTCGGCGTCGGCGTCACGCGGGATACGCCGGACGTGACGCTCGGATTGCGGGTGCCGATCTCGTTCTGACGCCAGGCATGCTGTCCACGTCGGCGACAGCACAACGAAACGGGCCGCGAAGGCCCGTTTTCCGTTTCACCTTGCCGAAGGGCAGGACAGCCGGCGGTGAGGATCAGCGCCGCAGGGAGCTGACGATGCCGTGCTGGATTGCGCTCTGAACCGACATCGCGCGCACCGTCTGCAGGCTGTTGACGCTGGCATTGATGGTTGTGACGCTCTGGATCTTCTGGTCGTTCAGCGAGTTCTGAATGACCGTCGCGGCCGGGTTCTGGACGACCTGCGGGGCGACGTAGTTGCCCGGTCCGTTCTGAACGACCAGGGCGCCGGAAGAAGGCGTTGCCGGTAGCGCACCCGCAACGCTGGCTCCTCCGGCGGTCGACTGGAGATCCTTGAGGTTGAGCACGTTGGTGGCGACCAGGTTGCCGTTGATGTAGACGGCGCGCTCGATGCCGATCGAGAACTTGAGACTGCCGCCCTCCAGCTCGAAACCGCCGCGAACCTCGTCGAGCGACGCCGTGTCCAAGGCCGCCAGTTGCGATCCCAGGACAGCGGCGGTGTCGGGCGCCTCCGGCGCTTGCCTTGGCAATTTCTTCGCAACGGGCTTTTCGGCGCCCGTCAGTTCCGCCAGGACGGCCTCGGCGAGGACGGCGGCGGGCGCCACCTCGGCAACCTCGACCCCGGCCGGCAGCGTTTCATCGACCGCGGCGACAGCATCCTGCGCCGCAGTGCTGCATTCGGCCGGCGCATGGTCGTCGAGCGGCCACGCGGCGAGCGACAGGAGTTCCGGCGCAACCGTGAGCGCGCGGCGCTTGGCCACGGCGCACGCCCGGCTGTCCGGGCCATCGGCGAGCGCCACGTTCATCGTGGCGGCGTCCTCGTCGCCATCGGCGCCCGCGGTCTGGATGACATTTCCGAAAATCAGGGTTTCCAGGCTGCTCGCGAGGAACTGGACGGACACCGCCATCCCGCCGGCAACGAGCAGGCTGGAGAGTTGGAGGCGGGAGAAGATCATGGCCATCTCCTCAGAAATCGGCGGGCCCGCGCTTGGGCAGGTTGTAGTCGGCGGTGCCGCGATGGTGACCGGCGGCAATCGGGCTGGCGGGAGCCGCCTGCCAGTCGCGGTCGGCGTTGAAGCGGGCGACTTCCAGCTTGTTCTTGACGACGAACAGGATGTTGTTGGCCCAGATCTCGTTGAACCTGTTCCGTGAAATGACCCGCGTGCCCGTGGACGGATCGCCGATCAGAACCCGGCCGTCGCGCAAGCCCTTGACCACGACGAAATGGAAATACCCGTTTTCCTTGATCAGGACGATGGCCGGCACCTTGGCCGTCGAGAGCTTGTCCAGCTCGGCGACGTAGCCGTCGGCATCGAAGCCGTGGGCGACGAGGTAGCTTTTCATGTCGAGCAGCGAGAAGCCCTCCTTCCGGATCTTCGCCTGATCGCCGCTGACGAACATTTCGCGGAAGACATCCTGCTCGCTGACCCGGAAGTTGTAGTGATGGGTCAGCAGGGTGGCCAGCGCGGCCGACCCGCAACTGAAATCGTATTGCTGATGCAGCGTATTCTGGAAACGCTGTTCCTTCATGCTGACGACCGGCGCCGAGTAGGAAGCGCCCGCCTGCGCCGGGAGATCGACGAACCCCTTCGGAGCGGCCGCAGCGCCGACGGCGCCGGCCAGCAGCGAGAGGAGGCAGAGAACCCGCAGCGCAGGGCAGCGCATCACTGAACCTTCACATTGATGACGGTCGCGTTCTGGATCAGCACGTTGTTGCCGGAATTCTGCACCACCGTCGAGAAGCCGCTGGCGCCGGCCAACGAACCGTCATTGACGTAGTTGCTGCCCGTGGTCAGGTTGGACGCGTGGTTGTCGCTGACCAACCCGGCAGCCCTGGCTTCGCTGAGCGTGATGTCGAGTTCGGCGCCGCCACGGGAAATCGCCAGATCCTCGCTGTCGACCGCGGCAATGCCGAACACGTTGCCCGCGGGCAGCGTCGCCCCCTGGCCCGCCTCCTCGGCGCCCGCCTGCGGCGGAAGGCAGGCGGCCCCCAGCAAGGTCGTGACCATCAACCAACGGGAATGCGTAACTGTTTTCACGTTCTTCCCCTTTCTGGAAAAGCGAAAAGCCCCGGAGCCGCAAGGCCCCGGGACCGCTGGCTGCTTACTTGCCGACGTTCAGGTTGGCCTGGACGGTGACCGCCTGCTGAACCATGGCGTTCATCCCGCTGTTCTGGGCGGCCACCATGATGCCGGCGGCGGATTGGCCGACGCTGCTCATGTTGTTGGACATGTTGAAGGTGCCCGCATCGACGGCGATGTAGCCGCCCGCACCGCCAACGCCGCCGGTGCCGCCAGCGCCGCCGTTGCCGACGCCGCCAGTACCGGCGCCGCCAGCGCCACCTTCCTTGGCAGCCGCGCCGCCGGCGCCGCCGGTGGCGCTACCGTTGGCGGCATGCGTGGACGAGCTGCCATTGGTCGCCGAGCCATTCTGTCCGCCGTTGCCGGCCGTGTTGGTCGCCGTGCCGTTGTTGGTGCCGCTCGCCGAAGCCTGGCCGGAAGTGGAAGTACCGCTATTGCTGCCGGCGCCGCCGGTGCCGGTCACGGCGCCGCCGGTGACGCCGCCCGCGTTGGCGGTTGCGCTGCTTTGCCCGCTTGCGCCGCCGGTGGCGGTGCCAGTGCCCGTACCGTTACCGCCGCCATTGGTGGCGGTCTGGGTGGTGGTGTCGCCCGACCCGGAGGGCTTCCCGTGACCGCCGCCGCCAAAACCTCCGCGGCTGAGGCCGTTCGGCTCATCGCAGCAGCCGGCGTTCTGGTTCGAAGCGGCGACACCGAGACCGCCGCCAAGCGCACCGGCATGGCCGCCCTTGCTGACATCGACGGCGCCGGCGGAGCCGCCAAGACCGCCGCTGGCGCCAAGGGTGCTGCCGCCCGCGCCGAGACCCAGATTGGCGCTGTGACCACTCGTGCCGGCGCCGTCGTTGGCCTGGGTGTTGGACGCACCATGGGCGTTTCCGCCCCTGCCGGCGCTGCCATTCTCGGCCCCGCCATTGCGGGAATCTCCGGCCCTGGCGTCGCCAATCCTGGCATCGCCCGCAGCGGCCTGGGCAGCCGCATTGCCGGCGGCACCGCCTCTCGCCTCACCGCCTTTGCCGCCGGCGCCGCCGTTACCCACGCCGCCGGTACCGCCGTAGACGGAACCGTTGTTCGTGGCCACGTTGCCGATGCCGCCGACACTATTACGACTAACGGTACCGTTCAGCTCGCTCTTGGCAACCGCCACGCTCGTGTTGAAGGAATTGCTGAAGCTGGTGCTGGCGGTCGAACCGTTGTTGGCGGCGGCATTGCCGTAGCCACCCGCATTCCTGGCGTTTCTCGGACCGTTGTCGTGGCTGTTGTCGTTGCCGCTGTCCTTGATGTCGACGTTTACCTCGAGCGACGGATCGGACTTCTTGTCGTGGCGGTCACCGCCACCCCTATCATCCGCCCATGCCGGGGTCACGCTGTAGGCGAGAGCAACGGCCACTGCCAAAAGAGTCTTGTTCATGGTAATCCTCCAATCAAAAGAAATATTAGAAGTGGTCGCAGCCCTGCGCCACGCCCTTCGGGTATCTTCATAGCAATGCTTGTGCCAGGGCTTGGAACCTTCTGCAAGGCTTTGATTGCAGGGTGAATCTTCAATAAAGGAGAAGATGCCGTCGCTTGGCCGCGGCCAATTGTGTAACGAGTGTGAAACACCGGGTCGGCACATCGCCGGATCCTGTTACGCGACGGGGCGGTTCTTTGGTCGCCCCTGTGACGACGCGACAAGGATTTACGCGCGCCGGCGCCGCCTGTAACGCCGGCGATACGGCGCGCAGGGCAGGCCCTTGCGGCGGGCGGAATCGTTGATTGGCGGGGCTTGCATGGCAATTCCTGTCGCCATTTGACGACATGCGGATGGCAGGGGAATGGCCGCAATCCGGCGACCCGAAGGGAGTCGTCGAGCGTTGAACCTCCACCTGCACGGACGGCCGGCGCCGGCCGCAAGGGTCAGGCGCGCGGCGACCGGCCGGAGACCGCCTACAACGCGATCTGCAGCCGGTTCATCACCCGGTAGAGGGTGACGCGGGAAATGCCGAGCTGACGGGCGGTCTTGCTGACGTTGTTGCTGTTGGCGCGCAGGCTGGTTTCGACGATGTCGCGCTCGAACGAGGCGCGCGCCGCCTCCAGGGTCACGGCGGCCGGCTCGAGGTCGGCGGCCTCGAAACCCATGTCGGCGGAACCGACCAGCCGACCTTCGCTCATGATCACCCCGCGGCGAACCCGGTTGATGAGCTCGCGCACATTGCCCGGCCAGGGGTAACTGTTGACGGTGCGCAGGGCCTCGGCGGTGAACCCGGCGACCCGGCATTTGGGGGTGGCCGAGGCGAAGTTGCGGAGCACCGTTTCGGCCAGCATGGCGATGTCGCCGCCACGCTCGCGCAGCGGCGGCAAGTGCAACTGGATGACATTGAGGCGGTAGAACAGATCCTCGCGAAAACGCTTGGCGACCATCGCTTCGTGCAGGTCGACATGGGTCGCCGCAACCAGCCGGAAGTCGACGGGGATCGCCTGAGTCGACCCGAGGCGCATGATGGTGCGCTCCTGCAGGACGCGCAGGAGGTTTCCCTGGAGTTCGAGCGGCAGGTCGCCGATCTCGTCGAGAAACAGCAGGCCGCCGTTCGCCGCCTCGATCTTGCCGATCTTGCGCTCGGTGGCGCCGGTAAACGCGCCCTTCTCGTATCCGAACAGCTCGGCCTGGATCAGGTTGGCCGGGATGGCGGCGCAGTTGACGACGACGAAGGGCCTCTGCGATCGTGACGAATGGCCGTGCATGGCCTTCGCCACCAGTTCCTTGCCGGTACCCGATTCGCCGCCGATCAGCACCGGCAGATCGGCATCGACCACCTTCTCCAGCTTGCGGAAGAAGTCCGTCATCGCCGGGCTGGCGCCGAGGATGCCGAAGCGTCCGGAGGCATTGTCGGGGGCGGCCAGGGCCAAGCGCAGTCCTGCCCTGCCGCAGGCGTGGCCGATGGTCATGGCAAGGCGCTGCGGGTCGACCGGAAGGGTATGGAAGTCGTGAAAGGCATTCAGGATGAACGCGTGCAACGCCTTGTAGCCAATCGTTGTCCGCGTGACGATGGCAATCCACTCGGTGGTCGGCGTGGCCGAGATCAATTGCTCGATCTCTTCGCGGAATGCCGGTTCCGGCGAGTCGAAGACCACCAGCCCGACGCTGCAATGATTCGCCCGGAGGATCTCCTTCGCCGCGGCGACGGATTCCACGCAATGGAGAACCCGGGAGTCAGCCACGATCCGGTCTCGCTGATCGCTCAGATGATCTTGCGGATCGATCGCCAATACGTGCCGTGTTTTCATTTTCTCGTTCGCCAATTCACCGAGCGCCCTCTTCCGGTTGCCGGACGGAAACAGGCGGGTGTCAGTATTGCAAGGATGCGCACGGGCTCAAGGCCGAAACGTGAGCGGCGCGGGGAGACAGGGCGGCAGCCCGTTGCGAA
>JAFLDQ010000107.1 GCA_017302355.1 Dechloromonas sp.
GTCAATGCCGATATTGCGAGCCGAACCGATCAGGTCCTTCAGCGCTTCCTTCGCCAGATCCATCGCGATCGGCCGTGCGTGAAATGAAGCGTACGCCATCACCTTTTTCAAGGCGCCTTCAAGTTCCCGCACATTCGACCGCAAATGCTTGGCAACGAAAAAAGCCACCTCGTCGTCAAGCTGCAGGCCTTCCGCTTCCGCCTTGCGTTTCAGGATGGCGACCCGCATTTCCAGTTCAGGCGGCTCGATCTGGACGGTCAGACCCCAGTCGAACCGCGTCACCAGGCGGTCGTCGAGGCCGTTGATGTCCTTCGGATAGGTGTCGCAGGTTATGATGATCTGCTTGCGAGATTCGATCAACGCATTGAAAAGAAAAAAGAATTCTTCCTGAGAACGATTCTTTCCGTTGAAGAACTGGACATCGTCAAGGAGCAGGACATCGAGCGAGCGATAAGTTCGCTTGAAACTGTCGAACGACTTTTGCTGATAGGCCCGCACGACGTCCGAGTAGTAGTCCTCGGCGTGTACGTAACGCACGATCTTTTCCGACGTCTCGGCAAGAATCCTGTTGCCCATGGCGTGAATCATGTGCGTCTTGCCGAGTCCGGCGCCGCCATAGATGAATAGCGGATTGTAGGCGCCGCCGGGATTGTTGGCGACCTGGACGGCGGCGGCTCGCGCGAGATCGTTTGCCTTGCCGACGACCAGATTGTCGAAGGTGAACGAGTCGAAGAGCCGCGACTTTTCGTACACACTGTCGCGCTTGCCGTTTCTTTCGGCTGCGGGTGCGGGGATGCTTGCTGCTTCCGACGTGAGTTGTGGCGTGCTCCCGCGAGAGTTGGCCGGCCTCGCGCCGTCGATGACAAGGGCGATGGTGACCGGATGCGCGAAGAAAGCGCGGCTGTAGTCCTCGATCCGTGCCAGGTAACGGTCACGTACCCATTTCATGATGAAACCGTTGGGCGCGATGAGCCGCAGTCCTTCCCGGAGACTGTCCTCGCCTTCCAGCCGCAGCGGCTTGATCCAGGTGTTGAATTGCTGCACCGGCAATTCCTGCTCGAAACGCTGCAGACAGGATTCCCAAAAACTGCCCATCGCCAACGATACCCCTCCCCGCCGGCCTGGTAGCAGCCCCTGGCGGTAGACCCAAGAAATTGATTTGTGTAATGAATCGCAAGAACCCCGGGTGCAACGCCGATAGCCCGGGAAGCAGGAATTCTACCCGTGCCGGCGCAAGTTATCCACAGCTTGCGGAAATAATTGATCTTGACAACATGTCGCGAAGCGCGGTGTAATTCAATGTTTTTCTTAGCACATCAAGGGATTTTCAAATGAAACGCACGTATCAACCGTCGGTCGTGCGCCGCAAGCGCACCCATGGCTTCCTGGTCCGCATGCGCACCAAGGGTGGCCGTGCAGTCATAGCTGCCCGCCGCGCCAAGGGTCGCAAACGTCTCGGCGTCTAGACCGGACGCTTGGCGGAGCGGCCAGAACCTTCGCCAGATGTCATCGCCTGACAAGAACGGATGAGTTTTCATCCGTTTTTGGTTTCCGGCGGGCGATCCGGGGAAAATTGCTGACCCTCCACTACCAGCCGCGCCCCGCTGACGCGAGTGAAGCAAGGCTCGGCGTTGTCGTCGGCAAAAAAGTGCTTGCCAGAGCGGTCGACCGCAACCGCTGCAAGCGCATCCTGCGCGAGCGGTTTCGCTGTCTGCGCGCCGACCTCCCGGCGGTCGACCTGGTCGCCCGCCTGGCGGTGAAGCCGCTGCGCCTTGACCGGAAGATGCTGGCGGACGACTTCGTTTCCCTGCTGGAGAAACTGGCCGCAGGTCAGCCCAAGGTCAACGGCCGATGAAGCGCCTGCTGGTGGCCATGATCCGTGCCTATCAGTACGCGTTCAGCCCGTTTCTGGGACGCAGTTGCCGTTATTATCCGTCCTGTTCGGAATATGCAGTGGAAGCGGTAGAGAAGTACGGTGCCATCAAGGGTGGCTGGCTCGGCGTCAAGCGCATCGGCCGCTGTCATCCCTGGCATCCCGGCGGGTACGATCCGGTACCCTGATTTGCGAATGCTTGATTACGTAGGCTGTTCATGGACACTCGTCGCCTGATCCTGGTTCTGATCTTCACTTTCTCGAGCTTCATGCTCTGGGAAAGCTGGCAGAAGTACAACCAGCCCAAACCCGCCGCCAGTGTCGCCGCAGGAACTCCGGCGGGCGGCGCCGCGCCCCGGCCCAGCGCCCTCTTGCATGCCGGCGCCGCCCCGTCGCCAGCGCCGGGCGCAGCGGGAGCGTCGGCGGCGACGCCCGGTGAAACCTTTACGGTAGCCACCGATCTGGTGAATGCCACGGTTTCGGCGCAGGGCGGCGACATCGTCAAGCTCGAGTTGCTCAAGTACAAGGAGCATCAGGACAAGGACAAGACCTTCGACCTGTTCGATGTCAAGCACAAGTATCAGGCCCAGAGCGGCCTGATCGGCGAGGGTCTCCCCAATCACCGTACGAAGTTTCGCCTGGTCGATGGACCGCTGAAACTGGCCGAAGGCGCCGATGAACTCAAGGTGCGCCTTGAAGCGAAAGCCGGGAATGGCGCCGACGTCGCCAAGATACTGACCTTCCGGCGCGGCTCCTACCTGGTCGACGTGGCGTGGGAAATCAGTAACGCCGGCGACAAGCCCCTGACCACGCATGCCTACTACCAGTTACAGCGCGACAACGTGGCCCCCGAAGGCGAGACCATGATGGTGTCGACCTTCACCGGCCCGGCCGTCTATACCGATGCCGACAAATACCAGAAGATCACCTTCGACGACATCGCGGCCGGCAAGGCGAAGTTCGCCAAGACGGCGGAGAACGGCTGGTTGGCCATGGTCCAGCACTACTTCGTATCCGCCTTCGTGCCCGCGGACAAGACCCCGCGCGAGTACTACATGCGCAAGGTCGAGGGAGAGAACGCCTATCAGGCCGGGGTCATCGTGCCGGTCCCGGAAATCGCCCCGGGGGCCAAGGGCGGCGCTGTGGCCGGGCGCCGCGCTGCGCCGCGACGACGGCGCGGCGCAGGGTCTGCTGCACCGCATCTTCCCGCGCATGCCGACGCGCGGATCGGTGCATCTGGTGCTGCGCGGCACGAACTTCCAGATCAAGGTGTGGGAAGCGCTGCTGCGCACCGACTTCGGCAGGCTGACGTCCTACCATCAACTGGCGCAGCGCCTCGGCGCCCCCGGGGCACAGCGCGCGGTCGGCGGCGCGCTCGCGGCCAATACCCTCGCCTACCTGATCCCCTGCCACCGCGTCATCCGCGAGAGCGGCGACATCGGCAGCTACCGCTGGGGCAGCGAGCGCAAGCTCGCCCTGATCGGCTGGGAGGCCGCGGGCCTGGATGCCAGCCCGGATGTCGAGCGCGAGCGCAGTGCAGCGGCAGCGACCGCAGCGGCGATCAGCCCTTGAGCGCCGGATTCAGCGTGTAGGTGCCGGTGAGCCTGGCCTCGGCCAGCACATGGCCGGCAAGCGCCGCGCGCACGTCGGCTCCGGTGAAACGGCCTTGCACCGCGCAGCGCGGCACGTCGAGCGCGTACAGCGTGAACACGTAGTGGTGAACGATCTCGTCGTTCCACGGCGGGCACGGGCCGTCGTAGCCGTGATAGTCGCCCTTCATCGCCTCGTCGCCGGCGAACCAGGCGGTGTAGTCATTCACGCCATGGCGCGCGCCGAGCGCGGCCTCCGGTCCGGGTTTGCCGCCCGGCGTGACTTCGGACGAAAAATGACCGGCGGCGATCTCGCACAGGTCCGCCGGCAGGTCGACGACGATCCAGTGGAAGAAATCGACGCGCGGCAGGCTGGCCGGGACGGTACGGCCTTCCTGGTTGACGTCGTCGCCCTTGCTGGGCACGTCGGGATCGTGACAGATGAGCGCGAAGGACTTGGTGCCGGCGGGCACGTCCGACCACGACAGCTGCGGGTTGAGGTTCTTCCCCAGGCAGACGTGGCCCGCGTCGGCCGGAATGCAGAAGGCGAACTCGCCCGGAATGCGGGCGCCGTCATTGAAGCTCTGGCTGCTCAGTTTCATGCCTCGGTCTCCTTCGTTCGTGTCATCAGGGTGCCTCGCACAGGCAATGCACGTACCGGTGTTGCGGATCGTTCCAGCGCAGCAGCTCGCGCCCGCTGCGTTGCAGGTCGTCGAGCACTGTCGCCAATGGCGCCGCCGCCACGGCGGGGCCGGCGAGCAGGCCGGCGCTGCCGGCAAGGCCGATCAGGCGGCGCATCAGGCGCTGCTCGATGGATTCGATCGCCTCCGGCCAGATCACCGCGTAGTGCGTCAGGCCGGCGCGCTGCGCGGTGGCGGCAAGCGCTGCGTCCAGGCCGCCGAGCTTGTCCACCAGGCCGAGCCCGGCCGCGGCCTGCCCGGTCCACACGCGGCCGCGGGCGACCTTGTCGACGTCGGCGGCCGGCATGCGACGCGCCTGCGCCACGGTGTCGAGGAAACGCCGGTAGCCATGCTCGATGCCGAGCTGCATCGCCTCGGCGGCGGCAGGGTCGAGCGGCCGGCGCGGATCGAAGGCGCCGGCAAACGGCGCGGTGGCCACGCCGTCGACGCTGATGCCCAGGCGCTTGAGCGGTTCGGTCAGTTCCGGGAACAGCGCGAAGATGCCGATCGAGCCGGTCAGCGTGGCCGGCGCGGCCCAGATCTCGTCGGCGCCGGCGGCGATCCAGTAGCCGCCCGATGCGGCGACCGAGCTCATCGACGCCACCACCGGTTTGCCGGCCTGGCGGGTGAGTTCGAGTTCGCGCCGGATCAGCTCGGAGGCGAAGGCGCTGCCGCCGGGGCTGTCGACGCGCAGCAGCACCGCCTTCACCGTGTCGTCCTCGCGCGCCGCGCGGATCATCTGCGCGTAGGTGTCGCCGGCCACCACGCCGGCCGCCTCTTCGCCGTCGACGATCGTGCCCTGGGCGACGATCACCGCGATCTTGTCACTCGCCGCCGGACGCGCGCTGCGCACCACGTCGAGATAGGCGTCGGCCTCGATGTGGCGGAAGTCCTTGCCGTCGGCATCGATTCCGACGCGCTCGGCCAGCCGTGCCCGCCACTGGTCGCGCGTGCTGAGCTGGTCCACCAGGCCGGCGTTGCGTGCCGCCAGCGCCGCGTCACCGTTGGCGGCCGCGAGGATGTCGCGATAGCCATTGACGTAGGCATCCAGCGCACCCGGCGCCAGCTTGCGCGCGGCGCTGACGTCGTCGCGCAGCTGGGTCCACAGGCCGTCGAGCAGATCGCGCGAGGAGGCGCGGTCCTCGTCGGACATGTCGTTGCGGATGAAAGGCTCGGCGAAGGACTTGTACTCGCCGACGCGGAACACATGCACCTTGACGCCCAGCTTGTCGAGCGCGTCCTTGAAGTACATGCCGTAGCGCGCGAGGCCGCGCAGCAGCACGAAACCGTCGGGCGACAGGTGCACCTCGTCGGCGACCGAAGCCAGGTAGTACTGCGCCTGGTCGAAGTGGTCGCCGCGCGCCAGCACCGGCTTGCCGGAGGCCTTGAAGGCGGCGATCGCCTCGCGCAGCTCGGCGAGCTTGGACAGCCCGCCCGACTGCAGGCGATCGGTGTCGATCACCAGCGCGCCGATGCGGTCGTCGTTGCGCGCGGCGCGGATCGCCTCGAGCATGTCGGCCAGCACCGCGCGCCCGCCCGGCACGCCGCCCGCACGCAACAGCGCCAGCGGCTCGTCGAGCACCGCCTGTTCGACGATGGAGCCGGTCGGACGCAGCACCAGCGCTGCGCCCTGCGGCACCGTCGGCGCCGGGTGCAGGAACAGCGCGACGAGGATGCCGATGCCCAGCAGCAGCAACAGGTAGAAGAAGCCGCGCGCGACGAAGTCGAGCGTCCGGCCGATGAAGCGCAGCAAGCCGAACACGAAGCGGAACAGACCCCGGATCACTGATTGATCTCCCTCATGCGACGCGACGGAACACCAGGTCCCACACGCCATGGCCGAGCTTGATGCCGCGGTTCTCGAACTTGGTCAGCGGCCGGTAGTCGGGGCGCGGCGCGAAGCCGTCGGCAGTGTTCTGCAGCGCGGGCTCGGCGGAGATCACCTCAAGCATCCAGTGCGCGTAGTCCTCCCAGTCGGTGGCGCAGTGCAGGTAGCCGCCGGGCGCGAGCTTGCTCGCCACCAGCGCGACGAATTCGGGCTGCACGATGCGGCGCTTGAAGTGGCGCTTCTTGCGCCACGGGTCGGGGAAGAACAGATGCACGCCGGCGAGTGCGCCGTCGGCGATCATGTCGCGCATCACCTCGACGGCGTCGTGCTGCATGATGCGCAGGTTGGTGAGCCCGCCTTCGGCGATCAGCTTGCACAGCGCGCCGACGCCGGGCGTATGCACCTCGATACCGAGGAAGTCGTGGTCGGGCATCGCCGCGGCGATCTTCGCGGTGGTTTCGCCCATGCCGAAGCCGATCTCGAGGATCTTCGGCGCCTTGCGGCCGAACGCGGCATCCAGGTCGAGCGGCGCCACGCGGTAGTCGATGCCGATCTTCGGCAGCATGTCGTCGAGGTAGCGATGCTGCGCTTCGGACATGCGGCCCTGGCGCAGCACGAAGCTGCGGATGCTGCGGCTGGAGAAGCGATGCTCGGGGCTGTCGCGACCGATGATCTCGACGCCGGCCACCGGCTCCTGCCTGTCTTGCACGTCGCTCATGAACCGATCAGCCCCTGCGTCGGCGAGCTAGGGTCGGCCGAATAGAACTTGCGCGGCATGCGCCCGGCAAGGAAGGCCTCGCGGCCGGCCTCGACCGCCTTCTTCATCGCGCTCGCCATCAGCACCGGCTTGCCGGCGGCGGCGATCGCGGTGTTCATCAGCACGCCGTCGCAGCCCAGCTCCATCGCAATGGCAGCGTCCGACGCGGTGCCCACGCCGGCATCGACCAGCACCGGCACTTTCGCGTTATCGATGATCAGGCGCAGGTTCCACGGGTTGAGGATGCCCATGCCGGAGCCGATCAGCGAGGCGAGCGGCATCACCGCGACGCAACCGATCTCTTCGAGCATCTTCGCCTGGATGGGGTCGTCGGCGCAGTAGACCATGACGTCGAAGCCGTCCTTCACCAGCGTCTCGGCCGCCTTCAGCGTCTCGGGCATGTTGGGGAACAGACTCTTCGGGTCGCCCAGCACCTCGAGCTTCACCAGCGCATGGCCGTCCAACAGCTCGCGCGCCAGGCGCAGCGTGCGCACCGCATCGTCGGCGGTGTAGCAGCCGGCGGTGTTGGGCAGGATGGTGAATTTCTCCGGCGGCAGCGCGTCGAGCAGGTTGGGCTCGCCCGGGTTCTGGCCGATGTTGGTGCGGCGGATGGCGACGGTGACGATCTCGGCACCGCTGGCGTCGATCGCCTCGCGCGTTTCGGCGAAGTCCTTGTACTTGCCGGTGCCGACGAGCAGTCGCGAGTTATAGGACTTGCCGGCGATGACGAGGGGGTCGTTCATGGTGGGGACCTGGAAAAGAAAGTTCTGACTTGTGGGCACGGACAATTCGCGGCGGGGAACCCGCCTCCCTCCCCTTCAAGGGGGAGGCGCCGGATCTATCCGCCACCC
The DNA here is from genome assembly GCA_017302355.1 of Dechloromonas sp. The sequence continues at coordinate 7,579 of JAFLDQ010000107.1, forward strand.
ACCGCAACGACGATTTCGAGCCTGTCGCCGTCGGCAAGTTGCACCTCGGCATGGCGCGCCTTGGGCACGATCTCGCCGTTGCGCTCGACCGCGAGGCGCTTGCCGGCGAGGCCGCGCGCCTCGAGCAGCGCGCGCACGGTGAGACCGGATTGCAGGGATTCGGACTGGCCGTTGAGGGTGACCTGGATCATGGCGATGCGAAGCCGCAGCAGCAGACGGAAGGCTGAAATCTTAACATGCGCCGGGTTTGACTTTTCCCGGGCACGGCGCTACTTTCCAGCCATAGCGCCGATTTGAACCAACAGCTTGCGGGCGCTCAATAAATCCGGCTAAAGCGAGGGCGACCCAGTCCGCGTTTATAGCCGGCTGGGTTTTTCGTTTTCAGATGGCGATCATGATCCAACCTCAATCCGTCGGCATCGTCGTGCCGCAGAAGGCGCGCTTCACCGAGCCGCTGCCACTGCGCAGCGGCGGCACGCTGGACGACTACGAGCTGGTGTACGAGACCTACGGCACGCTCAACGCGACGCGCAGCAACGCGGTGCTGGTGTGCCACGCGCTGTCGGGCTCGCACCATGTCGCCGGCACCTACGCCGGCGACGCGGGCAGCACCGGCTGGTGGGACAACCTCGTCGGCCCGGGCAAGCCGCTCGACACGCGCAAGTTCTTCGTCATCGGCGTCAACAATCTTGGCAGCTGCTACGGTTCGTCCGGTCCCAGCACGGTGAATCCGGCCACCGGCAAGCTGTGGGGGGCGGATTTTCCCTTCGTCACCGTCGAGGACTGGGTCGAATCCCAGGCACGGCTGGCCGACCGCCTCGGCATCGAGCGCTTCGCCGCGGTGATCGGCGGCAGCCTGGGCGGCATGCAGGCACTGTCGTGGACGCTGCAGTACCCGGAGCGCGTCGGCCATGCCGCGGTGATCGCCTCGGCGCCCAAGCTCACTGCGCAGAACATCGCCTTCAACGAGGTGGCGCGCCAGGCCATCCTCACCGACCCCGATTTCCACGGCGGGCACTATTACGAGCATGGCGTGGTGCCGGCGCGCGGCCTCAAGCTGGCGCGCATGGTGGGCCACATCACCTACCTCTCCGATGACGCGATGGCGGAGAAGTTCGGCCGCAGCCTGCGCCACGGCAAGGCGGTGTACAGCTACGACGTCGAGTTCGAGATCGAGTCCTACCTGCGCTACCAGGGCGACAAGTTCGCCGGCTTCTTCGATGCCAACACCTATCTGCTGACGACGAAGGCACTGGATTACTACGACCCGGCATTCGAGCACGGCGGCAACCTGAACGCGGCGCTGGCGCGCGCCACCGCGAACTTCCTGGTGGTGTCGTTTTCCACCGATTGGCGTTTCGCCCCGGAGCGTTCGCGCGAGATCGTGTATGCGCTGCTGCACAACCGGCGCAACGTCAGCTACGCGGAGATCGACAGCGCCGCCGGCCACGACTCCTTCCTGCTCGACGATGCGCGCTACCACGCGCTCCTCGGCGCCTGGTTCGACCGCATCGAGGTTTGAAATGTTACGACCCCCACGCTCACTGCGTTCGCTGCCCCCCACGGGGGCGTCAGTACTTTTGAGACGGCTCGGCACATACTGAAATGACCTCCTACCGTTACGACTACGAAGTGATCACGCAGTGGATCGAGCCAGGCGAGAAGGTGCTCGACCTGGGCTGCGGCGACGGTGACTTGCTGAAGCACCTGATGCAGGTGCGCCAGGTGCAGGGCTACGGGGTCGAGAACGACCCCGACAAGTTGCTGGCGAGCGTGAGGAGCGGGGTCAACGTGATCCAGATGGATCTGGAGAAGGGCCTCGTCGGTCTCGAGGACGGCTTCTTCGATCACGTCATCATGAGCCTGTCGCTGCAGGCGATGCAGAACACGCAGGGCATCCTGCGCGAGATGTTGCGCGTGGGCCGCGAGGCGGTGGTGAGCTTCCCCAACTTCGGCTACTGGCGCCACCGCCAGAGCATCCTCAACGGCCGCATGCCGGTGTCGGAGAGCCTGCCGCACCAGTGGTACAACACGCCCAACGTGCGCTTCTTCACCATCGCCGACTTCGACGCCCTGTGCGAGATGAACGGCATCGCGGTGCACGAGCGCCTGGCCTTCGACGAGGGCAAGCTGGTGCTGGAGGAGCCGAACTTTCTCGCCAGCGTGGCGGTGTATCGGCTGGGACGCATCAGCTGATTCACTCACGGCGGCTCGTCGTCGCGCATGCCCGGGCGTCGCTGCGCCTATAGTGAATCGTGAGATGTAATCGCACGCCTCACGGCTCAAGGAGCCCTTCATGGCCGACGCGAGCGGCGCAACCCTGATCACCACCGGCATGCTGCCCTTCGTCGTGCTGCTGAGCGCAGTGCTGACGGTGCCGGTGTCGGTGGCGCTGCTGGCGCTGTACCGGCGGGCAGTGCTGCGCTCGATGGCGGCGGCCGGCTCGGCCGCGGCACGGGAGCCTGTTCGCCCCAGTCCCCGCGTACCGCCGCCGGCGGCCGAGCTGCAGTTGCAGGCGGTGTCGCCGGAAGCGCGTGCCTCGACGCCGGCGCTCGCCGCGGCCGGGCACTCGCTGCGAAAGGCGGTTGCGGTGTATGTGGGCGCCGGCCTCGTGTATGCGCTGGTCCTCGGCGGCACATGGATGCTCCTCGCGCGCGACAGCGGCTTTCCGCTGTTGCGTTTCCTGTGGCTGTTGTCGTGCTACGCGTGGCCCACGGTGCTGGCCGTCGGTCTGATCGCGGCGGTCACGCGGCGCCAGCGGCTGCAGTTGGGCGGACTCTATTTTTCACTGCTGCTGGCGCTCGCCGTCGCCGGGGTGGCGCGCAACGCCGAGCTCAGCCTCGGCCAGCTGGCAGGATTCTGGCTGCTCACCAACGCGCCGGCTACCGTGCTGCTGCTCGCCTTCCTGCAGCGCCGGGTGCGTGCAGTGGGGCCGCTGATCCTGGCCTTCATGGTGGTGGCGATCACCGGCTCGCAGCTTGCCGTCAGCCTTGTGAGCCGCAGCGACGCCGCGGTCGGCGCGGCGGTGGGGGCGGGCGGAGCGTTCGGGCTGGGCGGCACCGGCACCTTCTTCGCCATCATGGCGCTGGGGGCGGTGATCGCCGCGATCGCCGGCTGGAAGTGGCTGCAATGGCTGGGACGCCGTCACCGCGAGCGCCGCACCAGCGACCAGGCGCTGACCCTGGACGCGATGTGGCTGCTGTTCGGCGTGGTGCAGACGATCGGCTTCGCCTTCGAGGGCATTTTGTGGGTGCTTGCGGGCCTCGTTGCCTTCGCCGCCTACAAGCTGGCGGCACGGCTGGGTTTCGCGCTTGCCGGCCTGGGCCGTGCGGCGGGGAAGGAGCCGTCGTTGCTACTGCTGCGGGTGTTCGCCCTCGGGACGCGCAGCGAACGGCTGTTCGATGCGCTGACCAAGCACTGGCTGCGCGCCGGAGACATCAGCCTGATCGCCGGTCCCGACCTCGCCACGACGACGGTGGAGCCGCACGAATTCCTCGATTTCGTCGGTGGCCACCTGTCACGCCAGTTCGTGCGCGACGAGGCCGATCTGGCGCGGCGCTTCGCCGAGCGGGCGCTGGGCCCCGACCCGGACGGCCGCCACAGGGTGAATGAGTTCTTCTGCCACGCCGACACCTGGCAGCCAGCGATGCGTCGCCTGGCGGCGAGCGCCGACGCGGTGCTGATGGATCTGCGCAGTTTTTCGCCGGCCAATCAGGGCTGCCAGTACGAGCTGCAGCAGTTGCTCGACATCGTGCCGCTGGCGCGCACGGTGTTCCTGATCGACCCCACGACCGACCGCGCCTTTTTCGAGGCGACGCTTCGCCGCCTGTGGCAGATGGTTGCCGCCGAGAGCCCGAACCGCAGCTTGCCGAGTGCCCGCGTGGCCGTGCTGACCGCCGACGGCGGCGGCGAATTCGAGCTCGCGCCTTTGCTCGCCCTGCTCCACACCG
>JAFLDQ010000108.1 GCA_017302355.1 Dechloromonas sp.
TTGCGTGCGGCCATCGTGCAGTGCGTTGACGAACTTGCGCCAGACCAGGTCGGGCTCGCCGATCTGGAATCCGTAGCGGTGGCTGCCCTGGTATTCCACGTCCTGGACATTGCGCACGAGCAGCACCGAGGTCTCCAGGCGGCCGAGTTGGACCAGGGCGGTGAGCCAGGTGTCGACCTGTACCGGTTGCTGGGCGCGGGCGCGGAACCCGTAGCGCGAAACGTCGCTGACCTCGATCGGGATCGCCGCTTCCTTGCCTTCGGCCGATGAAAGGCGTCCGGGACATCTCACCGAAAAGCGCCGGTGCTGGCGGACCAGCGAACCGCCGGCCGGCAGCGGCAGCGGCGGCAGTACCCGCCGGTAGTCGGGAAGATCGTAGATGGCATGCAGCAGCGCCTTCTGGCGGTCGCTCAGGTTGGCGAAGACACGCGTCTTGCGGTTGAAGAAATGGTCGAGCAGGGCCGGCGTCATGACCGGATCGCTGGTCGTCGAGGAGCGCCGGCCGGGCACCTCGATGTTGGGCAAGTGCATGGCGACGAAATAGTGGTGCAGATCCCGGCGCAGCGGCCTGCCGCCATAGGCCTTGCGCAGGATCTCCGGCGCGTGCCCGAGATCGAGCGTGGCGCCGACCGCCGGCGCGCCGTTGACGAAGTCGTAGCCGGGGACGGCGTTGGCCGACAGGCGGCGGAAAAAGAGCAACGATTCGTAGGTGTCGCTATGCCGCGGGTTGACCGCGATGACCAGGTGCCGCGTGTCGAAGACGGTCGCGCAGTATTCGTACAGGCACTTCATCAACGGCATCAGGATCATCCCGCCCTGCTGCCGGAAGGCGGGATGGATGGCCAGCCCCGATACCTCGGCGATGTTGCCGCGTTTGGCGCGCACGCTGGTCAGGTCGAAGATCCGCTGCAGCGGCAGGCCGATCGCGCTCTCGCGGATCAGCGACAGCGTCCCGACGACCTTGTTGTCGAACAGCGCGCACAGCGTGGTGGTCGTCGGCAGGGCGTTATAGAGGGTCACCCGCATTCCGGATGGGTCGGGGTCCATGTAGCCCTGCCTGACATAGGCATCATGCAGCAGCCGGAAACAGGCTTCGAGTTCTTCGCGGGTTTCGGCGATCTTGAAGACCAGCCGCGGGCTTGGCGCGGGATCGTAATGGGCGAAGAAGCGCAGGACGCGATATCGCTTCCTGCGCGGAAGCGGCAGGAGAAACTGCCGAACCGCCCGGTCGACGAGATCCTTCAGGAGCCGGATGGGTCGCATCGCGAATGCCAGGTTATTGTCCTTTCCTGAGGTCATCATAGCACCTTGTTATTGACACGGCTCCGGCGCCTCCGGACAATCGCCTGTCGCAAACAATTCCCGGCATCACCCACAATTCAGGAGACCCATCGATGCAAACCAAGCTTTCTGCAATTGCCCTCGCGGTTGCCGCCGCCCTCGCCCTCGGCGCCTGCGGCAAGAAGGAAGAGCCGAAGCCGGCAGCCGCCCCGGCGGCGCCGGCGCCCGCCGCCAAGCCGGTCATCATCGTCAAGCTCGGTCATGTGGCGCCGATGACGGGTCCGCAGGCACACCTCGGCAAGGACAACGAATACGGAGCGCGCCTGGCGGTCGAGGAATTGAATGCCCAAGGCATGGAAATCGGTGGCGCCACGGTCAAGTTCGAGTTGCTCGCCGAGGACGATGCCGCCGATCCCAAGCAGGGCGCCATCGTTGCCCAGAAGCTGGTAGATGCCAAGGTTCAGGGCGTCATCGGCCACCTCAATTCCGGGACCACCATCCCCGCTTCCAAGCTGTATTCCGACGCCGGCATCCCGCAGATTTCCGGTTCCGCGACCAACCCGAAATACACGCAACAGGGCTTCAAGACGGCCTTCCGCGTGATGGCCAACGACGTCCAGCAGGGTCAGGCGCTCGGTGACTTCGCCGCCAAGCAGGGGGTCAAGACCGTCGCCATCGTCGATGACCGCACCGCCTACGGCCAGGGTCTCGCCGACGAGTTCCGGAAGGCGGCCGAAGCCGCCGGCATCAAGGTCGTCGCCAGCGAATACACCAACGACAAGGCCACCGACTTCAAGGCCATCCTGACCAAGATCAAGTCGACCAAGCCGGATCTCGTCTTCTTCGGCGGCATGGACGCCCAGGGCGGCCCGATGGCCAAGCAGATGAAGGAGCTTGGCATAAAGGCCAGGTTCCTCGGCGGTGATGGCGTATGCACGCCGGAATTCATGAAGCTGGGCGGCGAAGCCAGCGAGGGCCACTACTGCTCGCTGCCGGGCATGCCGCTCGAGAAACTGGCCAAGGGTCCGGAATTCAAGGAAAAGTTCAACAAGAAGTTCGGCACCGAGATCCAGCTGTACGCGCCCTATGTCTACGACGCCGTGATGGTGATGGCCGATTCGATGAAGCGCGCCGGTTCCGTCGAGCCGGGCAAATACCTGCCCGAGGTCGGGAAGACCAGCCATGACGGGGTGACCGCGCTGATCGCCTTCGACGAGTTCGGCGACCTCAAGGGCGGCGCGATCTCGGTCTATCAGTACAAGGACGGCAAGCTCGATTATGTCGAGACCATCGGCGGCGGCGCCGTCGCTGCGGTGAAGGAGGCGGCGGCCGAGGTCAAGGAGGCGGCCAAGGCGGTGGCCGGCGCAGCGACAGCGGCGGGTTCCGATGCCGTCAAGGCCGGCGCCGAGGCGGTGAAGGACGCCGCCGAGGCGACCAAGGCCGCGGTCGAGAAGAAGTAAGGTCAGTAAGGTCAGCCCGTACTGAACAAGACGGCACCGCGGGGTGCCGTTTGTTCATGTTACGGTCAACCGTCCAAGAATGGATATTTTCCTCCAGCAGATCATCAACGGCCTCGTCCAGGGCAGCATCTACGCGCTCGTCGCGCTGGGGTACACGATGGTGTACGGGATCATGGGCCTGATCAATTTCGCCCATGGCGAAGTGGTGATGATCGGCACGCTGGTCACCATCACCGTCGCCAGCCTGCTGATCAAGGCCGGTCTGCCGCTGGCGGTCGCCGGTCTGGCCGGTCTCGCCGCCGCGGTGCTGGCCTGCATGGCGCTCGGCTGGGCACTCGAGCGCGTCGCCTACCGGCCGTTGCGCGGTGCGCCGCGGCTGACGCCGCTGATCACGGCGATCGGCATGTCGATCGTCCTGCAGAACGTCGCGATGATCGTCTGGGGGCGCAACTACATGACCTTTCCGCCGCTGCTGCCGAAGATCCATTTCGAGTTGGCCGGCGCCCACTTCACGGCGGTGCAGGTGATCATCGTCGTCGTTTCGGGGCTGACGATGGGCGGCCTCGTCCTCCTCGTCTATCGCACCAAACTCGGCATGGCGATGCGCGCCACCGCGCAGAACCCGCAGGTGGCGAGCCTGATGGGGGTCAACAGCAACCGCGTCATCTCCGCCGCCTTCGTCATCGGCTCGGCGCTGGCCGCGCTGGCCGGCGTGATGGTCGGCACCTACTACGAAATCGCCCATTACCAGATGGGCTTCATGCTCGGCCTCAAGGCGTTCACCGCGGCCGTGCTCGGCGGCATCGGCAACCTGGCGGGGGCGATGGCCGGCGGCCTCCTGCTCGGCATCATCGAGGCGCTCGGGGCGGGCTACATCGGCGACCTGACCGGCGGCTTCCTCGGCAGCCATTACCAGGACATCTTCGCCTTCGTCGTGCTGATCGTCGTGCTGATGTTCAAGCCGTCGGGTCTATTCGGCGAAAAGACCGGAGACCGGGCATGATGCAGCCACCCCTGCTCGCCGATACGCCGTTGGCCGCGCCCGTCGCCGCCTCGCCGTACATCGGTACTGTCTCGGCGCTGGCGGGCTTGCCGCCTCGCCTCGCCTTCGCATGGGAGGCTGCATGAGCAAGTGGCTCAACCCGCGTTCGGCGACCGGTATCCTGCTGATCGCCGTGGCGCTGATCGCGCTGCCCTTCGTCGCCGCGCTGGGCGGCCAGGCGTGGGTGCGCATCGTCAACTTCGCCATCCTCTACATCTTCCTGGCGCTCGGGCTGAACATCGTCGTCGGCTTCGCCGGCCTGCTCGACCTCGGCTACATCGCCTTCTATGCGGTCGGCGCCTATACCTGGGCCTTGCTCGCCAGTCCGCATTTCGGGCTGCACTGGCCGTTCTGGGCGATCCTGCCGATCGGCGCCGTCATTGCCTGCTTCTTCGGCGTGCTGCTCGGTTCGCCGACGCTCAAGCTGCGCGGCGACTATCTGGCCATCGTGACCCTCGGCTTCGGCGAGATCGTGCGCATCTTCCTCAACAATCTCAATGCGCCGATCAATGTCACCAACGGGCCGCAGGGAATCACCCTGATCGATCCGGTGGCGATCGGGGATTTCCGCTTTTCCGGCGCCAGCGGGATTCTCGGCGTTTCCCTGAGTGGACCGCAGAAGTACTACTTTCTGCTGGTCGCGCTGGCGATCTTCGTCATCATCATCAACCTGCGGCTGCAGCACTCTCGCATCGGCCGTGCCTGGCAGGCCATCCGCGAGGACGAGATCGCCGCCAAGGCGGTCGGCATCAACACGCGCAACATCAAGCTCCTCGCTTTCGCCATGGGCGCCAGCTTCGGCGGAATTGCCGGCGGCATCTTCTCGGCGATGCAGGGCTTCGTTTCCCCGGAGAGCTTCTCCCTGATCGAGTCGATCATGATCCTCGCCATGGTGGTCCTCGGCGGCATGGGGCACATCCCCGGCGTCATTCTCGGGGCGGTGTTGCTGACGGTCCTGCCCGAGGTCCTGCGCTACGGCGTCGGGCCGTTGCAGGTGGCCGTTTTCGGCAGGATGCTGATCGATCCGGAAAGTCTGCGCATGCTGATCTTCGGTCTCGCGCTGGTCCTCGTCATGCGCTTCAAGCCGGCCGGGCTGTGGCCCTCGCCCGAGCGCAAGCGCGAACTGCAGGGCGATGCCTGATGGGCGATATCCTGCTCGAAGCGCGCGCCGTCGCCAAGCACTTCGGCGGCGTGAAGGCGCTGCGCGAGGTCTCGCTGACCATCCGCCAGGGCGAGATCTACGGGCTGATCGGCCCCAACGGCGCCGGCAAGACGACCTTCTTCAACTGCATGACCGGGCTGTACGTCCCGGACGGCGGGGGTTTCACCTTCGTCGGCGCGCCGCTGCTCGCCGCCGCGCCGCACAAGGCCGCCGAACGCGGCATCGCCCGGACTTTCCAGAACATCCGCCTGTTCGCCAACATGACCGCGCTCGAGAACGTCATGGTCGGGCGTCACGTGCGGACCCGGGCCGGCGTTTTCGGCGCGATGCTGATGAATGCCGCGACGCGTGACGAGGAGGCCGCCATCCGCCAGCGCGCCATCGAGCTGCTGCATTACGTGGCCATTGCCGACCGCGCCGGCGACCTCGCCAAGAACCTGTCCTATGGCGATCAGCGGCGGCTGGAAATCGCCCGGGCGCTGGCCACCGAGCCCAGCCTGCTCTGTCTCGACGAGCCGGCGGCGGGGATGAACGCCACCGAAACGGCGGAACTGCGCAGCCTGATCGACGGCATCCGCCGCGACGGCACCACCGTCCTGCTGATCGAACATGACGTCAAGCTGGTCATGGGACTCTGCGACCGCGTCGCGGTGCTCGACTACGGCGCGCTGGTCATCGAGGATGTGCCCGCTGTCGTCCAGAAGGATCCACGCGTCATCGAGGCTTACCTCGGTGCTTGAGGTGACCGGACTCCGCGTCGCCTACGGCGGCATCCAGGCGGTGCGCAGCATCACCTTCCACGTCAACGAGGGCGAAATGGTCGCCCTGATCGGCGCCAATGGCGCCGGCAAGACGAGCACGCTGAAGGCGATCGCCCGCGTCCTCCAGGCGGCCGGCGGCGACATCCATTTCTGCGGCGAGAAGATCACGCGCAGCGCCGCGCACGACATCATCCGCAAGGGCATCGCGCTGGTGCCGGAGGGGCGCGGCGTCTTTCCGCGCCTGACCGTCGCCGAGAACCTGGCGATGGGCGCTTTCGTCCGCAATGACAAGGCGGGGGTCGCCGACGATCTCGAACAGGTCTATGGCCATTTTCCGCGCCTGCGCGAGCGGGCGGTCCAGCTTGCCGGGACGCTCTCGGGCGGCGAGCAGCAGATGCTCGCCATCGGCCGCGCCCTGATGAGCCGGCCGAAACTCCTTCTCCTCGATGAGCCGTCGATGGGGCTGGCGCCGCTCATGGTGCACAAGATCTTCGAAGTCATCCGCGCCGTCGCCGCCCAGGGAATGACCATCCTGCTGATCGAGCAGAACGCCAGGCTGGCGCTGCAAACCAGCCAGCGCGGCTACGTCATGGAAAGCGGGGAAATCACGCTGAACGGCGAAGCCGCGCTGCTCCTCGACGACCCGAAGGTGCGCGCCGCCTACCTGGGCGAGTAGCGTGCGCGGGTTGGCGGTGGCCGGCGTCCGGATCAGGGCTGGCCGCCGGTCCGGAAAGACCCCTTTGGCGGAAACCAGCGTTTGATGGAAGAAGACGGCAGAACCGACGAACAGTTGATGCTGGCCTACGGTGACGGCAGCGTCGAGGCTTTCGAGATCCTGTACGGCCGCTGGCGGCGTCCGGTCTATCGCTTTCTGGTTCGCCAGTGCGCCAGCGCCGGCATTGCCGACGAGTTGTACCAGGACGTCTGGTTGCGCGTGGTCAACGCCCGCCGCCGGTACACGGTGGTGGCAAGGTTCTCGACGTGGCTGTTTCGCATCGCCCACAACCGGCTCATCGACCACTGGCGCGCCGAGAGCCGGAAGCCCGTGGCCGAGATGCCCGTGGCGGACGATTGCGAGACCGGCCCTCTGGACAAGGTCGCGGCGCCCGATGAACTGCAACCGGAGAGACTCATGGAACGCAAGGACCTGGCAGCCCTGGTGGCCGGCGCCGTGGAGTCGCTGCCCGACGCGCAGCGCGAAGCCTTCCTGCTGCACGAGGAGGGCGGCCTGACGATCGACGAAATTGCCGCGCTGACGGGCGTCGGTCGCGAAACGGCCAAGAGCCGCCTGCGCTATGCCATGATCCGGCTGCGCGCCCAACTGACGGAGTACAGACGATGACAGCCGGCGACGACCAGGATGTCACGAAGCTTTACCACGAAGGCGCCGCTGAAGAGCCGCCAGCCGCGCTCGACCGCGCCATCCTCAGGGCGGCCAGGGAAAGCATCGCGCCGGCCCGAAAGCCGGAGAAACCGTGGTGGTTGCGCTTTGCGCTGCCGCTACAACTCGCCCTGTCGGCGGTGCTGGTGAGCATGCTGGTGCTGACCGTGGACCGCAATCCGCCCGATGTTCCGATGCCGGCCGAGACGACGCAGCCGCAACGGACGCCCGACTCGGCAGCGCTCAAGGCGGCTCCGCCAGTCGCCTCCGGTAGCAGTGGACCGCCGGCGGCGCAACAGGCGCCCGAGGCCAGGCCGCGGCTCGCGGCGCCCAGGGACTCCACCGTGCTTGCGCCCAAGGCCGAGCGCAAGGCCGGGGCGGCTCCTCCGGCGACACCCGTGCCGGAGCGCGGCGAACGCGCTGCCGCAGAAAAGGCGGAGACCCAGGATGCTGCCGCAGATCTCGCCGGGCGGTCGCTGGAAGCGGCGAGACCGGGACCGGAGGCGGGCGCCGCGCCCGGCGCTGCACCGTCGGGCGGAGCGCCGGCGGCAAACCGTGTCGCCGCGGCGAGAAGCCCGTCCGATTGGCTGGCCGCCATCGAGCGCCTTGCCGGTACGGGGGAGAAGACCGCCGCTCGTGCCGAGCTCGAGTCATTCCGCAAGGCTCACCCCGAATACCCCGTCCCCGAAAGACTGGAAAAATTGCTTGCGCCTTGACCCCGTTGCCGGCAACCCGTCGTTTAAGGGGGTGAAGCCAACCACCACAAGGAGCAAGCCATGAAATCCATTCCGTCCATTTTCGCCGCCGTCCTCTTCTGTTGCGCGGCCCCGGCCGCCGAGGCGGCGCTGGTCGCCGACCTGGCGATCGTCAACCGCAGCACGGGCGAACGCCTTCCGACCTACAGGCACGGCGGCAAGCTCTATGTCGCGGGCAGACCCGGCGACCGCTATGCGCTCGAACTCAGGAATCGCACCGGGGAGCGGCTGCTGGCGGTGGTTTCCGTCGATGGCGTCAATGTCGTTTCGGGCGAGACGGCTTCGGCCAGCCAGCGCGGCTACGTCCTTGGAGCGGGGGAGTCGACCGAGATCGCCGGCTGGCGAAAATCGACCCAGGAGGTCGCCGCCTTCTACTTCACCGCCTTGCCGGATTCCTATGCTGCCCGCACCAGGCGGCCGGCGGACGTCGGCGTGATCGGGGTTGCCGCCTTCCGCGAGTACCGCGAGCCCGTCGTCCCGAGCCAGGAAAGCGCGCTTGGCGGAGCGCGTGCGGACTCGGCGCCGGCTGCCCCGGCGGCGAGCAAGGCGGAAGCGCAGCGTAGCGCCGGCGCGGAGGAAAGGCTGGGCACGGGGCACGGCGAACGGCTCCACGCTCCTGTCCGGCAGGTCGAGTTCCGCAGGGCGGGCGAGCGACCCGACGAAATCATCACGATCCATTACGACTCGTTCGAGAATCTGCGGGCGCAGGGGATCATTCCGCTGGCCCGCCGGCGTCCGGCGCCGAATCCGTTCCCGAGCGACCGGTTCGTTGCGGACCCGTCCTGACGAATCCGCAGCGACGGCCGATGCCCGGACCCTGGCGGACTTCGTGTCGTCGCGCATCCGTCCCGACAGCGATTCCGCTCTTTCCTTTCGGTTGCATCAAACGTTTTGCCGCGGCGACAGGCGACAATGCCGGCATCGTCTTCGCCAGGATGCACTCATGACCTTCCGCCATTTCTCCGCCTTGCTGACTGCCGCGTTCGTGGCCAGCGCGCTCCATGCCGAACAGGTCAAGCCGGTCGACAACACGCCCCGGCTGGCCTACGGCCAGATGATGAAGCAGGGCGACAAGCTGCTGTTTTCACCTTGCCGTGACCGCAGTTACGCCATGCTGGAAGACGTTTCGCCGGACCGCGAGGTGACCCGGGCGCTCAACAGCGTCGGCCTCGAATCGGGCAAGAAGCTCTATGTCGAGCTGCTGGCGGTGGTTGAGGGCGGCATGATCAGGGCCTCGGGCCTCAATCATGCGCGTACCGAGGGCCGCTGCCAGCAGCCTGGCGGCAAGGAGGAATCCTGGCGTGCCGCCGGCAATGAACCGGGCTGGCTGCTCGCCGTCGGCAACGAAGTGGTGGCGTTGAAACGTCCGGACAAGGCCGATCTCAGGCTGCCGTTCTCCGCGTTGCAGACCGAGGGAACGCGGACGCGCTTTGAAGCCGCCGGCGAGGGCAACCGCCTGTCGGTCGTCTTCGAGAAGCGGCTGTGCCACGACACGATGGCCGATTCGGTTTTCGGGTGGACGGCGAGCGTCAATCTGAACGGCCAGACGCTCAACGGCTGCGCCTGGCAGCGCTGATCTTTCGATCTGGCGCGGTCGACGGCCGAAACAGGGCAAAAATCAGGGCGTCGAAAAGGTGAAGGCGTCGGCGAAGAATTCGTCTTCCGGGAGTTTGCCGATAGTGGCGAAATCCTGGCGCGCCGCGTCGATCATGGCCGGCGCCCCGCAGGCATATACCTGATGGCCCGAAAGATCCGGGAAGTCGGCCAGCACGGCCTGATGGACGAGCCCGCTGCGGCCTGTCCAGTCATCGCCGGTCGCCGCTTCGGAAAGCACCGGAACGTAGCCGATGTTGGCGTGTTCGGCGGCCCATTGCTCGGGCAGGGCGTTCAGGTAGAGATCGACGCGGGCCCTGGCGCCCCGGTAGATGTGCAGCGGGCGCGCGCATTTTTCGGCGATGGCGTGCTCGACGATGGCCTTGATCGGCGCGAAGCCGGTGCCGCCGGCGACCAGGATCACCGGCTTCGGCGAGTCCTCGCGCAGGTGGAAACTGCCGTGCGGGCCGTTGATCCGCAGGATGTCACGCACTTTCAACGACGAGAAGACCTGATCGGTGAACAGGCCGCCGGGCGCGTGCCGGACATGCAGCTGCAGCAGGGCATCGTCGTGCGGCGCATTGGCCAGCGAGAAGGCGCGTTTCCTGCCGTCCCTGAGCAGGATGTCGACGTATTGCCCGGCGAGGAAGCGCAGGCGTTCGCTGGCCGGCAGCTTGAGGTGGATGACCATGACATCGGGCGCCAGCCGTTCCATCCGCTCGATGCGCGCCGGCAGGGTCTTGACCGGGATTTCGTTTGCCGAACCGGATTGCCGGCATTCCAGCGTCAGATCGGACCGCGCCCTGGCGCAGCAGAAGAGCGCCATGCCGGCCGCCCGGTCCTCGTCCGTGAGCGCGGGCGGCTGGGCTGTGCCGTGGTCGACGCGGCCGGCGAGCACTTTCCCCTTGCACGAACCGCAGGCGCCGTCGCGACAGCCGTAGGGCAGGGTCAGTCCCTGGCGCAGCGCGGCGTCGAGGATCGTTTCGCCGGGTTCGGCGACAAACTGCCGGCCGCCCGGCTGGACGGTGATCTGGTGGCTCATCTCTTCCCCATGGGCGTCGGCTACAATGCCGGCGTGCAAAAGATCCTGATTGTCGGAAGCGGGGATGTCGCCCGCCGCATTCTCTCCCGCCTTGCCCGCCGCCATCGCGTGTACGCCATGCTGCGCGATGCCGGCCGCGCAGCGGCGTGGCGTGCCGCCGGCGCGCTGCCGGTGCTGGCCGACCTCGACGACCGGGCGAGCCTGCGGCGGGTCGCCGGCCTTGCCGACAGCGTGCTGCATCTGGCGCCGCCGCCCGGCGAAGGGCTGCGCGACCGGCGCACCCGCAATCTGCTGGCGGCGCTGGGCAACGGAAAAAGTCTACCACGCCGCCTCGTCTACGTTAGCACGACGGGTGTCTATGGCGATTGCCAGGGGGCGCGCATCGACGAGACGCGGCGGTTCAACGGCGAAAGCCCGCGGGCCGGCCGGCGGGTTGACGCCGAACGCTGCCTGCGCGCCTGGGGGCGGCGGACCGGCGTCACCGTCTCGATCCTGCGGGCGCCCGGCATCTACGCCGCCGACCGCCTGCCGCTCGAGCGCCTGCGCAAAGGCTTGCCGGCGCTGACCGATGCCGACGACGTGTTCACCAACCACATCCACGCCGACGATCTGGCCGCCGCCTGCATCGCGGCGCTGCGTTACGGGCGCGGCAACCGCGCCTACAATGTGGTCGATGATTCCGACCTCAAGATGGCCGAGTACTTCGACCGCGTCGCCGCCGCCTTCGGGCTTTCGCCGCCGCCGCGCCTGTCACGCGGCGAAGCCGAACAGCGCATGTCGCCGTTGCAGATTTCCTTCCTGCGCGAATCGCGGCGCATCGGCAACCGGCGCCTGAAGGAGGAACTGAAAATGCGGCTCGCCTACCCGACGGTCGACGACGGGATCCGCGCCGCGCTGCAAAGGAGCGCTGGATGCTGACCCTCAAGGCATTGCACATTTCGCTGGTCGTCGCCTGGTTCGCCGGGTTGTTCTACCTGCCGCGAATCTTCGTCAATCTGGCCATGGTGCCGCCTGACAGTGTCGCCGAGCGCGA
>JAFLDQ010000109.1 GCA_017302355.1 Dechloromonas sp.
GCTTGCCGTGCGGTCGGCGTGTTGAGGGGCCGTTGCCATGTCCAGCCGTCTCCCCTGACTTCATCACCTTCACCGCGACTGTAGCCCGCGCCCGTGTGCCGTCAAGGCGCGCAGGGCCGTGTCCTCGCTGCGCTGCGGACCGCACCAACCCTGCGCTTGTCTCCTTGACGGCACCCGTTCGCGCGCTCCTGACCGTCGCGGGCGATGAACTCAGGAAAGACGGTGGCAACAGGGCCAACCGGGTTCCTCGTGCCGACTGCACCGAACAGCCGAAAGGCTGGGCTCCGAATCTAGGAATCCGGTGTGCGGTTTTCTTCAACAGCCATTTCTTGTCAGGAGAAAGACCATGCAACTCGCATCCCGTTTCGCTTCCCATTCCCCGGCACTGCGTAGCGACTACCCGCTGTCCGATGACCAGATTCGCAGGGTGGCCCCATCCATCTTCGCGGATGCCCCGCATGAGAGCCGTTCCGAGCGGTACGCCTATATCCCTACGGCGGCGGTTCTGACCGAGCTTCGCAAGGAGGGGTTCCAGCCCTTCATGGTGGCGCAAACCCGCGTGCGCGATGAAGGCAAGCGCGAGCACACCAAACACATGCTGCGCCTGCGCCACGCCAGCCAGATCAACGGCGCGGAGGCTAACGAAATCGTACTGCTGAACTCCCATGACGGGACGAGCAGCTATCAGATGCTGGCCGGCATGTTCCGGTTCGTGTGCAGCAATGGCCTTGTGTGCGGCGACACCGTGGCGGACGTGCGCGTACCCCACAAAGGCGACGTGGCCGGTTCCGTCATCGAAGGCGCTTTCGAGGTGTTGAGCGGCTTCGACCGGGTGAAGGATTCCCGCGATGCCATGCGCGTTATCACGCTGGATGAAGGCGAAGCCGAAGTGTTCGCCCGTTCCGCGCTGGCCCTCAAGTACGACCCCACCGACAACAAGCCCGCGCCCATCACCGAATCGCAAATCCTGATGCCGCGCCGGTTCGACGACCGCCGCCCCGACCTGTGGAGCGTTTTCAACCGCACGCAGGAGAACTTGACCAAGGGCGGATTGCATGGCCGCAGCGCCAACGGACGCCGCCAGCAGACCCGCCCCGTGCAGGGCATTGATTCCGATGTGCGCCTCAATCGCGCCCTCTGGATGTTGGCCGATGGCCTGCGCCAGTTGAAAGCCTGAACCGTTCCCCCGCCGGAGGGGCGGTTTCCCTCCATTTCCTTGTTTCACTCGATTGGAGATACACCATGAACGCCATCACCCAAACCGAAGCCCGCGCCATCCAAGCCCCCGCGCTGGAAGCCGCCGACCCGACCAAGAACCTGATTCTGGTTCCGCTGTCGCGGCTGGTGCTGCGCCCCACGGGCCGCAACGTGCGCAAGACCCCGCGCATGTCCATCCCTGAACTGGCCGCGAGCATCCAGCGCGTGGGCCTGCTGCAAAACCTGATCGTGATTGCATCCGCCGATGGCGAGCATTACGAAGTCGTGGCCGGTGGTCGTCGCCTCGCCGCGTTGAAGCTGCTGGCGAAGAAGCACCGCATCCCCAAGGAATGGGAAGTGCCTTGCCTGCTGGTGGCCGATGGCACCGCCCGCACGGCCAGCCTCACCGAAAACGTGCAGCGCGAAGCCATGCACCCGGCAGACCAGCTTGAGGCCTTCGCCGCGCTGGTGGCCGAAGGCCGCCCCATCGAGGACATTGCAGCAGACTTCAGCGTTACGCCGCTGGTGGTGCAGCGCCGCTTGAAACTGGCGAATGTTTCGCCGCGCCTGATGGCGGACTATCGGGCCGATGCCGTGAGCCTTGACCAGTTGATGGCCCTTGCCATCACCGACGACCACGCCGCGCAGGAAAGCGCCTTTTACGACGCGCCAACGTGGCAGCGCCACCCATCCAATCTGCGCGAGCGTTTGACCGAGCGCGAGATTGACGCCTACCGGCATCCGCTGGTGCGCTTCGTCGGGTTGGACAGCTACCAGCAGGCAGGCGGCTGCATCCGCCGCGACCTGTTCGCAGACGATGATGCTGGCGTGTATCTGACCGACGCCGCGCTGCTGGAACGGCTGGCGCAAGACCGGCTGGCAGGCATCGCCGCTGAGGTGAAGGCCGAAGGCTGGGCGTGGGTGGATGCCACGCCGGGCGTGACCCATGCCGACCTGCATGCTTTCCAGCGTGCGCCGAGGGAACGGCGCGAGCCGAACAAGCGCGAAGCCGTACGCATCGAGAAGCTGCAAACCAAGATGCAGGAACTGGCCGCTGCCGTGGATGATGCGTTGGAGGCCGAGGACGAGGACAAGGCCGACGCGCTGCAAGAGGAAGGCGAAGCCTTGGGCGAGCAGTTGCAGGCGCTGGAAGATGGATTGCAGGACTACGGCGCGAACATCAAGGCCGCAGCCGGTGCCATTGTCACCATCGACCGCGACGGGCAGGCCATGATTCATCGCGGGCTGATGCGCGAGGCCGAGGCCAAGGCGCTGCGCACGCTGGAACGGCTGCGCCAAGGGTTCAGCGGCGAGGATGCGGGGAACGAGGATGAAGGCGAGAACTCGGACGACGGCTGGCAGCCCAAGATCGCAGCCCTGTCCGACCGACTGGCGCAGCGGTTGAGCGCGCACCGCACGGCAGCACTGCAAATCGAAATCGCCCGCCGTCCGCAGGTGGCACTGGCCGCGCTGGTGCATGGCATGGTGCAGGCTGTTTTGCAGGAAAGCCGCTACGGCCTCAACCGTGATTCTCTGCCGCTGGGCGTGAGCCTCAAACTACAAGACCGGCTGGAAGGCATGGCCCCGGACTGGCCGGAATCTCCCGCCGCCGTGGCGCTGCGCAAACTGCAACAGGTGGCGGGCGAAGCCTTGCCGCAGGACAGCGCCGAACTGTTCGCCGCGCTGCTGGCGAAGTCGCAAGACGAACTGGTGCGGCTGCTGGCCGTGTGCGTGGCTTCCACGGTGGACGTGGTGACGCTTCGCGCTACGCGGCACCAGCCCGGCGAGGAACTGGCGCAGGCCGTGGGCCTCGACATGGCCGCATGGTGGAAGCCGACCGCAGAAGGCTACTTCAAGCACGTTTCCAAGGCCGTGATTCTGGAAGCCGTGGGCCAGTACGCGCCCGAGCAGGTTTCCCGGCTGGCGAAGTTGAAGAAGGCCGACATTGCCAGCGAAGCCGAGCGGCTGGCCGATGGCACGGGCTGGATGCCCGCCATCTTCAAGGCCAAAGGGTCGCAGGAAGATGCACCGGAAGAAGGCCCGGTGCAGGACGCCCCGGAGGATGCCGAGGCACTGGCGGATGAACCTGCTGTGGCGCTGGCCGCTTGACCTGCATTGAAAGCAAGCGTCCCGGCTTCGGCCGGGGCGCTTCGCTGGAGGGAGACGCCACCATGACCCGAAACACCATCACCACCAGTCGCCCGCGCATGGCGGCGGCGACGTGCGCGGCTACCGTCCACCCACAGGCTGGACGGCCCGCGCCGACCTCACCGACATTCATCCCATCACGGGCCGCAGCCTGCCGCGTTCCGTGTAGTGGCTCATCGAGACGAAGGAATGACCCGCACCGCGCCCAGGCCGTACCGTCTTGGGCGCGGTGAAATGCAAATCCGGGCGCGGCAGTGGCCGCGCCCGGTGTTCAAGGCCAATAGCCCATTCAGAACGCCGCCGCCTTCGCACTGGCTCAGGCGGCGGCGTTGAAGGCATCGCTGTAGTACGCGATGCCTTCGGGCACCGGCCCATCGAAGGCCAGTGCCATGAAGTAGCCGGGCGGCACGCCCGGCAGTTGTAGGCCCGTATGGGTCTGAAAGCCAAAACGCGCGTAGTACGCGGGATCTCCCAGCAGCACGCAGCCCGCCGCGTGCATGGCCCGCAGCTCGGCCAGCGCCTGTTCCATCAGGCGCGAGCCAATGCCTTGTCCCTGCCGTTGCGGCAGGACAGAGATCGGCCCCAAGCCGTACCAGCCTGCGGCCTTGTGGCCATGGCCGTCGGTGATGGTCACGGGCGACAGGGCCACATGGCCGACGACCTGGCCCTGTTCTTCGGCCACGATGGAAAGCGTCAGCTCGTTTGCGGCGCGCAGTGCGCGCACGATGAATTGCTCGGTGTGGCTGGTGTGCGGGGCTTCGGCGAAGGCGGCGACCGTGACGGCCTCGATGGCGGCAACGTCGTCAGGTGTTTCGTGTCGTAGCTGGATGGTCATGAACTTCTCTTGGGTGCCTTCCTGAAAATATAGAACGGCCTGGGCGTGTCGGCGCGCAGCGCCGCCGGGCTTTCGGGCTGCGCCCCGTGCTTCGTGCCGAATCACGGCCATTCCGCGTCAATCCCTCACGCCTACGCGCCTGCGGCGCTGCGCGCTGCGCTTGCCTCCAGGGGAAAGCCCTGTGGGCTATCCCCGCCGCGCATAGCTTGGCGCCCCTCAATGCCGCCGAACCGGCATTGCCGGATCGGCCGGGCCAGCGCCCCGCCGCGATGGACGGGGTGCTGGCGAACACGCTGGCGCTTGCTACGACAAGTTGCACGGATGCGTGCCGTCCTCAACGCTGGCGGTTCTTGCCCATCACGTC
The DNA here is from genome assembly GCA_017302355.1 of Dechloromonas sp. The sequence continues at coordinate 4,545 of JAFLDQ010000109.1, forward strand.
ACGAAGGACGGTTCACGGACAACCCGCCCGGCACCGCTATGGAGCTTCCACGCCACGCCTCAAGACCGGCGCTGCAAGGTGCGGCAGGGGCGTTCTCGCCTGTCGTTGGGTGGTTGACCTGGCCCGCGTCAGGAAGCGTACCGGAAGCCTTCGGGCGGGGATGCCGAGTCGGCCCCATCTCCTTTCGGAGCGGTGCGGCCCAAGGCGTCCTTGTCTCGTTGTGAATCCTGGCGGGGGCGCGGCTGCGCCTCGGGCTTCATGGCTGCAACCGTCCGGCGAAAACAATTTCCCCTGCGCTGAGCGCATTCCTCGCGGGACAAATTCTTTTCGCCTCCCGGCTCTCCACTGCGTTACGACCGCAAGCGGTGCAGCCCGCCCGCCCCCCGCCGACCGGATCACAACAAGGACGCGATGGGCGCGAACCTTGTTCAACCGAACGGAGAAAACATCATGGCCAACATCGGCACCTTCACCACTGACAAAGACGGCTTCACCGGCACGCTGCGCACCCTGACGCTCAACGTCAAGGTCAAGCTGGTGCCCAACGACAAGGGCGACAACGAGAAGGCCCCTGACTTCCGCCTGCAGGCCGCTAGCCACGACATCGGCGCGGCGTGGAAGAAGACCAGCGAGGCCGGGCGGGAGTACATCTCAGTGACCCTCGACGATCCTTCGTTTGCGGCCACGGTCTATGCCCGCCTGATCGAAGGCGAGAGCGGCACGCACGACCTGATCTGGTCGCGCAGCAAGCCCCAGGCGACGTAACCGCCGCAGCGCCGCCGAGCTTTGCGGGCTGCGCCCCGTGCCGTCTTTGCCGTCACGGCCATTCGGCTCCAATCCCTCACGCCTTCGCGCCTGCGGCGCTGCGCGCTTCACTTGCCTCCATGCATCGGCGCAAGGCCCATCCCCGCCGCGCTGCACTTGGCGCCCCTTGCACACCGCCGAACCGGTCTGCGCCGGATCGGCCCCGCCCCGCCTACGGCTGGGCTGCCGCTGCGAGCTGGCTTTCAGCCTCGCTCATCAGCACCGCTGTGCTGCATTTGAGCGCGCCGGCAATCTTGAAGATGATCGCCAGCGTGGGCATGTGCTCGCCGCGCTCGATCTTGCCCATGTGCGAACGTTCGACGCCAGCCAGGTGTGCCAGCGATTCCTGCGCGATGCCACGCTCCATCCGCAGCGCACGCACCGCAGCGCCGAAGGCGTGGGCCAACTCGGCGTCATGGGTGGTGGAGCCGGCCGGTCGGCCGGGCTGGACGGATCGCTTCTGCATGGACAGAAGCGTCGATTCGCCGCACAATTAAAACCACGTTATCTTTAACTCATTCATCGAAACCCCATCGTTTTGCGCTTCTACAGAATTCCGTATTTACGGACTCCAACAAAGGCGCAGACCCACGGAATCACAATCGTGTTTATGCCCAGATCCGCCGATACGGTTTTGCGCCTTCACGCTTTGGCGGATTCGTGCAGCCGATGGGAATCGCCATGAATCCGCTCATCACCGAGGACGAGCGTGTGCGGCTGCTTGCCCACGGCGAGGCCCGCGCCGCTGGCCGGGCCATCGACCCGGTGCCCGTGGTGCGGCTGTTCACGCCGGACGCGCATGTGACTTGGCTGCTGGCTGCGCTCGACCCCGCCGATGGCGACACCGCCTGGGGACTTATCGACCTGGGGATCGGGATGCCGGCGCAGGGCACCGTCAAGCTGTCGGAGCTGGCCGGCATCGTCGGGCCGCGCCAGCAGCCGGTGATGCGCGACCTTTATTTCCAGCCCACGCGCACGCTGTCGGAATACACCCGGCTGGCCGAGCGCGACGGAGCGATCCCGGACTGAATAAGGCTGACTGTGACCTTTTCAGTCTGGTGTCATGCCGGGCAGGTCTCAATCGGCATTCTTGCGGCATTCTCCGGCCAGTCTGATTGAAACAGTCATGATGCGTGGCGCGGGTTGCGGCAGGCTGGTCAATGCAGCGCTCCAAGTTCGGAGTGCTGCCGCCGCATTGAGACAAGCACTGCAACGCATCGGAGCCATTCGGTCTTGACCTCTTCCATCTATCTTGAAACTCCAAATTTTCCAACGATGGCGATGTAGCGCGTAGTCCCTTCCGTGACGGCGAATCCTGTTCTCAGGGAGGAGGCGTCATGGTCAATCCTCATCACCTCGCGCACTGGTATCCCACTGCGGCGTACCTGTTTGTCCTGTGGCTCGATGCGCTCGCGCTGTCTTGGGAATACCTGCGCAGGAATCCCGACTACCGGCTCGACTGGCTGCGCCATCATCGCCGCCCGCAAGCGGCACAGCAGGCGGCGCTTCGCTGGGGCTTGCGCCTGCTGGAAGACCCGGCCTTGGATGCGCGCGACGCGCATCCAGCCTGGCTTCCCGGTTCCGATGCCGTAGTGCAGCTCTACCCCGATGCCGATCCGCCACCGGACGCCGCCGCCTTCGCGTTCTGGCGTATTCCCGGCCACAAACACCTGCTGCATGACGGCAAGGCATTGGCGCTGATCGCGCGCAGTCCTGGCCGCTGCCTGCGCTTCGCGCTGGCGCCTGGCCTGGAGGACGGCATGGCAGTGGCCTATGCCCATCGCGGAAGTGGCGGCGGTGCTGCCGCATCGGCGCGCGGCCATGCGCCGGGAGCAGCCCTTGCCGATGCCAAGCCCAGGCCGACACCGGCCGCGCTGCTGGAACTGCACACCTTGCAGGCGCTCGACGCCACCCTGGCGGGTGCGTCCTTGCGCGAAGTCGGCGAGGGCTTGTTCGGCGCAGATGCCGCGGCCGGCTGGTACAGCGATGGTGGCCTGCGCTCCAAGGTGCGCCGCCTGGTACGGCGCGGCGATGCGCTGATGCGCGGCGGCTACCGCCGCCTAGCACAGCTTGCGCCGCTTGAGAAGGGCCGTTTTGATGGGGACGCAAAACGACCCTGAGCAGGACAGCATGGTTTTCTGAGACTGCCTCCATCCGGTTGCGCTGGTGCAGCCGGCGTTTTCAACCGATGGAGGTTCACACCATGCGTTCCGCTCCCTTGCGGCCTGCCGCCACTGCCGTCGCTGCGACCATGCAGCCTCAACGCTACCTGACCAACGACGAAGCCGCCGAATACCTGCGCCTGTCGCCGCGCACTCTGGAGAAGCAGCGCGTGATCGGCGGCGGCCCGCGCTTTCGCAAGTTCGGCCGCCGCGTCATGTACGCCGTGGCCGACCTCGACACCTGGGCTGCTGATCGCAGCTTCGAGACGACTTCCGATCCCGAGTACGCCGAGCAGCACTCGGCGGACAGCCGTGCGCGCTGATCGGCCGCGTGCGGGTGGCCTTCGCCATGTCCAGCCCATCGCTGCCCATGTGGCAGCGGCCGTTGCAGGAACGCGAACAGCTCGACCTGTTCCGCGCCTTGCCCGGCGACATGGCGCCGCGCGACAGCCAGGACTTGATGGCATTTCCGTTCTTCTCGTTGGCGAAGTCGCGGCGCACGGCACCGATCGACTTTCGCGCCGGCAACGTCACGATCCGCGTGGAAGGCACGGCCGAGCATGGCATCGCCACCATTTGGGATGCCGACCTGCTGATCTGGGCAGCATCGCAGATCGTGGAAGCACGCGACGCTGGCCTGCGCCCGTCGCGGCTGATGCAGGCCACGCCCTACGAGATCCTGCGCTTCATCGGGCGCGGTACGTCACTGCGCGACTACCAGCGCCTCAAAGCGGCCTTGGATCGCCTGCAATCGACCACGGTGGCCACGTCCATCCGCGAGACGACCGGGCGGCGCCTGCATCGCTTCTCGTGGATCAACGAGTGGAAGGAACTGGCCGATGCCAAGGGAACGCCTTTGGGGCTGGAGCTGATCCTGCCGGACTGGTTCTATGCGGGCGTGCTCGACACCGCCCTGGTGCTGACCATCGACCCAGCGTATTTCCGGCTCACGGGCGGCATCGAACGGTGGCTGTACCGGCTGGTGCGCAAGCATGGCGGCAAGCAGCAACACGGCTGGCAGTTCGACTTCCAGCACCTGTACCGCAAATCGGGCAGCGTGGCGCGCTACTACGACTTTGCTGCCGACCTGCGGGTATTGGTCGCGCGGCAATCCTTGCCCGGCTATCAGTTGGGCATCGAGCACGTATCAGGGATTTCCTCGCCGCTGCTGACGTTTCGGCCCGTGCCGTCCACGGCACGGGGATAACTGTGGAAGAACCTGTGGGCGGACTCGTGCTATCAGGCAACAGAGGTATCGTGCTATCAGGCAACGAATCCTCGTGCTATCAGGCAACAAGATCGGCTGCAAGCCCGCGCCAACACTGGGTTTGTGCGCCCTCTAACTTCCCTAACTTAATTTCTCTAACTTTTAGTAGGGAAATGCCGCTGCGGTGGACAACCGCCGCATGGCCACAAACGCAGCAGCAACAGTCGAGCTTTCCAACACGGAAGGCCAGGCCATGATCGTCGCTCTACTCAACCAGAAAGGCGGTGTCGGCAAGACCACGCTCGCCACGCACATCGCCGGCGAGCTGGCGATACGCGGCCAGCACGTTGTTCTGCTCGACGCAGACCCGCAGGGTTCATCGCTGGACTGGACGCAGCGCAGGAGTCAGCAAGGCTTGCCACGGCTTTTTAGCGCCGTGGGACTCGCACGCGAAACGCTGCATCAGGAAGCACCAGAACTCGCCAGGCGGGCCGATCATGTCGTCATCGACGGCCCGCCGCGCATCGCAGCCTTGGCGCGCTCAGCGCTGCTGGCGGCCGAGCGCGTGCTGATTCCCGTGCAACCCAGCCCCTACGACCTGTGGGCCAGCGCCGAGATGGTCGCCTTGATCCGTGAGGCGCAGGTGTTTCGGCCTGCGCTGCGCGCGGCCTTCGTCATCAACCGGCGCGTCAGTACCACGGTGATCGGGCGCGAAGCCCGCCAGGCGCTCGCCGACCAGCCGCTTCCTGCGCTGCACTCCGAAGTGCATCAGCGCATCGTGTTCGCCGACAGCGTGGCCGCTGGCCGTCTGGCACGCGAGACGGCGCCGGACAGCGCCGCCGCCCGCGAAATCACCGCGCTGGTGGACGAACTGCTGCGGTGGCCGACATGACAGCGAAGCCGCCACCGAACAGCAAACGCCCAGCCAAGCGCGTCGGCATCGGCGCGCGTCCGCCTGCGAATCCGCACGCCGAGGCGTGGATTCGCCAGGGCGATGCCGATGCACTTGGTAAGGGCGACCTCTACACGGCTCGCCTGACGCTGGACATCACGCCCGCCATGCGGGCGCGCATCAAGGTGTCGGCCTTCACGCAGGGCGTGACTGTGGCCGACCTGCTGCGCGGCCTGCTGGAGCGGGAGTTTCCAGAACACCGCAGGGAGAACACCCCATGACTGCATCCGCTTCGTCTGCCCCCGCGCCTGTTGCCTTCGCGGCCACGGTTGCGCTCGCAGCACCTTGCGGCCAGCTTGCCAGCGCGCCGCTGACGCGCGTAGCGCTGGCCTACATCGAGGCCCGCTTCAAGCTCTACCTGCGCTTCGGCGAACCAGTGCGCACGCACCGGCTCGACCGCTGGCGGCGCTGCGCGGTGTTCCTGCCGGGCGCCATGCTGTGCCGCATCCGCTGGCAGGCCAACGACTACGGCACCGTGCGCTGGCAGCTCATGGTGATGCAGGCTTGCACGCAGCTTGATGCGGCGCAGCGCATCCCCGGCGTACAGCCAGGCGCGCGCCTGCTGCTGCACGCCGAGGGCGACGAGCAAGTGCGCGCCGTGCTGGAACGCATAGACGCCATCGAGGCGCTGAGCATCGCGCCCGTCGCTATCTCGCCCGCGTACTGGCGCACGCTCGCCAACCGGCTCGCTGCGCGCCTGCCGCTGCCCGAATACACGGCCGAGCGGCACGCCGCATGGCTCATCGGGAGGACGCTGTCATGACTGGCGTTTCGACTGCCGGCACCGCTCCGCGTCCTCGCTCGTCCCGCGCACGTTTGCGCGCTCGCATTGTGCTGGCGGGCCTGTCCGCCTGCGGCCTCGCTGCGCTGGCTTGGGCGTCCTTCGTGCATCCGCTGCCGCGCCTGATCTACAACCCGTCCGACAGCGTGGCGGTCGGCTGGTATCGCGTCGATCCGCTGCACCATCGGCCCGGCTCGCTGCCACGTCCGTTGTCCGTGGGCAGCATCGTTCTGACCATGCTGCCGCCAGACGCTGCCGCGCTGGCCGCGCAGCGCGGCTACCTGCCGGCGCGCATTCCGCTGCTCAAACGCGTGGGCGCCGTCGCGCCGCAGCATGTGTGCGTGTTCGATGCGCTGGTGTGGATCGACGGCGTGCCGGTGGCCGCCGTGCGGCCCGCCGACCGGCTCGGCCGTCCGCTGTCGTCCTGGCCGCAGTGCCGGCAGCTTCGGCCTGGTGAACTGTTCCTGTTGAGCAACACCAATCCGGCGTCGTTCGACAGCCGGTATTTCGGGCCGGTCAGCACATCCGCCGTGATCGGCGTTGCGCACCCGGTCTGGTTGGGGGCCCGTCCATGATGGTCGCCGATTCGCTGCACGTTGCCGTGCCATCGGGCGTGCCGATCCGGCGGCCTTCCGCGTGTCGTCGCGCGTGCAGTGCGAGCGCATCCGCGCTGCACTGCGCGCTGCCTTCGGCGCAGCCGCCCCACGTGCAGGCGTCTTGCCTCGAACGCGCCCGGCCTGCGGCCGTCGCCGCGTTCGTCGGCGCGCTGACTGCTCGCGCAGCAGTGCCGCCGGTCCGCCGCTGCCCGGAGCGCCAGCGAGGGGCAAAGGCGGAAGGCAAGACAAAAGGGTGCGGCACCTGTCGGCCCGCAAAGCCAGTCTGCACGTGGGGGTGGCGCGGCACGCAGCGGCTTCGCCGCCGTGCCGCGTGGGGCGCGAGGCCCGCGCCGATGCAAGCATGTCCGCGTGCTTCGCACGACAGGACACGCCAGAGCTTGCAGGGAGCACAGCCATGACCGACCGCCGCGAC
>JAFLDQ010000011.1 GCA_017302355.1 Dechloromonas sp.
GCTGGCGTCTCTTCCATTTGCCCGGCAAGGTGGTGCGTCATGCCGGGGCCTGGGTGTTGAAGGTCGCCGCCGGGGCGCTTGATCTGTTCCGTTCGATCCGCACCAAGAGCTTCGCACTGGCACAAGCAATGTCTCCGTAGTCACGGCGCGCCCAAGCTCGCCAACGGCGCGGCGCACATCGATGCGCCCGGATAGTCTCGCTCAAAGTTTGTACAATTATACATTCTGCATGACCATCGCCGCGTGTGTGCTTGCGCGGCGGCTCGTTGCTCTCCCTCGCCGTCAATTTCCAGGTCCATAACGCCAATAAATCCCCGCCCTCGGGCTGTCAGAATTTCAATCGCGGAATTTGGGTTCCGGCAAATTGCTTGACTTGCCTCCCGACACCCTTATAATGCGCGTCTCTTCAGGCGGTTAGCTCAGTTGGTTAGAGCGCCACGTTGACATCGTGGAGGTCGTTGGTTCGATTCCAATACCGCCTACCAAATTCCTGACGGATCTGAATTGATCACTTTCCGAACTTGCCTCGCGGTTCAGAAGTCTTAATCGAGTCAGCCTTCGTTCGACCAGAAAAGTGCGGCTCGCCCCGCGCTTTTTTTTTGCCTTGAGGCCCGCCATGCCTGATATCAGACTGCCCGACGGTTCCATCCGTTCCTTTGACAAGGCGGTGACGATTGCCGAGGTCGCCGCCAGCATCGGCGCCGGCCTCGCCCGCGCGGCGCTGGCCGGCAAGGTCGATGGCCGGCTGGTCGACACGTCCTGCGTGATCGACCAGGATGCCGATCTTGCCATCGTCACCGAGCGCGACGCTGAGGGCCTCGAGATCATCCGCCATTCGACCGCCCACCTGCTGGCCTACGCGGTGAAGGAACTATTTCCCGAGGCGCAGGTCACCATCGGCCCGGTCATCGAGAACGGCTTCTACTACGATTTTGCCTACAAGCGGCCGTTCACGCCGGAAGACCTGCAAGCCATCGAGCAGCGCATGGGCGAACTGGCGAAGCGCGACATTCCGGTCCGCCGCGAGGTGTGGGAGCGCGACGAAGCCGTCCGGTTCTTCCTCGATCAGGCGGAGAAGTACAAGGCCGAGCTGATCGCGGCGATTCCGGCCGACCAGCAGGTTTCGCTCTACCGCGAAGGCGATTTCGTCGACCTTTGCCGCGGCCCTCACGTGCCGAGCACGGGCAAGCTCAAGGTCTTCAAGCTGATGAAGGTGGCCGGCGCCTACTGGCGTGGCGACCACCGCAACGAACAGCTGCAGCGCATCTACGGCACGGCGTGGGCGAAGAAGGAAGACCTCGACGCCTACCTGCACATGCTCGAAGAAGCTGAGAAGCGCGATCACCGCCGCCTCGGCAAGCAGTTCGACCTCTTCCACATGCAGGACGAGGCGCCCGGCCTGGTCTTCTGGCACCCCAAGGGCTGGGCGATCTGGCAGGAAATCGAGCAGTACATGCGCGCCGTCTATCGCGACAACGGCTATCAGGAAGTGCGCTGTCCGCAGATTCTCGACAAGACGCTGTGGGAGAAATCCGGCCACTGGGAACACTACAAGGACAACATGTTCACCACCTCGTCGGAAAACCGCGATTACGCGGTCAAGCCGATGAACTGCCCGGGCCACATCCAGGTCTTCAATGCCGATCTGCGTTCCTATCGCGAACTGCCGCTGCGCTACGGCGAATTCGGTTCCTGCCACCGCAACGAGCCGGCCGGCGCGCTGCACGGGCTGATGCGCGTGCGCGGCTTCGTCCAGGACGACGGCCACATCTTCTGCACCGAGGAACAGATCGAGTCCGAAGTGACCGCGTTCAACGATCTGGTCAGGAAGGTCTACGCCGATTTCGGCTTCCACGACGTCGTCGTCAAGCTGGCGCTGCGTCCCGATGGCCGCGTCGGGTCGGACGAGGTCTGGGACAAGGCCGAGGAGGCGCTGCGCGGCGGTTTGCGGACGTCGGGTCTGGAGTGGACCGAACTGCCGGGCGAAGGCGCTTTTTACGGTCCCAAGATCGAGTTCCACATCAAGGACGCGATCGGCCGTTCCTGGCAATGCGGCACGATGCAGGTCGATTTCTCGATGCCCGGCCTGCTCGGCGCCGAATACGTGGCCGGCAGCGACGAGCGGCGGACGCCGGTCATGCTGCACCGGGCGATCCTCGGGTCGCTCGAGCGCTTCATCGGCATCCTCATCGAGAATTTCGCGGGCGCCTTGCCGCTCTGGCTGGCGCCGGTGCAGGCCGTCGTCCTCAACATTTCCGAAAGGCAGGGCGACTATGCCGCCGATGTTGCGCAAAAGCTGCATCAGGCGGGCTTCCGGGCCGAGGCGGATTTGCGCAACGAAAAGATAACCTATAAAATCCGCGAACATAGCTTGAACCGGATGCCTTATCAGCTGGTCGTGGGGGACAAGGAAAAGGCGGACGGAATGGTGGCCGTGCGTACTCGCGGCGGTCAGGATCTCGGACAAATGTCCGTCGATGACCTGATCGGGCGACTTCGAAATGAAGTTGCCGCGCGCAGTGGCACGGCTTAATTGTTGTCGTTTTCGGGGGTTACACCATCGCTCAGAACAAGGCGCATCGCCTAAACGAAGAAATCACGGCACCGGAGATTCGTCTCCAGGGGGTGGAGGGGGAGCAGCTCGGAGTCATGAGCATCCGGGCTGCATTGCAGATCGCAGAAGACGTCGGGGTCGATCTGGTCGAGATCGCGCCGATGGCCAACCCGCCGGTATGCCGTGTCATGGACTACGGCAAATTCAAGTATCAGGAACAGAAGCGCGCGCACGAAGCCAAGCTCAAGCAGAAGCAGGTGCAGGTGAAGGAAATCAAGCTGCGTCCGGGGACCGACGAGAACGATTACCAGATCAAGCTCAGGAACATGATGCGTTTCCTGGAAGAGGAGGACAAGGTCAAGGTGACCCTGCGCTTCCGGGGCCGCGAAATGGCGCATCAGGAATTCGGCATGCGCCAGCTGGAACGGATCAAGGCGGATCTCGACGCCGTCGGGCAGGTCGAGCAGATGCCGAAGATGGAAGGCCGTCAGATGATCATGGTCATCGGGCCGGCCAAGAGGAAGTAGCAACAGGCAGTCGAAAACAAGTGCTTTCGGGTAATCGAAGCGTTCCCGCCGGGAACCACCTGACAGCATGTGATCAGGAGCAGGAAATGCCCAAGATGAAGACCAAGAGCGGCGCCAAGAAGCGCTTCTCGGTTCGCGCGGATGGAAGCATCAAGCGCGCCCAAGCGTACAAGCGCCACATTCTGACCAAGAAGACCACCAAGGTCAAACGCCATCTGCGCGGTTCGGTCGTTGTCAGCCCGCGCGACGCCGCTGTCGTTCGCGCCATGATCCCCTACGCGTAAGGAGGCACGGAATGTCCAGAGTCAAACGTGGCGTGACGGCGCATGCCCGTCACAAGAAGGTTCTCGCGCAAGCCAAGGGTTACCACGGTCGCCGCAAGAATGTCTATCGCGTCGCCAAACAGGCGGTGATGAAGGCCGGTCAGTACCAGTACCGTGACCGCCGTCAGCGCAAGCGCCAGTTTCGTTCCCTGTGGATCGCCCGGATCAATGCCGCCGCCCGTCTGGAAGGCATGAAGTACAGCACCTTCATGAATGGCCTGAAGAAAGCCAACATCGAAGTCGACCGCAAGGTGCTGGCCGATCTGGCCGTTTTCGATCAGCCGGCTTTTGCGGCGCTGGCCGCACAGGCCAAGGCACAGCTCGGCGCCTGAGCGAAAACACAACTGGAAAAGGAGGCGCAAGCCTCCTTTTTTGGTTTCGGCCGCCGCCTTGCGGCTTTACGTCGGCGGCGCCGACATGAGCCGTCACTGAAACCTGCGTTGCTTTGGTGAAAATCCATGGAAGATCTCGATCAAATCGTTGCTGAAGCCCACTCGGCATTCGCCGCCATTGCCGACCCGGACGCGCTGGAACAGGTCAAGGCCCGTTACCTCGGCAAGAGCGGCCGGATCACCGAACTGCTCAAGGGGCTGGGCAAGTTGCCGCCGGAAGAGAAGAAAGCCGCCGGCGCCGCGATCAACCAGGTCAAGGAAGCCGTCGAGGCGGCGCTGAAAGAACGCCGCGAAGACATCCGCAAGGCGGCGCGGGAAGCACGCCTGGCCGAAGAGGCGCTCGACGTGACCTTGCCCGGCCGCGGCGAAGCGCGTGGCGGACTGCATCCGGTGACGCGGACGCTGGAGCGCATCGAAGCGCTGTTCCGGTCGATCGGCTTCGAAGTCGCCGACGGCCCCGAGATCGAGGAGGATTCCTTCAACTTCACCGCCTTGAACACGCCCGAGGATCACCCGGCGCGTTCGATGCACGATACCTTCTACCTGCAGGACGCCGATGGCAAGGTTGCCGACCGCGTTCTGCTGCGCACCCACACCAGCCCGATCCAGGCGCGTTACATGCAGGCGCACGTCGCCCGCTACGGTCAACTGGAAAAAATGCCCGAAATCCGTGTCATCGCGCCGGGGCGGGTCTATCGTGTCGATTCCGATGCGACGCATTCGCCGATGTTTCACCAGGTCGAGGGGCTGTGGGTCGGCGAGGGCGTGTCATTCGCCGACCTCAAGGGGGTGATCGCCGACTTCCTGAAGAGCTTCTTCGAGAGCGACGACCTGACGGTGCGCTTCCGTCCGTCCTTCTTCCCGTTCACCGAGCCTTCCGCCGAAATTGACGTCGCCTTCATGAGCGGCGCGCTGAAGGGCCGCTGGCTGGAAATCGCCGGCTGCGGCATGGTGCATCCGAACGTGCTGAGGATCGCCGGCATCGACCCGGAGAAGTACACCGGCTTCGCCTTCGGCTTCGGGCCGGATCGCCTGACGATGCTGCGTTACGGCGTCAATGACCTTCGCCTGTTCTTCGAGGGCGACCTCCGTTTCCTGAGGCAATTCGCATGAAATTCTCCGAATCCTGGCTGAGAACCCTCGTCGATCCCCGGTTGACGAGCGAGGAACTCGCTCATCAGCTGACCATGGCCGGCCTCGAGGTCGAGGAACTCGACCCGGTCGCGCCGCAGTTCGACGATGTCGTCGTTGCCCGGGTGCTGGACGTTACCCGGCACCCCGATGCCGACCGCCTGAATGTCTGTCAGGTCGATACCGGCCGTGGCGCCCCGACGACCATCGTCTGCGGCGCGCCGAATGTCGCCGTCGGCCTGCGCGTGCCGTGTGCCTTGCCTGGCGCGCGGCTGCCCGGCAATTTCGCGATCAAGGTCGCCAGAGTGCGGGGGGTCGAGTCGTCGGGAATGCTCTGTTCGGCCAGGGAACTGGGGATTGCCGAAGACGCCTCGGGCCTGCTGGTTCTGCCGGCCGATGCGCCGGTCGGGCAGTCGATCCGCCAGGTTCTCGACCTCGACGACCGGCTGTTTACGCTGAAACTGACGCCGAACCGCGCCGACTGCCTGTCGCTGACCGGAGTCGCGCGGGAGGTTTCGGCCATCACCGCCGCCCCGGCCACGCTGCCGGAGGTTCCCGCGGTCGCCGCCACCATCGCCGATCGGCGTGCCGTGGTCCTCGATGCGCCCACCGCCTGCCCGCTCTATCTCGGCCGCGTCCTCAAGGGCGTCGATGCGCGGGCGGCGACGCCGGAATGGATGAAGCGGCGCCTCGAGCGCAGCGGCGTCCGCGCCATCTCCGCGCTGGTCGACGTGACCAATTACGTCATGCTCGAGCTGGGCCAGCCCCTGCACGCCTTCGACAACACCCGCCTCGAGGGGACGGTGCATGCCCGCATGGCGCGACCGGGCGAGCGGCTGCGCTTGCTCAACGAGCAGACCATCGCCATCGACGGCGACATCCTGATGATCGCCGATGACGTCAAACCGCTGGCCATGGCCGGCATCATGGGTGGCGAAGACAGCGGGATCACGCTGGAAACCAGCGAACTCTTCCTGGAATCGGCCTTCTTTGCCCCGAAGGCGATCGCCGGGCGCGCCCGCCGCCATGGTTTCGCCTCCGACGCCTCGCACCGTTTCGAGCGCGGCGTCGATTTCGGCGGCGCCCGGTCGGCGATCGAGCGCGCGACCCGCCTGATTCTCGACATCTGCGGCGGCGCGGCCGGGCCGGTGGTCGAGGCGAGGGCGGCGATGCCGGCGCGCCATCCGGTGCGCCTGCGTACCGCACGCGCGGCACGGGTGCTCGGCGTGCCCTTGCCGGCTGCGGAGATCGCCCGGCTGTTTTCTGGACTCGGGCTGCCGTTCACCCGCGACGGCGACGATTTCCTGGTCGAGCCGCCGACCTGGCGCTTCGACATCGAGATTGAGGAGGACCTGATCGAGGAGATCGCCCGCCTGCACGGTTACGACAATATCCCCGCTCCCGTGCCGCGCGGTCCGCTGGCGATGCTGGCGCAGGCGGAAGGCCAGCGTCCGCAGGCTCGTGTTCGCCAGTTGCTCGTCGACCGCGGGTATCAGGAAGTGGTCAACTTCGCCTTCATCGAGGAGGCCTGGGAAGCGGACTTCGCGGCCAACGCCGGTCCGATCCGCCTGGCCAACCCGATCGCCAGTCAGATGGCCGTGCTGCGGTCGACTCTGCTGGGCGGCCTGATTGCGAATCTGGTGACCAACCTCAGGCGCAAGCAGAGCCGGGTCCGGCTGTTCGAAACCGGTCGCATTTTCCGGCGCGCCGCCCAGGGTCTCCCCGTCGCGGGGTTTGATCAGCCGTGGAAGCTGGCGGGGCTGGCCTATGGCGGGGCATTGCCGGAAGGCTGGGGCAGCGGAGCGCGCAAGGTCGACTTCTACGACGTCAAGGGAGACCTCGAGGCCTTGCTGGCGCCGGCCTCCTTGCGCTTCGAGAAACTCGGGCATCCGGCGCTCCATCCGGGGCGGGCGGCCAGAGTGCTGCGCGACGGCGTCGACATCGGCTGCATCGGCGAACTGCATCCGGAGTGGGTGCAGAAGTACGATCTGCCCCTGGCGCCGGTCGTCTTCGAAATCGACTTCGCTGCCGCGATGGCGACCGCTGTTCCGGCTTACGCCGAGGTCTCGAAGTTTCCTCCGGTGATCCGTGATCTGGCCATCGTCGTCGATCGCGATCTTGCCCTGCAGACCCTTCGGGATGGCTTGAAGGACCGGTTGCCGGCACTCGTCCAGGATGTCCAGTTGTTCGATTTTTACGCCGGAAAGGGCGTTCCCGAAAAGAAGAAAAGTCTTGCTTTCCGGATAGTTATGCAAGATACTCAACGTACTTTGCAAGATGCGGAAGTCGAATTGGCGGTGCAGCAACTGGTGTCCTGTCTGGAGCAGGCATTCGCCGCGCAGCTGCGTTCCTGACGGAAATCTACGAGATGACACTGACCAAGGCGGAACTCGCCGATCTGTTGTTCGAAAAGGTGGGGCTCAACAAGCGTGAGGCCAAGGACATGGTCGAGGCCTTCTTCGACGAGATCCGCAAGGCTCTGGAATCCGGGGATGGCGTAAAGCTCTCCGGCTTCGGCAATTTCCAGTTGCGCAACAAGCCACAGCGTCCCGGGCGCAACCCCAAGACGGGCGAGGAAATCCCGATTACCGCGCGGCGCGTGGTGACCTTTCACGCCAGCCAGAAACTGAAGTCCGATGTCGAGTTGTCCAGCGATGGAACAGCGGCATAAGCCCTCGGGTGGCGATGAATTGCCACCGATCCCGGCCAAGCGCTATTTCACGATTGGCGAGGTCAGCGAACTGTGCGGCGTCAAGCCGCATGTGTTGCGTTACTGGGAGCAGGAGTTCAACCAGCTCAAGCCGGTCAAGCGACGCGGCAACCGGCGCTACTACCAGCATCATGAAGTCCTGCTCGTCCGGCACATACGCGAACTCCTCTACAGCCAGGGCTTCACGATCAGCGGAGCGCGCAACAAGCTCGATGAGGGGGACGCGAGCGACGCCGTCGCCCTCGAGGATGGTTCCAGGGGGGGCAGCGAAGCTTCGGGTGACGCGGCTTTCGCCAGCAGTCTGCGCGCTGAACTGCAGCACGTGATCGAGATGCTGCGCCTTTGATTCCTCGGGTTTTCGGTTATAATCACCCGCTTGTCGGGGCGTAGCGCAGCCTGGTAGCGCACTTGCATGGGGTGCAAGGGGTCGCGAGTTCGAATCCCGCCGCCCCGACCAAGAGAATCAAGTACTTAGGCCAATCTTCGGATTGGCCTAAGTACTTTCTGAGGCCAGATTTCTGAAATTTCCCCCCACGTTTCCCCCCACAGATTCGTGGGCTGTTATGGGCTTGCTGGATACGGTGCGACACGAACGTGTTCTGTAAATATCTTGCTCGCCGATCTGCCGGGATAGGAAAATATCCGAGCCGTTTAGGCCATTGCTTCCAATGTCGAATGTCAGGGAAGGGTGTGTAGCAAATTCGCCCGCGTGGATGCCTTTCTGTCAAAAACGATAATTCTGCTGGTTCTTTCGAATCCGAGACTTCGATTATTCGGGCTGAATACGAATAGAATGACAGGGGCAATAATGCTTTATCCTGAGCACGGGGGAAGAAGATGACAAAACGCGCGGCAACAACGGAAATCGTTTCGAAAATTTCACCACTCTTGATTCAGGGAGCGGTAGAGCGCACCGGAAGTGACGATATTCCCGGCGGTTATTGCGCTGACCTGCACATGTGGGTAGTGGACGGCTGTCCCATCGTGGAAGCACGATCTGAAATAGCGGAATTAACGACAAAAACCGAAGCGCAGATTGAGCGCGACGATACAGGCGAACCGTCCTTGCTGGAAATGCAGACTAAGACCTTGTCTCAAGTAGAGCGAGATGATCAGGACTTCGAAATCGGTTTGCTCGAACTTGCCACCAAGACTGCCAATAGACCGGAACGCGACGACTGAGTATGTACTTGGTCGTAACGAACAAAAGGGACCTGACCAGCGATTTCATCATTCTCGAACTTAGGCGACGCGGTCTGCCATATCTTCGGCTTAACACTGAAGAAATTCCCGTTGCTGTCTTTCAATGCACCCCCGGCACTGAAGGTAGATGGAGGTTCGATTTGCCCGATGCATCGTTCGAGCTGACCCAGGTAACGGCTGCGTACTTCCGCCGCCCTGGAATGCCAGAACCGATGCCGCAGGTCCGTGACGCGGAGCAGAACTACTGTACGCAAGAATGGCATGCCACTTTGCAATCCCTTTATTGGGCAATTGGGGAGCGTTGGCTTAACCCTCCTCACTTGATCGCCCTTGCGGAAAACAAGATTTACCAGCTGACGCTTGCGAACTCTCTGGGTTTCATGATTCCGGATACGTTGGTCAGCAATGATCCCCTTGCAATAAAAAAATTTGCCGACCGTGGGCAGATTGTCGGGAAACCGTTGAGGAATGCGGTTGTGACGGGTGGAAATCGAGAGCGCGTGCTATTCACCACTCGTGTCTCGGTTGACGAAGAAACCGATGCAGATTCAATCAAGGCGTGCCCGATGATCCTGCAAAGGGAAATTCGGAAGAAGTTTGATGTTCGAGTAACGGTTGTCGGTGAGCAGGTGTTTGCGGCAACCATTGATTCGCAAACCGACCCGGCCACCGAGGTGGATTGGCGGCGAATGTCCAAGGCAGGCTTGGGGCATGCGGTATATCAATTGCCAAAGGCTATGGCCGACCGTTGTATTGCTCTCACGCGGAAACTGGGCTTGAGATTTGGTGCAATAGATTTCGTGCTCGACCAGGACGGCCAACTCTGGTTTCTTGAGATCAACCCCAATGGCCAATGGGGATGGATCGAAACGAGAACAGGGCATCCAATTGCCGCAGCCATCGTGTCGGAATTGGAGCGAATCGCGAATGCGTGAGCTAACAAATATTCTGTGGCCTCGCCCCCAAGAGCTTTCTGCTATAGAACACGAGAAGTTTAGGCAGATGGACCTTGTACTGGACGCACAAATCAAGGGCCTGCCCGACGTCGATGAGAAGCAACTGGCCGCATATCTGGAAGCAGTTCGGCGCATCGCTGATGAAGAGGGAAAACGAAAGACTGGAGCAGAAACAAGGGGGACAACGTTTATTGCTGCTGTCGCAACCTTGATTCCTTTGATGACGTGGGCTCTCGGGAATACCGATCGTTCGATCTGTTCTGGAGGGTGGGGCTGTTTTACATGGACAGGCGTTTTCACACTGGCTGTCATTTACTTCATTACCGCCGCCTATTGGTCGCTCAAATCTTTGGCCGTGGCTAACTTTCACGTCATTGGTGTGGAAGATATTGTCCTGATTTGTGAGAAGAAAAAAGACATCGTCAGGGAACTGATCCAGCAGACTCTATTGCAGGCCCGGAAGAATCGAGACACGATTAATGAGAAGCTGACCTTTATAAAGATCGCACAGCGCCGTTTTTTCAATGGCCTTGCCGTTCTGGGCCTGTTGTTGATGTTCGATCCGCTATCCAGGTTTGGGACATTAGCTTTCCTTGCGTCGAAGATTGAAGCATGGGCTACTCCGAGCGCCATTGGTTCGACAGGTTGCGTACCCGTAAACCTATTGATGCCTTTTAAGCTTGCTCCGTCAAAAAACTCAAAGTCGCAGATGACCAAGAGCAATTAGCGTCCGTGCGGTGGCTATCTGTTCGATTGGGGTTCGTGATGTCCAACCAATGCTGAGAAGAAAGGGAAAAACGTGAACGCTCGTGCGCCGCATCGTGATGCAATCCGGATACTGTTTATCCTGAACGCTGGCGGTGTGCCATTGACCGACCCCAACGATGCGTTGGTCGCCAAAATTTTCAAAGGCGAAGCACGTTTGCATGCCTTCGACTTCTGGATGCGTAATCCGGATTACCTGGCGAGCGAGCTGCTAGATGCGTATGGGGAGACAGGTGATATCCAGCATCTTCAAGCAGCCGAAGCAATCTTTGAGAGCGATGAACCGGATTTGCGGCGCGTTCCAATGATCCGCTACCTCTTTGGTGCCTATGAGCGCCTCGATGATGCACTTTCGCTGCTTCGATCTCGCGACTTGGTACGCATTACCGGGATCAAAGGAAAAATTAAAGTCCATGAGACCGATTTCATTCTGACAGTTCGTGGAGTGGATGTCTGCGCGAACGCAGTGGTGCAGGAACCAATTTTGGAGTGGTATGCCCAGCGGGCCGCCCTCGTCTCTGAAATCGCAGGTACACGTGGTGGTGGCACCCTCAAGGAGAAGCAATACCAACAGGCAACGTACGCCCAAACCCAACTTGGTGGAATCATTCCTCCCATTGGGTCCGAAGTACAAAGAAGGTTGGAACAACTCAGACAAGCCGCCTAAGGGGGGAATATGGCAAAAGACAGCATGGAGTGGCTGGAGGCCATAGCCAGCCGAGCCAAGGTTGATATAAACCGCGTAGAGTCGGTGTTGACTGCGCGACATATTGTGCCGACGCCAGTCCTGCCTGCTCCGCGCAGGATGAAACTCTTAAGTTTATCTTTCAGTGGGGCCAAGCAAGGGGTAAAGGATGACGGGCCGTACACGTTTGAATGGAAAGATCTAAGCAAAGGGCTTTGGGGAATGATGACGGACCGGAATCTCCGGGGGAAATCGTCAATCCTCGAAGTCGTGCGCTGGTTGATACGTGGCAGACCGTCACCAAATCTTCAGGATGACGTCAAAGCTTGGATTCACAATGCTTGTCTGCGCTTCGATCTGGATGGGCTCGTCCATGAAGTGCAACTCGACTGTCAGAACGGCATCGGCGGCATGTTGTCTCGGCGTTCATCGACGACAGCGGAGGCTACGGTACTCGCGTCGTTCAATAGCGAAAAGCAATTCGAAATGGTCATGTCGGACTTTTTTCTGCATGCCTTCTCGATGGAAGCCTTTGCGACGTGGCGAGAAAGCGATTCCGACGAAAAGACCGGGCAGGCGGTCATTCATGGCTGGCCGGCATTGTCAGGGGCAATGTTCATCGGTACCAACTATGACGTAGTGTTGGGTGATCTGCCGGCCACCTCGGGAACGCAGGCCCGTCTCATGCAGATGTATTTGGGGGTGCCGTGGGTTTCGACATTGGCCTCGGCATTGGCCGCGTTGAAACTGGTGGAGTCAAGCAATGATCTCGAAACGCGCCGGCGCAGCCGGGGCGCGCGGGCCAGGCAAGCGCGCGTCAAAGAAATAGAAGCGCAGCTTACCGAGAGGCGAGCGGCGTTGAGCGCGCAGCCGTCGGACGAGGAGATTCAGGCCGAACTGTCGGAACTGAGTCGCCGATATTCGGAGACGAAACGGCGGGAAAAAGCGATGCAGGAGCGTCTTGACCGGGAGACGCTGGCCGAGCAGCAAGCAAATGCAGCGTATCTTGAGGATCGTCGGGAACTGCAGACTTGCAAGGATTCGATGGCGGCTGGTTCCATTTTTCGCTTACTTGATCCGACCTGCTGCCCGCGCTGCGATCATGAAATCGATCCGGATCGGAAGAAGAAAGAAGCACTCAATCATTCGTGTTCGATATGTGGAGAGAGCACCTCGAGCAGCGAGGATGCGGAAGGCCTGAAGCAAGAACTGGAGGCGAGCGTCAAGGCATCGAAAGCGGCATTCGACAAGGCCGAGAAGAATCGCAGACAGGCCGAGGAAAACCTGATGGCCTTGCAAGCGGATTTGGAAACCATCCAAACCAAGAGCGAAGCGCTGACAAAACAGCTCGGTTCGTTCGAAGCCAGGAGATTGCTGTCCAACGAGATCGCTATGCTCGAGGGACGCCTTGAAGAGGCAAACTTTGATTCTGGTACCGATGAAGTCGCCGACGATGGTGAACCCGCTGTCCTCAAAGCCATAGTGGGGGAGACCGAAGCGCGATTGAAAGCTGTTCGTGATGAATTCCTCGAAGAGGTTTCGACCAGCCTTCTGCACTTTGCTCAGCGCTTCGGAATGCACAGCTTGTCAAAAGCCCAGTTGCGGGGGAACGCAAACCTGCTGCTGGAGAAGGGGGGCGCCCACACCTCATTCAGCAAGGTGACGAAGGGAGAGCGCCTCCGTTTGAAGGTCGCTACAGTCCTCGCCATGATTCAGGTGGGCGAGCGCCGGGGCGTCGGTAGACACCCGGGCTTGATCATGATCGATTCGCCCGCGGCCCAGGAAGTTGCACCGGAGGATCTTCGCGAATTGCTGTCAGGATTGAAGACTGTCTGCGAGGAACTCCCTCATCTCCAGATTTTTGTCGCAGGCATGGCATCGAAGGCGATGAGCGATCACATTCCTTCCAGCCGTCGTCGGGAAGCCGCCAATGGAGGCTACCTATGGTAGTGGCAGAGTCTCGGCCACTCTTGCTCCCGCTGGAAATCAAGCTGCAGTCGCTGCTCGCTGGAGGCAAGGCGCCGCACGTTGACGACCTAGGCGGGGTCAAGGCGATTGTCGGGGCGGCGCCATTGTTGGCGTCATCTCCACTAGCTGGCGAGATTTTGTTGGCAGTCTTGCGTGATGTGGGCGATGTTGCCCTCAAAGACTTACGTCCATGGAAAGAACTGATCGGCATCCTGGTATATGGTGCTACGAGCGACATTGTATTGATCGAGATAGTCGATGCCCTGGATGCCTGCCTGCAACTGCCTGACGCAATCGCCAGCGATGCCTTTACGGCTTTCCTCGAAAAGGCGGGCAATTCATCAGGCGAACTCACGAGTTATGCGCGTGCAGTAGCGCTTGAAGGTGCTTTCCGTTTGGCAGCCTCGAATCGCCGAATGCAACTTCGCTTGCTCGATGCCCTGCTGGGCGTCGATGTGTCGGACGAGCCGCAATTTCTCCGCTATGCCGCCAAGATCATTGGAGTCGCCCATTCGCTTTGGCGGGAAGCGGAATTGGTCACTGCCCTCCAGGCTCTCTTCGATTGCGACGAGGCGGCTTATGAAGCCAGCTTTGAATTGGGGATGGCATCTCTCGCTTCCGCACTTGATGAGCCGCATCGAGAAGCAGCAAATTTGTTCTTCCGAGATTCCTTGCAATGGTTCAGGAGGGCAGAATCAATGCGTGAGGCGACCCCGGAAGCAACGCTCTACGGCGAATGCCTCATGCTTCTGACTGACTTCGAGGCACATAAGACGGAGTCTGAGCTGAGACAGCGTAGCGCAGTCATTCAGAAATCCGCCTTCGAACTGCTTGCGTGGCATGTTGACGCGAGCTCGCCGGCCTGGCTTGGGGCAAGGCATGTTCAGGCCGCTTGCTGGAACGATCTCGCCGGAACCCTGGCATCGCTTGCCGACAGTTTGCAAGAGATTAGCTGGTGGGAGCCGAGAGTCGTGATCGAACGGCGGCTTCTCGCTGCTTACAGTGCAGGACGTGCGATTCTGAAACGAGGCCATGACGGCTATTTGGAGACGTTGATTCGCCCCAGGATCGAGGCGTCAGTTGCTCAACGAGAAGGGCAAGCCTACCTCTTGAAATGCTGGCTGCAGCAAAATCGCAACCACGAACTGGTCGGCGAGGCCGATGCGATCTTGAGTGGGATAGACCGCCTGATGTCCGCTGGCGCAGAGGTGCCGCGAAACCCCACTGAGGCAGCCGCCATTTGGGCACCGGTCGCTGCCATACTTTCACAAGCCCGCTGCAGCGAGGAGACGAAACGGCGGATTGGCGAACTCGTCGCAAATGCGTTCGCATTCAGCCTTGAAAACCTCAGTGGCGCAGAGATCGACATCTTCGATCATTGTCGTTCTTCAGTTGAAAACCATCCGGACCATCGTAACAACGCTCGGGGCGCCAAGCTGTTCGATACGGTGTTGTTGTGGACTGTTCGTTTCCTGAAAAACCGACTTGAAATGACCAAGAAGGACGATCCTTCTGTCACCTATCTTTTCGAGACGGCTGACGGTAGCTTGGTACCGGAGAGCGCTCTTCAGGATGATTACTTTCGCTGGCTGTGCACCCAGTCTGCATCAGGAGAGATGGAACCGACCAACCTTGGTGGCGGACGGGCCGACGTGGCGCTGAAGAATACCGGCGAGCGCATCGTAATCGAAGTTAAACGCGAATTGCAGGATGCATCATTTGACGCTTTAGCCAAGGACTATGCTGGCCAGACCACAGACTACCAGAACGTTAGCATTCGATTGGGTTTCCTGCTGGTACTTGACCTGACAGGGACGAACAATGAGGGCACGCCGCACGTTCGATCGCTGATTCAATGCCGTGCGATACATAGAATGGGAGAGTCCGAGCCACGGTACGTCGTGATCGTTAAGGTGCCGGGGCGGCGTTGCGTGCCAAGTGCAATCAGTAAGAGTGCAAAGCCATCTGCCACTACCGGCAAGCCAAAGCCTAAAAGAACTCAGAAAGCTAGAGCCGTGGGGCGGACCACCAAGAATCAGCCTGTATCGCTTTAAGTCTCGTCGTGAGGCTGGCTACGGCGATTTAGGGGCGAAATTAGCCGGGCCTTACCTCTACCTCGTTCGGTGTGAAGTGTTAATCACGTTGCGTCTGGCTGGAGCGTATGGCAAGAGTGGAAATTCCACGGCTCCGGTGAGTCTTTCGCATGTCATCTATTAGTGTCCGAAATATGTCTACAATTTTCGGACATTTCTTCTTGCTAAGTGTCCGAAAAAGTTATACAAATATCGGACAGGAGGCCATGTGTCAGATATCAAATCCGCCATTTCGTCGCAAATCAACGCTGCAGGTCCAGGCCACGTCTGGGTACCGACTGACTTTGCGCACCTCGGCAACCGGGATGCGATCGACAAGACCCTCCAGCGTATGGTGCTGGCGGGAGATTTGCGGCGTGTCGACCGAGGCTTGTACGACAAGCCCATCATCAATCGCCTCACCCAGCGCCCCACGACCCCAGACTATCGGGCGATCATCGATGCTATCGCACGGCGTGACCAACTGCGTTTGCTTGTGGATGGAATGACCGCCGCCAATGACCTTGGCCTAACGGATGCTGTCCCAGCTCGCGTTACCATCCATACCGACGCGCGTCGCCGGGCGATCAAGCTCGATAAACTCGTCATTGACTTCAAGCAAACTGCTCCCAGTCGCCTATATTGGGCAGGCCGCCCTGCCATGCGAATCGTACAGGCCCTGCATTGGCTGAAGGATACGCTGGTTGTCGACCATGATCGCATTGTCAGCCGACTGAATCGACTACTCGTCGATTCCGATCAGGGAACTGCAATCTGCCAGGATTTGCGCAACGGGTTCAGCGTGCTTCCGGCGTGGATGCAGGACCTGATCCGTGATCTGCCCGGTTGCGATCCTCGGGACACCGAATCAGGAACCTCGCCAATACATAGTGGCGTGAAATCCTCAGCCGACTCATCGCGGCCCGAAGGCGTAAGGAGAGCCAATTGAATCCGTCTTTCCGCGAAGTCATCACCGCCGCCGACGGCGATCGACTCGATTTGTTTCTCGGTGCCGCAACCCGTATGGGTACGGCGGTTCAGAACGTCGAGAAGGATTTCTGGGTGTGCTGGACTTTGGATGCCTTGTTCAATGGTTTGGCGGCCGGGGGACCTCGTCTCTTGTTCAAGGGAGGTACCTCTCTGTCCAAGGCCTTTGGCCTGATTTCACGTTTTTCCGAGGATATCGACATCACGGTTTTTCGAGACGACTTGGGGCAGGCTGCCGAGGTGGCGGAATTGGATGCCTTGAGCGGAAAGAAGCGTCGAGCACGCCTTGAAGCTATCCGGGTCGCTTGCCAAACCTACATTGCCGGCCCATTGGCGGATCAATTCACTGAGATTGCCGGTGCAGTCATTCCCGATGGTCGCTTCAGGTTGGAACTTGACCCGGACGACAAGGATGGTCAGACGCTGCTGTTCTGGTACCCAGCAGTTACCCCGACAACCAACGATTACATCCGATCTGCCGTGAAAATCGAATCCGGCGCGAAGTCGGCACTCGACCCTCATATCGCGGCATCGGTGAAGCCTTACGTGGTGCAGGATTTGCCGGCACTGGATCTCACCATCCACAACGTCACCACCGTAAAACCGGAGCGTACCTTCTGGGACAAGGTCATCATCCTGCATGGCTTGCGGCAATGGCATGACCGCCGTGGCGAATTACGGCACGGCGGTCAGCGTGTCTCGCGTCACTACTACGATGTACACCAGTTGATGCAGGCGTCCGCATCGCCGGAGTGGCAGGCCGACCAGGCACTCGCCATGGATTGTGCGCGCCATGCCCGACTGTTCTTTGGAAGTGCTGATCTGGGCTTGGATATCGCCTATCCAGGGGCATTTACGCTGGTCCCGAGCACTGCGATGCACGAAGCCTTATCCAAAGACTACGAAGCTATGGCCGGCATGGTCTTTGGCGAGGTTCCGAAGCTTGAAGCGGTGCTGACCAGCGTCGAGCAATTCGAACAGACCATCAACAGCGCCATGAATGCGGACAAGTTGGCGCAAGCGGAACAGCCTACATGAACGATTACTTCAGCGACCGGGAAAACGGACCACGAGCCCGAACCGAGCAGGTCATTTCGCCTGAGGTCTGGGCTGGTTTGGTGGCGACTGTGCAGGCGCTGATCAACAGTGGAGCCTTTGGACTGCGTTTTCCGGAGCGCTGCCCGGATGGGCAAGCCATCTGCGGCTGTGACGAGGGTGTCATTGCCGCTTCGGTCATTGCAGAAATGCCGGGATTGACGTGGCCGCTCGAAACGTCCCGGCTGGGGGATGACGGATTCCTGCGTCAGCAGGAGCCATT
The DNA here is from genome assembly GCA_017302355.1 of Dechloromonas sp. Next base: position 17,592 of record JAFLDQ010000011.1, read on the forward strand.
TGCACCGGACACGTTATTGATCCTGGATTTCGTCGAGTTCGTCTACGCATCGGTGGCGAAGCCGATTCCAGGAAGGCTCCACGACTTTTTCAATCACCACCATTTCACCTTCGATCAGCAATCCGGACAGGAGGAGTTCCGGGCGACGCTCAATCGCATCTTTGCGCGCAATGGCGTGGCCTTCGAAATGCTGTCAAATGGTCGTATCGTGCGTATTCTTCCGCCTGTGCTGGGGGATGACCTCAAAAGGATGGTATTCCGGACGGGGGACAGAATCCTCGACTACATGTTGGAAGAAAGCCGCGCTAAATTTACCGACCGAAATCCACTCCTGCGGCGGGAGGGGCTGGAGCGTTTGTGGGACGCATGGGAGCGACTCAAATCGCTCGCAGATCCCGAAGACAAGAAGAAATCGATCAAGATCATTCTTGATGCTACCGCCGAAGAGGTAGCGCTTCGGCAGCGGCTGGAAGACGAAGCAAAAGAACTGACCGATATCGGTAACAGCCACCTCATTCGGCACACCGAACTCAAGCAAATCCCGGTCATCGACGTGGATCACGTCGATTATCTGTTCCATCGCTTGTTTGCGATGATCCAGTTGTTGCTCCGAAAGAAACGACCCGTCTAGCGATTTCGGCGGCGCTTGGTAGTGGCAATAGCGATTGACTGGAATCAGGGGCTTGCTGACGGCATTTCCGCGATTAGCCTGATATCAGGAGGTCGATATGCGGAAATTTTTCTTCTTCGCGATCCTGGCGATAGGGGCAGGGATCGGATTGCTGGTTGCTATCGCAGCAAAAGGTGAATGGGGTGCAGGGGCAGTCATGGTGGGTATTGGGCTGCTCTTTGCCGTTCCGCTCGCCAGTGCGTTGACGGGCATTGGACGAGGCCGCAGGAGGTTGCGGCGGCGAAGGAGTGGTGGCGGAGCAGGGGGCGCGTCCAAGTCTTTGTTCAAGGGCGATGTTCCCATTCGGCGCTGGGATCGGTAGCAGTTACTTCTTCGACTTGATCAGATCCTGCACGGCATCCTTTGCGCTACCTACCGTTGCCTCTCCATCTTTGTAGACCTGCCCGGCTGATTGCCACATCAGCGACTTCTTCGATGCCAATATCCCGTCGTCAGTCTTGATGATTTCAGCCTTGCCGTCGAATTCTTCGCGCTTCGCAGCGGCCTCGCCGTGAATCTGGACGGCGCGTTGCTGCACTTCCTCGCGCACGGGCGAAGGTGGTTCGGTTTTCTGTTCCAGCGGACGACTTGGATTGCTGCCAAACCGTGAGGCCTTGCTCACTTGAGCCTGGTGGGTTGCCTTGATGTCAGGTGTGATGGCGACATCATGCAACTGCTCTTTATGGAGGTCGCGAACGTCACCAAAAGAGGTCGGGAGGCTGCTCCCATCCGAAATAACCCGGTTCGGGCGCAATGACTGGCGGGCCAGTTCGGCCGACATCAAGGCGTGAGCGGCGGCGCTGTTGCCGCCATAGGCCTGGGCGTACCGGAGGAACATCTCCATGTTGTGCGGGTCTTGGGCGATGTCGATGGAGATGGATTCACCCTTGTCGTAGGCGGACGATACGCGTTCCGCAAAACTGGTACGGTCGGCAAGGGTTGCATCCGCCCGCTCGGAACGGGCTCGCGTCGAACCGAGGCGGGACGACATCTCGCGGGCCTCGCTCGCGTCGTTCGAGAGCGCCTGTAAATAGCTGTCGTCCCTCGATACGCGGTCACCGAATTGTTTGAAGGCTACCAACTGCTCGCCGCTCAGGCTGGCCAACGCTTTCTGCTCCTGGGCGGAAAGGCTCGACTGATAGGACTTGTCGGCGCTGGCGTGAAGTTCAGCACCTGCAACTTTGGCATTCACGCCGACATGGGCGGCCGCACCGAAAGCGATGCGCGCAACCTGCGCCTGGCTAAGGCCGGTACTCTGGGCAACGCTTTGCGTGATCTGATCCAACTGGTTCAGCGTGTCGCCCATTTGCTCGAAGCTGCTGGCGCTGGAACCGCTGCTGTTGCGCGTGGAGCGAACCTTGTTAAGCCCGCGAGAGAACACTTCAGACAGTGCTGCCGATTGCTCCATCGTCGCTGTCGTGGCTTCACCTCGCGCTGCGTCGACCTGCCGGCTGGCTTGCTTAACATCCTGTTCGGATACACGCATCGAGACTACTCGCGAAGCGAATCCCTGATTGCGCAACAGGCTGACCGCAGTTCGGCCGGTGAGCGCGTTTGACGAAAACGTATTTCCGGAGAGGTCGTTTTGCCAACTGCTCATGAACGCCGACGTACGGTTGGGCGCCAGTTGCATCTGGTCCATACCGACGTTTCCCATTGAGACGTTACCAACGGTGGCGGCCGAGGTTCCGCCCGAGATCATTCCTTGCAACCCAGACAAGCCACCGACCAGCGCTGTTCCGAAGTTTTCCATGCGCTTCAGGGCGGCCCAGGCAATGAAAGGAATGCTGATGGCGAGGTAACCGACAACAGCCTCACCCGAGATCGCCCGCGAGTAGATCGTCGACGCAGTCTGCAATGCCAGCGATTTGCCCCCCGTTCCGAGGTCGGCAGCGGCGGCGAGATCGTAAGCCGCGTAGATCGAAGCCATGTAGTTCAAGATGGCATAGAGCGGTGGCCACAACTGGATCCAGATCAGTACGGCCGCATAGCCTTTGAAGGCCAACATCGTTTCGCGACCGCTGGTGAGCAGGAGCAGCAGGACCATGAGGGGGAACATCGCGTAGGTCACCGCCTCGATCACGTTTCTAAAAACAGGCAAGGCCTGTTCAGCCACCTTGCCGTAATTGAGCCAGGAGGCGTTCTGCTGGGCCACCGCTTGGGCACGGCCGACCGCCAACACCATCGCCGCCGGATCATTGACCTTCTGGCCGACGATCTTGCTCGTGTCCTCGATCGCGTTGAGCATGGCGTTCTGACGGATGAGATCGGCCGCCGTCGCTGCGGCGGTGGCGATGCTGTTTTTCAGATAGGCCTGTTGGATTTGTCCAGCGATGGCTGCCGCAGCAGCGGCACCGGGTAAGGTTGGGTTGAGTTGAAAAGCCAGGCGCCCCTGGATGCGGGAGATCTGGGCGGGCAGTCGCCCATTGAGGCTCAGGTACACATTGGGGCAGGTATCGACGCCGACACTGCCGCCGGCGCCGGTCAGCGTACTGAAACGCGCCGGATTGGGTGAAGCCATCAGTGGCCAGACATCGTCCGACGCAGAAAAGACCGCCGGATCGAGCGTGCCATCGATCAGATCGTAGGTCGTGCAGTTATGGATGAAGTTGATCAGATCGGTGCGGAAGGCCGGGTCCTGGAAAACCACGTTGCCAGTCTCGCGGATCAGCCGATTACCGAACATCAGTCCGTTCTGCTGGTAGCTCAGTTCGACCGGCAAGGCTCCAGCGCCCGGGATAACCTGGAAGGCCGTCTCGAACAGACTGGTCAGCGTATTGCCGATGGTACTGGTGATGCCGCCCAGCGCGGCCACCCCGAACGGTACATTGCCGACGACTTTGACGGCCGAACCACCGGTCTTGTCCACGATACCCACCGTCACCTTGGGTACGATCAGCACCGAGAAGACCAGCACGACCGTGCCCAGCCACTTCCAACCCTGCAGCTTTTCGGGGGCGAAAGCATAGGCAATCAGGGCCGCCACAAAGCCGCAGAAGGCCACGGCTGCCAGGGCAGCGGCGTAGTCGCCCGAGGCGTGAATCGCCGCCGCGGCATTGAAGACGCCGAACAGGCTGTCGGCGTTCTGGTAAGCGTAGATTTCCCACATGGTGCTTTCTCCTGTCGCGCTATTGCGTCACTTCTACTGCGACAGGTAAGCGGCTTGTTGGCCGAGCATGTCCATCACGTGTTGCGGCATGCTGGAGCGCAGTTGGCGTTCGAGTTGCTCCAAGTGGTTCGATACCGCCCGGAACGAGCCGACCTTCTGGTAAAGCAGGTTTTTTTCCTGGGAAAGTTGCGTGAGCATGGCCTGCGCCCGCTGCCGGACCTGGTTGGCCTGCTCCCGTTGCGACTGCTGCAAGGTGTAGTTCTTGTCCAGCGCAGCCATGCCCAGACGCAGATTGCGTTCGAGGAAAACATAGGCGTAGTCGGCGGCAATCACGTCGCGGTACTGGGCGATCAGGCTATCGGCCAAGCCCGATCCCGGGATGCTGGTGCCGATGGACAACATCTTGTAGACCGGCTCGGTGGTCTGGTTCACGAAGCCGACCTCGATCGAGTTATTGGGGATGGCGGTGCGCGTCGTGATCTTCTCGGCAATGGAGCGCATGATCGCCTCGACCTTGGCGGTAAATGGCGTGTGGGTATAGGCGGTGTTCAGGGTGACGACGTCGCAATTGCTGTAGTCGTTGCACTTCAAGACATGCTGCACGACATCCTTACCGGCGGCCGCACCCTGGCCGTAGAGCAACTGGCTGATCGAGGTCAGCGTCGGGGCGATCGGCTCGGGGTCGCGGGCCGACTCTTCCGGGTAATAGATGATGGTGCCGACCAGACTCATGATCAGTTCGCGCTCTTGATCATCCAGATAGGCACCGGTGTACTGCAAGGCTTTCCAGGTCAGGTTGCCGACGAAGGGTGCCTTGTTTTTCACCTTCGGGTCGCCCGAGGAGCGTGCTGACGACAGAATGCTGGGCCGATCCGTCGCACAACGCCGCCGCGCCGCATCGCGGTCGCTTTCCATGCCCATCTCGATGGCCAGATCGGCACAGGTTTCCTGCGAACTGTAGCCAATCGATTCGGCCGCTGTGCTGACAATGGCCTTGGCGGTTTCGCAGGAATTGATCCGGGCATTGTTGATCCAGGTCTCCAGCCCCTTGGCCCACTTGGTCAATCCGCCGAGCAAAGGCGAGACCGCTTCCAGGGCGAGTTGAAAGGCGATCCCCGGCAGGGCGGCCGTGATGTTCTTCAGCATGTTCTTGAACTCGGTCGCCGAAATGTGCGAGAAGGAACCGCCAAAGACGTCGATGCCGCCGCAGCCGGCCTTGGCGCTGGGGAACTGGATGGCGGCCAGCTGATAAACCTTATTCGGCGAACGCATCATCAAGTTGCCGCCGGTGTAGGTATTGAAGGTTTGGCCGCGGAAGGCACCCGGTGCCGTGTAGTTACCAATGGCACCCAGATTGTTGAACATGTTGTTCACCTCGCTGTTGAGGTCGCCGGCGTGAAGCTCAAAGGACGGAATCGCCAGCAGCAACGCCATGAGCGCGGCAGCAGTCCGCCGAAATGGGGAATAGTCGTAATGTTTCATGGCGCCTCCTGGGGTATGGCGAGACCTTGCGTGGTGGTGGGCAGCAGGGCCTCGGCTTGCGGAGCGGACACCGTGGCGATGCGCTCAAGCAACTGGGATTCCGAGAGCACGCCGAAGCCGATGGGGGAGATCTTTCCGGTGAAGGGTTGGGCCAGAAAAACGGCGGGTACCTGGCTGACCTTCAGGGCGGTGGCAATGCCGTTGTCCGGGCGGGCATTGGGAAAACTTGGCAGCGGACCACCGTCCACGCTGATGGCGACAACCTGGATGCCGTGTCGGGCCTGGAAGGCTGCCAGTGTCGGTGCGAAGGCATGGCAGTACGGACAGTCCGAGCGATAGAAGAAGAACAGCACGTGATCCTTGCCGAGGTCGGCAATGGCGCGCGAACGATCCACCAACTCGGCTTGGTCGAAGACTTCCAGGGCCTTGGCATTGACCGGGCGGCCCTGCACGGTCGGGTCGAGTTGCGGTGTAGCCCAGGCCACGCGCTGCGCGACGTCGGCGAAATAGGAAGCACGGGCGACGACCTGGAATTCCAGTTCCATGTAGCGCCGGACATTGGCTTCGCTCGGTCGCATGATGGCGATATTGCGCGTCTCTTCCAGGGTTTTCTGGAGACGTTCGAATTCGACCAGTTCTGGTGCCCGCGGTGGTTGGGCTGGTGGCGCAGTTGCTATAGCCTTGCCCGGCGGTAATGGGTGTTCGATCTCTTCTGGCGCGGGCACTTCATAGAAATGCCAGCCGCGCCAACTGTCGGCCCAGTAGCGGGAGACTGCATCCTGAGCCACTGCAGTATGGCTGCCGAGGATCACGGTGAAGGTCAGCAGCAGCGGGAGGGCGGGGCGGTTACGGATCGTCATGCGTGGCCCTACTTCAGGGATTGCGGTGGCTGGCCATCGAGGCAGTAATTGATGCCGAAATCCATGGTCTGGCGGCGCGGAGTCGAGGCACCGGGCAGCAAAACCCCGTCCTGCCAGAACCTGACATTCAAGCGGGCACAACCGGCCTGGGCGTAGCGCTTCTCGGTCGTGACATCAATATAGATTGGCGAGGTGGTAGCAAAGCGCTGGGTGAGCGCTTCGGCGATCTCGCCGCTGAGGATGGCGTGGGCCTCGCCATCAACTGAACGAAGGGCGGCCAACATGACCGGCCGCGGATCCGCGACCGGGGCTCTGGGCACCTCGTCGGCGAGGACGAGTGATGCGAATCCGGCGATCAAGACGGCGGTATAGGCGATCTTCATTGGCACTTCCCCTGTCCGTAGTAGCAGGTTGTCAGGCGGGCGGCATTGCTGCCCTGTAGCGCGCCGGCATTGGGCAGCGTCGGGACGATGGAGGCGTAGAACTCGGTGAGGTCCATGGCCGAAAAGTCGAGGCTTTGGAGTTGGGCAATGGTGAACCCCGAGCAGTCGGGGCTTTCCCCGGAGCCCCAGCCCTTGCCGACCTGCACGCGGCCCTGCTCATTGACGATGCGGGCCAGTTTGCTGTTGAAGCAACACTTGCCGGTGCTGTGTTCGAGGCAGGAGACGCACTTGCCGAAGAGACGGAAGCAGGAGGAGCACCAGGTGCCGACGGTATGGCACAGGCCGGCCCCTTCCTTCATGGCGAGCTTTCCTTCTTCCTCGTTGCAGAACGACATCGACATGATGATGTAGATGACGATCGCGATAACCAGCGACCAGGGGTCGAAGGCGACGACCAGGCTTTCACCGGAATAGAGCACGGCCGAGCTGGCCGGCAGAGCCGTACCGTTGACCGCGACGGTGATGCCATAGGTCGTGAAGCTGCCGCTGAAACCGCCACCCAGTAGCAAGGCCTGCATCCCTTGATAGAGAAACTCGCGGTTCTGGGAATTCATCAACACGTCGTAGACCAGACTCGAACCGGTTCCGAACATGCTCTGATTGGTCATGCCGGCGCCTGCCGAATCGGAACTGCAACAGTTCTTCAGCAGGCGATCGCGACAGCGATTGCCTTCCCCTTTGAAGACCTGCATTTTTGTGGTGTCGAGATAAACGCCGGCTTCACGTCCGGCTTCCATCAGCGACATCGAACGGGCGAAGTCGGCATCGTTGGTGTAACTGGTATTGAAGCAGTTCGCACCCAGGCAATAGACGTTGGCCGGGCAGTTCGAAACGGTGGTTGCGGTCTGCGCTGCAACCGGGCAGGTATAGGTGTCCTGGGTGATCTCACACAGCCCGCTGCCGACATTCATCTGTTTGCAGGTGCTGCTGGCTGGCGTGCAGCCGCTGCTGGCCAGCGGCGCGCACTCGTCGACCGGTGCGCCCGAAGTGCAGGTCAGGGTGCGCTCATAGGACCAGCAGGCGCGGGTCACGGGGCGGCCTTCGATGGTCTTGGTGGCCGGGCCGTCGACACAGGTGTCGGCGGTGCTGATGGTGCACCGTCCGTCAGCATTCAGCACGGCACTCTTGTCGACCCAGACATCGGTCTCGTGTTGCACCATGGCGGGTTGGACGAAGGACAAGGGCAAGTTCCACTTCACAAGCCCGCCAAATCCACTGAACTGAAATATGTAGTTGCAGGTCCCGGCGGTGCAGCCTGAACCCGGCATCATGGTGACCGTGAACGGGCTCCAGCAATGGCCCTCCCAATGGGGGGATAGATTGGTGACATAGGTGGCCTGGGTCGCCGGTGCGGTCGGCAGGTCCACGGTCTGCCAGCCGATGCAGGCCCCTTGCCCACCGGCCGCATAAAAACGAAAACGTTGCAGCCCGTCGCTGCGCAGTTGGCATTGCGCTTCCGCGACCATGTAGTCGGCGCCGTTGCGATTGACCTGACCATGAGCCAACCAGGTGCCTTCAGTACAACTAGGCTGGAGATTTATCTCAACCGTTAGATCGCGCCGTGTCGTGTAGTTGCCGACACCGCTGTAGCGGTTGCAGACCTTGGTCATGGTGCCCGCCGCGGTGCTGACCTCGGCGGTGGTACAGCCCGAGTAATAGTCGGCCAGGCTACCCAGCGCGCTCGATGGGTTACGGGTGATGTCGCGGGCCGCAGTGACCGCCGGATCATAGGCGGAGATTGCCGGGCGGGGTGTATTGGCCGATGTCAGCGCGCCGTCCTGGGCCTGGCAGACCGGGTCGTTGGCGCTGGCCGCGCAGGTGCTCAGGCGGACGTTGGCCGCACCGGACAGGTTGGGCTGGCCGTAATACGCCGTTTCCGGTGGCGTCGTGGTGTACTCCGGTACGGCACTTGAGGCGCTGGGCATGTTCACCGTGCCGCGAATGACCGGGTTGGCCACCTGGCCGGCGGCGGTGCCCTCCTCAAACGGTCCGGCGATAGCGGCGCTCTGCGTCGTGACGAAGCAGAACAGCGTGATCCAGATGATCAGGCGGCGCATGGGGATCACCTATTCTCTGATGCGTTTCAGGAAGAGTTCGGCAGCCGGACCAAAGGCAGGCGCCGAGCGCTGCATGTGCTCCAGCGCGTAATCCAGGCTGACGTCACCAGTTGACCGCAGGAAACTGTCGGCAGGGGCGCAACTGCCGCTGGCGCAGGCGACGGGACGTGTGCCGTCGCGCACCAAGACGAAGCTGGGTACTTTGCTGATGGCGAAACGGTCGAAGGCCAGCGGATCGATCTGGATTGCTACCTGCCGTTTGCCGATCAAGCCCTGGACCTGGGCAACCGTGTCGCGCAGCGAACCGTTGGCAAAGCCGCGGATGACGATGGTGGCCTTGGCCCGTGCCGCCTGGTCGACCAGACCTTGCAGCGTGGCGCGGGGCATGGTCAGGCTGACGAAGATGAAAAGTCCTGGACCTGTAGTGAGCCCCTGGGCCTGAGCCATCGCGTCGGATTGCCCGGCAAAGCCGCGGGCCAGCGCTTCCAGGTCGACCGGGACGAGTGTTGCCGGCTTGGGGAGAGCCTCGATTTTCGGGCTGTTCGGCGGCGCGGATCGGTATCCGGCATCGCTCGGCAGGGCGTACTTCTGCCGCGCCAATTCGATATCTTGCTCGGTGACGGTGGGTGTCTCGCGCCGGGCGCGTTCGATCTCCGCTTCCGTGACGACCGGCGAAATCTGGCTCTGGGCCGGGCTGCCGATAGCAAACGCGGCGCAGAGACCGAGGAGCAGGGGGGTGAGGAAGTGATGGAGGTCAGTAGCCGACACAGCAATTCCTTTTGCGAAACAACATGAAGGCGAAGTCCTCACCGCGTACTGGGTATTCCTTGCCGGCCCCCCAGAGCACGGTGGTCCGCCCGAAGGGCTGGCAGCAGCGGCCGCCTTCCTTGTCGGTGTTGGGAATGGGATAGGTGAGCTGGGTTTTGTAGGCGGTCTTGTCCATCACCGGCTCGAAGTACGGTCCGCACAGGCCGTCTTTGCCATGCCAACCCCAGGCCACCAACTCACGGTGCATCTTGGCGCTCAAGCGCTGGGCCATCAGCGCGGCCGTACGGACGCCACCCAAGTGGTAGGGGACGTGACCGTTGAGGGGATAGATGCCGCCCTGACAACCGGCACACCAGAACATCTCGCGTATGCCGAAGCCGACCGAGGCCGCCACGCAATCGGCGGCACAAGCGGCAATGGCGACCGGATTGGCGAACAGTACGGCATCGGGATTGAGGATCAGGGTGAGTTCGTCGTCGGCCCACAGGGGATCGACTTCGGTCATGTAGGCCAGATCGAAGGAACTCTTTTCGAGGCAAGGGAAGTCGGTGACCACTTCCAGCCAGTACATCACCAGGTTCAGGTAGTAATGCGCCTGATAGAAACCGCCACCGTCGCCATCACCTTCCGGACGGGTAAAGCGAGCCGCCTCGGGGGCCGGGATACCCGGGTCGAGGTCAACGCCGCCGAGGGAGACGAGGCAGAAGGGTTTGCGCACCACTTCGACATGGCGCGCCGGCTCCCAGAAGCCGATGGACAGACCGATGATCGGATTGACAAGGCAACTGCAGACGGGATTGGGTGGATTGTCGGTATCCTCCTGGCCGCCGACGTTGGCGATGCGCGCACTGCCAATGCTGATCGGCAGGATGCAGGACCAGCAGATATCGGTGATCGGATTCGGAAACTTGCCGGTGCAGGTGGCGGTACCGGCGGCCAGGGCCGGCGGAGTGGAGAGGCCGAGGAGTAGCGCCAGGAGGATAGGAAGTCTGGCTACGAAGCACCGTTGGCTCATCGCACGACCTCCAGTTCGTCGATGCGCAGGCGCAGCCCTTCCTGCGATACCAGGGCAGGAACCCGGGTAATGCCTAGGCGGCGGGTAAGAAGACCCTGCTGATCGAAGTAGACCGGCATACGCCATGACTTCATCAAGTCCAGGTAGGAACCACCGACCAGGATTGGTTTGAGGCGTCCCTGATAGAAGGCGATCAACTGCCGGGCACGGCCGACCTGGGCTGGATCGCGTCCATCGAAAAACAGCAGATGCCGGGACAGCGACACCACTTCCAGCGGGTTCTTGCGGGTGCCGGCGGCAAATAGCAACTCGCCCCGGGGGCCGAGGATATTGCGGTCGAGCGTGAAGCTCGGGTCGAAGTAGAAGGTCCTGGCCATCTCGGTCAAATGCAGGCCGGCGACCGGTGGCGGGTTTCTCACGGTGGCGATACCGCGTTCCCGGGCTTGATCTTCCAGGCGCTTGAGTTCGCCGCTACGCTCCTTGGCGCGTAGGCGCTGTTCGATCATTTGCAGCAGATGCGGTTCGCTGATCTCATAGCTTGGCCCGATGACGCCCAGATCAAGGGCTCTCGCGCCTGGCGTGACCAGCAGCAGTGCGAAGACCAGGGGCGGGATAGTGACCAGGCGTTTCATCGTGCTGCCTTGCCCGGACAGTGGATCTGTCCGGCGAGTTGTTCTCGGCCGGCGGTGTCACCCAGATGGTTCGCCCGGATCAGTGCCATCAGCACCGGATCGCCGTCACCGTCTGCCATGGCCCGGCGCAATTCGGCCGGCGTCAGGGGGCGACCGCAGCGCCGTGCGAAAGCTGCGAGGTAATCTCGGGCCCCGGTCTCGGCGGCTGGAGCAATCTGCCGGAGCAGGCCGAGATAGTCGGCCAGTGGCACGTTTTCAGAGGGCTGAACGCCTTGTGTCACTGGCGTGCCGACCAGAGGGCTCTGGGCCCATACGGCGGAATTTGCCAGAAGGCCGAACAAGCCGAGGGTAAAGAGGGAGCGGGGCATAGCTGGCGTCTCAGAACAGCGGGACCACAACGCCGATCACCTGCTCTTCCCGGACCAGGCCACTTTCCTGGTAGCGCGAGTCGAAGGAGTCGGGGCTGGAGCCCTGCACGTAGTAGTAGCGGGGTGGGATGACGGTCGGCGCAATCGGCGCGAGTGGCCTGCGGTCGTAGGCCTTTGTCTTGGCCACACCGACGTCCTCTCCATTGATGGCGACCTGCCGGCCGCTGACGGTTACGGTATCGCCCGGCAAACCGCGCACGATCTTGAAGAAAGGCTGACCGAGTAATCCCGGATAACGCCGCTGCGCCTCGCCGGCAAAGGAAAAAACGATGAAGTCGCCCCGCTGCAGGGGGTGCGGGCCGTGCTCCAGCCAAGCAACGCGATACGGCAGGCTCGGTGTCCAGTTGAAAAGGATAGGCACGCGCGGTGTCGCATCGACGAAGAGGCGGACATAGGCCAGGCTCCAGATGGCGACGATCGGCAGGTAGAGGTACCAGCGCTGGCGGGCATGGCGCAGGAAGTCGGCAACCCAACCGAAGATGCGTTGCCCGTGGCCGGGGCGTGCTGCAGGTATGGCGATTGCCTGTTGAAGAGGATCGCTGTTCATGGTGCAGTCACCTTTCTGCGCAGTGTGGCCGTCAGATCAACGGTGTTCGGGGTCGGTCCGGCCACTGCCGTTTTGAGGACGACCAGGCAGCCGCACTCGCGCGGCAATTCCTCGAGGGCGAGCGGCAGGCGCTGGGCGAAGGTACGTGCCATGAACAGTGCTTTTTGCCGGTCTTCCTCGGAGCTGGCCTTGGTCAGGATCTGGGTGAATTCGGCTTCCTTGGCGCGGTACACCTCGGCCACATCAACCACGCCGATGACCAGCGCGGGGCGCAGGACGAGACGGTCGTAGGCAGTCAGGGCGGCACTCACCACGAGTAGCGTCAGCAAGCCATGGCGCAATAACTGGGATGTGTTCGGTTTCATACCGTATGCCCCCGATGGCGCAGTAGTTCGCTGATCGCCTCGTCGATGGACAGGCCTTGGGCGCGTAACTCGTCGATCGGGGCGTTGTCTTCCAGCTTGTTGGAGAACAGCAGGTGGGTGGCCGGATCGAGGATGTTGCGGGCGACCCCTTCGCCGACCGGCGACGAGATGTACAACTCGGAGAAGACGCCGGCCTCGGTGCGCAGGGAGTTCAACAGCCGCTTCTTCGGTTCGTCCATGGTCAGCCGGCCCTTGCGGTCGAGCATTTCGATGGACTCCGGTTTCTGACGGAGCAGGAAAACCCAGTCCGAACAGTTGAAGGCCGCTTCCATCTGGGTCGAGCCGTAGAAATCGTCGGCACTCTGGGTTGCGGTGCCGAGGGCGCCGCCGTACTTGCGGGCGCGCCGCGCGGCTTCCTCGATGACGGCGGCCTTGACCGGATCGTCGGCGCCGATGTCGCCCAGTTGCTGTTTCAGTTCATCGACGAAGAGCACCTTGCGCCGGTTGCGAGTGAGGTACATCTCGCCGGTAATCCGGTGGAGCAGCAGAATATTGACCACCGCGTGCAGGTCGGGCCGACGTTTCAGTTCCTCGTTCTCGATGACGATGAAGTCATTGGAAAAGTCGATGTTGTTGCGGCCCTCGAAGAAGCGCTCGTATTGCCCGCCGCGCGAGTAGGGGTTGAGCATGATGGCGAGGTCCTTGATGCGCTGGTCGCCGACGACGCCCAGTTCCTCGATGCTCCCGCTCTTGAAGGCATCGCGTAGCCCCGTGATGCGCAACTCATTGCCGTATTCGCGCCAGAGCTTGAGGACCATGGCCGAGATGGCCTTGTATTGCACCTCTTCCAGGGTGTGCTGCATCGAGCACATCTTGGCGATGCCGGGCACCAACATGTCGATGTCTTCGTTGATATCGACGATGTGGGTGAACGGGTCCAGGCAGATATTCACGTCGGGCCGGAACTCGATATAGGTGCCCTTGGCCTTGCGGCACAGCTTCTCGAAACTGCGACCGAGATCGAGCATCCAGACCTTGGCGCCGATGGCGCGGTAGGACCAGGCCATTTCGTTCATCAGTACCGATTTGCCCGAGCCGGGGGCGCCGATGATGGCGAAGTTGTAGTTGCCGAGATCATTGTCGAAAATGTCGAGGGTCATCAACTGGCCGCGCCGTCCCCCGAAAACCAGGGCCGGTGTGCGCGTGCCGCGCCACTCGGCAATCAATGGCGCCATGTGGATGGCATTGGCCATCGTCTTGCGCGTGACGCGGCGCATTTTGACCAAGTCCTTGTGGAATTTCTCGGTCAGCGTCATCGGCAGGCTGGCGAGTAATGCCTGGCGGTGCATGTAGGCGTCGGCATTGAGCTGGAAGCCGCGGCCGCGCCAGATGGCATTGGCGGCTTCATGGGCGGCGACCGCTTTGTTGGGTGCGGTGAATATCGCCAACTGGTGGTAGAGGCTGACCAGGTTGCCGCCGGTGTCAATGGCATCGGCCGCGGCGGTCCAGTCCTGCAGCTTCTTGTTCACATCCGGCATGACGTCGGCCATCTTTGATTTGGCGTTCTGCGTCGCCCGCACATGATTGGCGGTGACCACCGACTTGGTGAGGTTGGGGTCGAGGACCTGGACGCCGAGGGTGAGCAGAAACGGTGCGCTGTACTGCAGGGCCGGCTGCATCAGGTCGCCGATCAGCGACCCCATCTGCCACAGCGCGAAGCGTTCCGGAAAACTCTTGATCGAGTAGAAGCGCGCCTCCAATACATCGGGACTGGCTTCCTTCCACAAGGTCAGGCCGCTCGGATGCGGGTCCTGGATGGTGTCGAAGTCCACGATCTGGTCGCGCAGTTCGCGGCCGTCGTCGTAGTTGAGGTCCGGCGCATCGGTCTGCGAGATGCGGTCGGGATTGGTGAACAGCGCACACCAGTTGATCAGGTCGGCGGCATCGCAGACGCGATTGGGCAGCGAGGCCGAGCGCAGGCTGGACGACATCGAATCGCGCAGGGCGAGCAGTTCGTCGCGCTTGTTGAGGTCTTCCGGGTCGCCCGGAAAGGCGACGCTCAGCATTAGGCGGAAATCCCGGATCGTGTAATGGAAGCCGGCGGTCAGCGACTTCTGTGCTCCCTGCAGCAGGTGGTCGACGCGCTGGCGGGCCAGTTTGCGGAACAGATTTTCGTTGCGCGCCGGGCGGCCCCATTGTTTGGCCTGCTCGGCCTGGTCCTCATCCTCGACCCGCAGATTGGCGTACTGGCGCAACTGGCTGCGCACCTGCGGCGAGGCGAACAGATGGAACTGGATACCGGTGCCGGGCGGGCAATTGGCGTAGAGCGAAATCAGCACTTCCGCCATCCGCTCGTCGGCCCCCGACTGCGGCATCAGTTCGAGCATGACGCCCATGCTGTCGCGGTTCACGAAAATCTTCTCGGCGGCGAGATAGGCGGAATAAGGCAGCCAGTTGGCGAACTGTTCGGCCGGTGTGTCCGCCGGTTCGCCGAAGGGAAAGCGTGGCGCATGGGTGTGGTCGCGCGGGCGAGCGAAATGGGGATCGCGGAGGGCGGTGTTCATATGGACCTCACTGCGCAGGGCTGGTGCCGGGACCGGACAGCGGCGGGCGTTGCAACATCGGTAGGGGCGACGACGTACTGGCGCCGGGTTCGGCGGTCGTCTCAGTGGCCGGCTTGGGTGGCAGCTTCAGCGGCGCATAGACATCGCGGATCTGGCGTTGCACGTGGTCGATCTGCCACTGGCCGTTGTCCACCTGGACATAGACGTAGCCCTGATCGTAGAGATCGCCGTCGGCGTCTTCCCAGGGTTTGATCCACAGCCGCAGGATGCGGGCCTGGGTACGTAGGGGACTGGGTGTCACGGCCATGCCGGGCGTGTTGGCTGTTGCCGAGGAAATGGCACGTCCTTCCTTGAGGGAAGGGCTTTCTTCGAATGCCTCTTTCTGGCGGTGGGCGGAGCGTTGTGCCTGCTGGCTGGGCAGATTGTTGTGAAGGGCATTGGCGTAGGTGCCGGACACCGAGTCGCAGGCGACGCCATCGGGGGCCTTGCAGGCATACTTAGAGTCGCCGCCCAGGCCGGACATGTTCATGCAGGCGGCCAAGGGGAGAAGCAGGCAGACGGCACCGAGTCGCAAGATCAGCGTCTTCATGGCTGTTTCTCCGGAGCAACTGGCGAAGCGGCCGCTGCGAGTCGTGATTCGATCACGGTTCGTCCGACGAAGCCTTCGCTACGGGTGCCATCCGCCCAGATCAGGGTAGGAGTGCCTTGTATGCCGAGTTGGCGGGCCAGCGCCAGGTTGCGATCGATCGGGTGGTCGCAGGCAGTGGCGGTGTTGAGCAGGCTGTCGTCGCCATCGAGCATCAGGCGCCGCCAGGCCGCCGCACGATCCATCGCACACCAGACGGCGATCGGTTTCGTCTCGCCCAGGAAAGGCAGCAGGAAGGTGTAGATGGTGACGTTGTCGAGGCTGGCCAGTTCCGCCTCCAACTGTTTGCAGTAAGGGCAGTTGGGGTCGCTGAAAACGGCCAGCCGGCGCTGACCGGTCCCGTGCACGGTCTTGACCGCGTCACTCAGGGGCAACTGCTCGAAGCGGATCGGGTTTGCTGTACTTGGCTGGTATTTCTGGGGCGCTTCATCGGGGCTATTTGCCTTGCCGGTCTGCGCTAGTTTAGGGCCGGTCAGGTCGCTCATGGCTTTAGTGTCGAACAGGTGCCCGAAGAGAAAGTAGCGTGGCTGCCTGGCAGACACGTAGGCCACGTTGCCGTTCATCCAGACCTCGTAAAGGCCGGCAACGGGTGTGCGGGCGATGCTGGTGAAGTGCGTTCCCGGATGGGCTTTCTGCAACGTCGTCAGGAGTTGCTTCTCGTCGGGCGTGGCTGCGTTGACGCCAATGCCGGTGCCGAGGAGGGCAGTGCTCAAGGCGGCGACGAGCGCATGCCGACGCATGATTTTAGTAGTTGCCATCGTCCGAGGTCTCCAGATAGCGGGTTTCAGGGGAATTGGCGAAGCGGGCAGCAGAGGGCTCGCCTGCCGTCATTGGTACGTCGATGCGCACGCCCTTGGTGATCACCACATCGACTTCGCGGCCGGCGTCCACTTCGATGACCGGGAAGGTGTTCTCGGCGAGCTTGATGTAGTACTGAGCCAGGCGGTCGAGGGCCTTGCCGACCCCCGAGCCGAGGCCGGCGCGATAGGCTTCGGAACCGGTGGCGCTGGCGACCGTGCCGAAGGCCGACGTGCTGTATTCGGTCGACGAGGTGGCCAGGCCCTGGCCGATGCCACTAACCACACCGGCCAGCAGGGCGTTGGCGAGCATCTGGCCCTGCTTGGTGACCAGCCGACCGCGCATGCCGACCTTGCCATCCTCGCCGTAGATCGAGCCCTGGATCTTGACTTCCAGCGTTGCGCCGTCGGTCCGCACACAAGACAGACTCTCGGTGCGCAGGTAGGCGCGTTCGGAACTGATGTCGCCATAGCCGGCGGCCACCACGAAGCACTCCCGGTATTCGGCGCGGAAGCGGTTGGGCAGGAAGGCGTTGTCTGAAAGGCGGATCAGGACCGGGTGCGGGTTGGATTGGGATTGCCCGCCGGTCGGCGCATCCAGGCCACCCAGCAGCGTGCCGCGGGTGAAGCTGACGGGCAGGAAGGTGGAGACGGTTCGGGGGGCTGTTTGCGCTCCAGCCCCGGCGGCGCGCTCGGCTTTCTCGCTGGGGTTAGCGAGCAGGGTGCGCTCGGCCACCGTAATCCGGGTAATTCCTGGGCTTGGCGCCTGCAGGGATGTCGGCGCCAGCAAGTCACCGGGCGTGCCACTCGGCATTGCTCCGGTGGGCAAGCCCTTGGACGGTGGTGGAGCAGGGGGCAGACTCGCCGCCGGTGGCATGCTGTTCGGCATGGTCGGGAGTGGTGTGGGCGGCTGGGGTGTCGCGGCGGCCTGCTGGGTCGAGGTCAGTCGCTGTTCCAGTTCGGCAAAGCGCTGCATGGTCTTCGCTTCGAAGGTCTGGCGATCCTTGTTGAGTCGTCCCTGTTCTTCGCGTTCGTTCTCGTACTGGGCAAGCTTGCGCCCGGCCGTGCCGACCCATTGGTCGACCGGATTGACCTGAGCGCCGGGCGACATGACGCCAATGTTGGTGACCGAACTGGCCGGCCCGGCGGCGGGTTGCGTGCTGCTCGTCGGCGGACTGCTCGCCGTGAATGCGAAAATCGACCAGAGCAGCCCGACGCCGCCGGCCATCAGGGCGCCGAGCATGGCGTACTGGCGCTGCCGCGGCGACAAACGCTGCAGCAATTGCTGCGGCAAACCGCGCAGCGTTTGCATCCACTGACGCGGCGTGGTCATGGCATCTCTCCGCGGCGGATTACATAGACGCTGGTGCTCTCGCCAGGGCGAAGGTTGTGGTGCTCGACGGCAATGCCGACGACGCTGCCCTGCGCGCGGTCGAATTCCTGTTCGGCCAGTACCATGGGGGCATCGCTGATGTTCTGCAGCAGGTATTTCTCGCCGACCAGGCCGCGCCCCTCGTACTGGCGGACCCGGGAAAAACGCGCCTCGTTCCACAACGGGAGCGTGCCGCGGGTCTCTTCGACCCGGATATCTGGCGGTACCCGATCCGAAGCCATCGCCACCAACAGCGCCTTCATGGCACGTACCTGGTTGGGCGACGGGGCGGCCGGGGCTGATGGCGCATGCTTCAAGGCCTTCGGTGTCCTGTCGCGGATGACGATGGTGTCGGCCGGGGTGTCCGAACGACGCAGCAGCAAGGTGTAGGTAGCGTTAGCCGTTGCGACGAAGAGGTTGATGGGCTTGGTGGAATCGTCCACCGGACGGACATAGATTTCGCCCTTGTCGCGGTCGCAGGTCAGCGCGATCTCACCGGCTGGATTGATCGGTGATGAACCGGTAGCGGCGGGTGTCATGCCCGGGCTGGCGGGAAGGGCTGCCGCCATGCCGCATTGGCTCGAATGGATGTTACCGAAGACGTCGGTGATCGATGCCCCTTCGATGCGGATGCGGGTCGGTTCCCGGATCGACAGGATGGCTTCGACTGCCGCACCGTCGCTGGCCTCGACGAGTTGCAGCGCCTGGGCGGGCAGGGCAGTCATGGCGGCGATACAGGCGATGACTTGAACAGCGCTCATCGTCCATCCGCGCCCAGGCATTGGAACAGGTCGGGATAGGGTCTGGTTGGTATCAGTTGCCGACATTGGCTATCTCCTTGAAACTTTTCAGATGCATGCGAGCGCCGGCGTAGCTGAACTCGACCCGATAGGCCTTGAGGTCGTTGGCCGTCTCGAAGCCATTGACCAGGGTGCGTAGCCGTCCGCGAATGACGACGCTCTGGCCTTCTTCACTGGGAACCAGTTGCTGGGGGGCGAAGACGGTGGCGGCGTTGATGCGCTTCAGGCGTTCGGCTTCGACTTCCTGGCGGGTTTTCAGCGGGCCGTACTGTTCCGGTTCGACGTAGCCGAGCAGGATGTCCTTCTTCCAGTCGATCGAGGCCGGCGTCACATCGAGGACCAGCCAGGCAATGAAACTGCCCATCTGTTCGAGGTATTCGCTGCTCGCCCTGTCGCGGGTGACCCAGAAGGTCTTGTCGATCGAGGGCGGCACGACGACGGTACGCACCGTGCCGAGCAGGTTGAAGATGACTATCAGGGCGAGGATCTGGCCGGCGGCCAGGACGGCAACGGCGAGACCGAGCCCCTGGTTGCGCCGGCGCATTTCCTTGATGTCGCCGTTGAGTCGTTCGAAGTCCATGGGTTTTTCTCCTGGGCTCAGCCGACCATGCGGCGGATGTGCGATGGTGGCGTGGCGCGCATCGTGGTCAGCGGACTGGCCGGCAGGTGCCAGTACAGCCAGTGGATGGCGAAGGCCGGATGCTTGTCCGCCTTGATGCGCGAGATCCAGCGCGAGACGAAGATGCCCGCCGCCATGCAGACGGCGAACGAGGTCTTGCTGCCGGACATGTAGCCGACGAAAAACATGAACAGGATCGGCGCCGCGACATCGACATCCCAGAAGCCGATCTTCCATTGGTCGTCGAGACGCCGCGGGATATAGGTGTCTGCTTGCATATCGGTCTCCTGAGGATCGATGCCGGCGTTTCAGATCACTGCGCCCATGATCGCGCCGGCGATCACGAGACCGACGGCGGCGAAGATGGCGAGGCCCACGTAAAACAGGACAGGGCCGAAGTTGCGTAGCGCGGAAAGCGAAATGAGTGCGACCACAAAACCGACGAAGCCGACCAGGGCCTTGATGCCGGGGCCGAGCGCGGCGATCTGGGTCAGCGCCGAGGTCAGCGGGCCGGTGATACCGGTAAAGGCGACCAGGTCCAGGGCGAAGCCGGGAAAAGCGATACCGAGGCCGAGAGCGATTGTCGCTAGCAGCATGGCGACCATGATCGGCTTGCGTGTGGCAAGACGGGGGGAAGAAACCAGCACAGCAGTGTTCATGAATATCTCCGGAAAAGAGTCGAACGTTGAATGGGGGTGGAAATGGCGGGTAGGCATCGGGATGCCCGGCGGGTGGGAGCGCGTGCTCGGCGGGTGAAAGGCTACAAATACGGAGTTCGGGCCGCCCGGCGTCATGGCGGCAGGCCCTCGTTCATCTGAAAGACCACCTCGACCCGGCGGTTTTGCGTGCGGCCGGCTTGGGTATCGTTCGGGGCGATGAAGCAGCACCCGCCTTGTGCCTTGATGGTCAGGGCAGGCGTCAGTCTCGGATGGGTCTTGAGCAAGTGGTCGCGGACCGCGAGGGCGCGCGCCAGAGCCAACGAATCATTGAAGGCCAGCGGCCCCGTGTTGTCGGTACGGCCGAAGATCGTGATGCGGCGTGTCGACTTGAGGTCAACCATCGCTTCATTCAATTGGGTGCGAGCGGCAGGGCTCAGCTTGGCGCTGCCCAGGCCGAAGCGCAGGGTGAGCGTGCGGGAGACTTCCTTCTTCGGTGCCGGGGCTAACGGAACAGCGGGCAGGGCGGGCTCGGTTCGGATGGACGCATCTGTGCGCTTGATCGATGGGTCAGGCGTTTCCAGCGCGAGCGTCTTGGGGGTACGGATCGGGCAGGCTGGTGGGATGCAGCGTGCAAACGTCGCCTGCCGGCCGAAATCGAGCTGGGCCAACTGTGCCGGTGTCAAGCGCTGCATGGTTGCCTGTTGATTGGGCGATACCGGCGTTGGGAACAGGCTGCACGACGCGGCCAGAAGGGCGCAGCCGCCCATGAGGCCAAGTGTCCAATGGCGTATTGAGCCCAATCTCATGGCGCCACCTGCACCGACATCATGGCAAGCATTTCGCCCGAGGCAGCCGGCTTGACTACGTTCGGTGCCCTGACGAATTGGCTGCTCCGTTGGGCCGGCAATTGGTGGTAAACCCGCCAGGCGTATTGGGCGCGGGCCCTGGCGCAAGCCTTGCCTTTAAGTTGTGAGCAGGCTGCGTTGTAGGCGCCAACTGCATCCCAGGTCGTTCCGTTCCGGGAAAACAGATCGGACAGCAGCCAGGCACCGACCTGAATGTTGGTGCAAGGATCAAAAAGGTCCGATTCACTGATGCCGTGGCGTGACAGCACCGATAGATGACGGTTGTTGATCTGCATGAGTCCAATGTCGTAGGACCCGGTGCGCTGAATGTGCGAGCGGTTGACGGCCTTTGGGTTCAGGTTCGATTCGACCCTGGCGATGGCGTAGAGCAGGTCGGCGGACACGCCATAGCGCTGTCCTGCCTCTCCCCAGCAGGCCAATGCGTGGGGAGAAAGCGTTGCCATGAGAGCCAGGGAGACAAAGGACGACGAACGCATGGATCACCTCTCGAACGGAATCGGGACAGACCGCCAGGCGGGCAGCCAGGTCTGGGTAGTCAGCGGTGAGCGGACTGCCTGGGTGGGATTCGGGTCGGTCCGGGTCTAACCGGGCAAGGTGACGATGAGCGAACGGATCAGCGTGGGTGGGGTACGGCTGGGTGCGGATATTTGAGGTCAAGTGGCCCTTAACCAGACGCGGTTAGACGCTCGAGTTGGGAACGGTCCACCATATTGAGGCGGGCCTGCAGCAAGACGCTCGTGCCTGCCGGATCCGGCATCCGGCACAGCGCCACGCAGGCCGTTGTCAATTGGTCGAGTTGGAACTTGGGGTTGGGGTGCCGGTTGGCGGGGGAGCGTTGCAATTCCAGCAGTAGCTGATATTGACTCCGCCACATTGATTCGCGGCGGCGCGGGGTCTGCGGTGAACGCAGTACCAACTCGGTACCGAGGAACCGGAAGATGCGTGTGGGCGCATCCGGCAGGGCGAAGACCTGCGAAACGCAGGCGCTGATGAGGTCGGGGAAACGAAAGGTCGGCGATACATTGGTCTCGCTGCGTAGCAACCGGTACAGCCAATCGTGCTCTTCGAGCCACAGACGGGTTTCGATGATCTCCTGCTGCCCGCTCTGATGCGGACGGGGAAGTGTGTTGTGCGGGTGCGTCGTCGATGCAGCAGTGAACATGGGCCTGACCTCGATTCGGTGACGTATTGCGCTTGCGAGCGCATGGTCGAAGAGTAGGCGGTGCCACCTGGGGCGTCTCCCGGGAATGGGAAGCTTATGAGGGGGATTTCGCCATCGAGGTCGGGAAAGGGGGACTTACGTTATCAGTACATGTGTATGAAAGGTTGCAAGATTATCTGCGGTAAGTTTCATGAGGGCCTCTCCAACAAATGTGCTGACCACGTAATTTTTTTCAGGCGCATTTCATGGTTAATTTTCGTGATGGCCCAATCTGGGTAATTGGCTTGGCGGCATCTGGAAACCTGTCAGGAAATTACAAATTGGCTATCAGAAACGTAATCTCCAGGTCAGCGTCCTGTTGGTAGCGCACTCCTAAGATGACATCACGGTTGGACGAAAGAGGTCC
>JAFLDQ010000110.1 GCA_017302355.1 Dechloromonas sp.
TCTCCGACGCGCTGGCCGCGCAGGTGGGCGGCACCGGCATCGCCCCGGGCGCCAACATTTCCGACCAGTACGCCTGCTTCGAGGCGACGCACGGCACGGCGCCCAGGTATGCCGGCCTCGACAAGGTGAACCCGGGCTCGCTGATCCTCTCCGCCGAAATGATGCTGCGCCATCTCGGCTGGATCGAGGCGGCCAATCTGGTCATCAAGTCGATGGAAGCCGCCATCGGCGACAAGCAGGTCACCTATGACTTCGCCCGCCTGGTGGAAGGCGCCGACGAGCTGTCGTGCTCGGAATTCGGCGACGCGATGATCGCCCGCATGTAATTCCATTTCCAGACCAATCGTGACTTTGTCGACTTCGCCTTGCCGTGCTGCCTGCACTGTCGGCGGCTCGTCCTCGCGTCACAATTGATCTGGAAACGGAATGAGGCGTCGCCCCGCCTGATTGATTCGAGCCCCCGCAAGGGGGCTTCCTTTTGCTGAGCCACGAATGACTTCCGAACTTCCCCAACAACCCCTGACCCCCGAAGAACTCGCACTGCGCCGCCAGAAGGTCCGCAAGGTCGTGCTGCTGCGCGCCTTTCTCATGGGCCTGATGGTCTCCGCCTGGTGGATCTTCTTTGCCCCGGATTCGCTGGTCGACCCCGCCTTGAAGAATCCGCTGGGAATCGCCGCCGGGCTGATCGCCATGGGCGCCTACCTCTATTTTCTGCGAGACACCTTGATTCCCCGGAAGTAGAGGAGCACCCCTCTGGCTTGACCTGCGGCTTCTTCAATCACTTGCTCGATTTCCGCCTTGACGGTGACCATTTGAAGGACTATGGTCAGCAATGTGGTCAATTTGCTGGAGGCTGTCATGCCGACAATTCAAGCTTCGGAATTCAAGGCCAGGTGCCTTGCCCTGATGGACGATATCGCCAGCAAGGGCGAAATCTGGGTCGTGACCAAGAATGGCCGCCCGGTTGCCGAGTTGCATCCGTATCGGGGCGGGCGTTCGGGTTCGCCGTTCGGCTTGCACCCCAAACTGGAAATCTGCGGGAATGTTATCGAACCGCTCGATGAGGTCGAGTGGAAAGCGCTGGCGTGATCGTTCTCGATACCCACGCCCTGCTCTGGATGGATCGCGACGACCCGGCGCTGGGTGCAGCGTCGCGGCGCCTGATCGAAGAGGCCTGGCGCGCCGGCCAGGTCGCCGTAAGCGCGATCAGCTTCTGGGAGACGGCCATGTTCGCGCTGCGCGGGCGTATCGTGCTGCCCTTGCCGGCGAGCGAGTGGCGTTCCGAACTGCTTCAGGCCGGCCTTCGGGAAATCGCGCTGGATGGCCGCATCGGCATTCTCGCGACGCAACTGGAAAACATCCACCGTGACCCCGCCGACCGATTCATCATGGCAACTTCACTGCAACACCAGGCAACGCTGATTACCGCCGACGAGAACGTGCTGGGATGGAAATCGGAATTGGTCAGGCAGGATGCGCGGTTGTGATTACCGAAAAGCCTGTGTGCCAGAAGATGGCCTGCGAATCCGTGGTCTGTTCCCAGTTTCGCTCATTTTTGCTGGGCATACACATGGGTGCGTCATGAGCCGATTCGTCGGAACGACTGGGGAGTTTAAGCGCTATATCGGTCCGTACCTTCGCAACGTGGTCCAGCAGATCACCCGCAAGCAGAAGGCGAAGCTCGGTGCGTGCGAGCACTGTGGTGCGAACGGCGAACTGGATGCGGCGCATGTCCACGGGCGCGACCGGACTGACATTATTAATCTTCTCTTGGGCACTTCAGATCCTGACGCGATGGTGGACGTCGACTTGATTGAGATCGATCGAGCGTTCAGGCGCGAGCACGATCCTGTCGAGAAAGCGATTCTCGTTCTTTGCTCGACGTGCCATCGGACGTACGATACGTTGCCCGTGCAGGCGTCCGCTCGCAACCCCGCAAGGTCCGCCGCGACTGGGCAGACACAGCACGCCTACTCATCGTATGAGGTGCTTCCGATCTCTCTGTACCCAGCACGCCCCGATGACTTTACGGCGAAGTTGCTTGAACGACGCGAGGCGCTGGTCGAGATTCTTTACGCGGATGGCTCTGTGGTTCGCAAGCCTTGGGATGCATCCCGGTTTAGTGAATCCTCGAACCTACTTCGCAACCTCCGGTCGAGGCAGGAATTCCGCCAAGGTGTGTGGCAGAAGAGCGGCATCGTCAAGGTCAACGTTCAAGTCGCGGAGTGATGCCTAATGAACGCACTAATGTAGACAATCTGTCCCACCGAGACAAGCTCGACCGGGCCTGCGCAAGAAACCGCGCAGGCCCGGTTAGGTCGACGTTAGGCGTCCGCTTTCTCAGGGCTCGACAGTCCGCAAAGGGTGGAATACCGACATAACCAGCAATACTTGAGCCGATTGGCACTTGGATGACTCCGTGAATCACCACCCCATCGCTATCTTCGACTCCGGCCTCGGTGGCCTGACGGTTTTGCGCGCCTTGCGCGGTCGACTGCCGCAGGAGGACTATTTCTATTTCGCCGATACCCGTTTCCTGCCTTACGGCGATCGCCCCGAGGTCTTCCTTCGGGAGCGTGGCGTGCTGATTGCCGAGGCGCTCGCCCGGCGCGGGGCGAAGGCGCTGGTCATCGCCTGCAATACGGCGACGGCGGCGGCGGCCGAGGCGATTCGCGTGGCCAGCGCGTTGCCCGTGGTCGCGCTCGAGCCCGGTGTCAAGCCGGCGGCCTCCCTGACCAAGTCCGGTGTCATCGGCGTGCTGGCGACGACGCGGACGCTGGCGAGCGAGCGCTTCGCGCGCCTCGTCGGCAATCACGCCAACCATCTGAAGGTGGTCGCGCAGGCTTGTCCGGGGCTGGCCGAGGCGATCGAGGCCGAGGGGCCGGACAGCCCGGAAGTAGCTGCGCTGCTCGATGCCTTCGTCGAGCCGCTGGCGGCGGCGGGTGTCGATGTTGTCGTGCTCGGTTGCACGCACTATCCATGGGTGGCCGAGGCCATCGCGCGGCGCATGCCGGCGGGGGTGACGCTGCTCGATACCGGCGAGGCGGTCGCGCGCCAGCTCGAACGCCTGCTGCTGGCGGGCGGATTGCTCGGTGGCGGCGATGGCCGGCTGACCTTGGCGACCAGCGGCGCGCCGGCTGCGGTGACTGTCACGGTCGACCGGCTTTTCGGGGCAAAAATGCATGTCGAACACTGGGAACCCTGACATGAGCGAAACACGGAAGCCGCGGGCCGAGGGTGCAGTCTGACCGTCAGCGCAGGCGGAAGCGGACCGGCAGCAGCGCCTCGCGCGGCGCGTCGGCGGGCAGCGAGCGCAGCGAGCGCACGGCGCGCAGCGCGGCGTCGTCGAGGATGCGGTGGCCGCTGCCCTGTTCGACGCGCGCCGCGGTGACCTGGCCTTCCTCGCCGATGATGATGAGGACGAGCACCTCGCCTTCCAGCCCGCGGGCGATTGCTTCCTGCGGATAGAACTGTCCGCGGTCGTCGAGCTTCTGGAGGTGCTGGCGGACCGCCTGGGTCCAGGTTTTCGCGGCAACGGGCGGTTTCTCGCGTTTTTCCGGCTTGGGCGGGGGCGGTTTCGCGGGCGTCGCCGCCGGCTTGGGCGGTTCCGGGAGGATCAACGGCGGCGGGGGCGGCAGCGGGTTCGGCGGCGGCTCGCGCAAGGTGACCGCGAGCGGTCGGCTGGCCGGTGGCCGAGGCGATGGCGAAATCAGGTGGGCGACGAAGGGCAGGAGATGCAGCAGGAGTGACGCCGCCAGCGCGAGCAATAGCCGATATTCGTTGCGGGTCGTGAGAAAATGCGGACTGGCCAAAGGAGATGAGGGCGTCGGTGAAGCCGGGTCGGGTGGGACAACTGCTCGCAATGATAATCGGGATGTGCCTGGTCTGGCCGGTCCATGCCCAGTTCGGGCAGCGCGACCCGGCCGCCCGGCCGACTCCGACGGCGTTCGTGACCAGCCTCGAACTGGGTGATGTCGAGCAGGCGCAGGCCTGGCTGGATGCCGGTCTGCCGCCCGACTTCATGGGCAGCCGGATCGGCTCCGGGCTGATGATCGGCGCCTGGGAAGGGAATATCGAGATGATGCGCCTGTTCATCTCGCGCGGCGCCGACATCAACCGCATGAACGGCAACGGCGAGACGGCGATCATCCTCGCCGCCTGGCGCGGCCAACTCGAGGCGGTGAAATGGCTGGTGGCGCGCGGTGCGCGGATCAATGCCCCGCCGCGCCAGTGGTCGCCGCTGCATTACGCGGTCTTCGCCGGGCATCGCGAGGTCGTCGATTACCTGATGGAGCAGGGCGCCGACATCAATGCCCTGAGCACCAACGGTTCGAGCGTGCTGATGATGGCGATCTACGAGGGACGCGACGAACTGGCGCGCATGCTCATCGAGAAGGGCGCCGAGCGCACTTTCCGCAACGACTGGGGCGACGGCGCGCTGGAATGGGCGATGCGCTACAACCGGTTGAACATCGCGCGGATGATCACCAATCCCGAAGAATTCAACATTGCCGTCAACAAGCCGAAGGAAACCTGGGGCGAGCCGACCCGCTCGCTACGCATGTCCAAGGAACTCGAGGAATTGATGGAAATGCGCGAACAGCTGGTCGAACGCGGCGAGTCGACCGCGGCGATCGACCGGCGGATCAACGTCGAGCGCGTGCGGGTCATGCGCGCCGAGATCGACCGGCCGGCAACCCCGGAGCGCGCCGCGACGATGGAGATCACCGCCAGCCGCAAGGCGCCGAACGAGCAGTCGGCGCGGATCATCTACGACGACAAGGGCAAGCCCGGCAAACCGAAGGCGCCGGCGGCGACCACGCCGCCGAAGACGAAAAAGGATCCGTGATCCGGGAGCCGCCCGGGCGTTTCGCTGGGAACGGCGGCCTGCTGCGGGTGACCGGGGCGGCCGACCCGGCGCCTAGTTCACCGACATCACCGCCTTGACCAGTTCGGCGAGGGTGCGCGCGCCCATCTTTTCCATGACCCGGGCGCGGTGCGCCTCGACGGTCTTCATGCTGATGTTCAGTTCGTCGGCGACCTGCTTGTTGAGTTTGCCGGCGACGACCAGTTCCATGACTTCGCGTTCGCGCTGGGTGAGCAGTCGCAGGCGATGCTCGATCACGCTGTCACGCTGGCGGCGGGCCGAAATCTGGCTGTCGAGTTCCAGCGCCCGCCGGATGCGCGAGAGCAGATCCTCGTTGGTGAAAGGCTTCTCGATGAAATCGCAGGCGCCCCTTTGCAGCGCTGAAACGGCCATCGGCACGTCGCCGTGGCCGGTGACGAAGATGATCGGCAATTGCGAACCGAGAGCGTCGAGCTTCTCGTGCAGTTCGAGGCCGCTCATCTGCGGCATGCGCACGTCGAGGATGAGGCAGCCGTGCATGTGCTCGCCGTGCGCGGCGAGGAAACTGTCGGCCGAGTCGTAGCAGGCGACGGCATAGCCCTCGCCTTCGAGCAGCCACGCCATCGAGTCGCGCATGGCCTCGTCGTCGTCGACGACGTGGATGGTCTGCAGGGGATCACTCATCAGCGTCTTCTTCCTCCTCGATCGGTACGGTGAAACGGAATATCGTGCCGCCTTCGGGGCGCCGCTCGACCCACAGGCGGCCCTGGTGGAACTCGATGATCGAGCGGCAGATGGGCAGGCCGATGCCCATGCCTTCCAGCTTCGTCGTGTAGAACGGCGCGAAAATCCTTTCGACATCCTCTTCCGGCAGCCCGTGCCCGTGGTCGGCGATGTCGACCTCCAGCCAGCGGGCGTCGAGCTGGCGGGCGGAGATCTCCAGGCAGCGGCGCTCGAAAGGCGTGTCGTGCATCGCCTCAATGCCGTTCTTGACCAGATTGAGCAGCACCTGTTCGATCATGATGCGGTCGACGTCGATGCGCGGCAGGTTTTCCGGCAGGTCGACGGCGATCTGGGCGCCCGTCCGTCGCGCCTCGATGTCGGCGAAAGCGCGCGCCTCGTCGATCAGTTCGGCCAGTGTGACGGGCGCCCGGTTGGGGTCGCTCTTCTTCACCATGTCGCGCATGCGGCGGATGATCTTGCCGGCGCGATCGGCCTGATCGCTGGCCTTCTGCATCGCCGACAGCAGATCCTCGAAGCGGTAATTGCCGGCGTTCATGCGCTTGATGCAGCCGGCGCAATAGTTGGCGATCGCCGACAGCGGCTGGTTGAGCTCGTGCGCCAGCGACGAGGCCATTTCGCCCATGGTGATCAGGCGCGAGGTCTGCTCCAGGCGCTTCTGCTGCTGCAGGTTGACTTCGTCGACGTGCTTCTTGTCGGTGATGTCGGCGGCCAGCTGAACGCGCACGGTGCGCCCGTCGACCCAGCGAATGGCGCGCTCGTGCAGGTGGTACCAGCGGCCGGACAGGGCGTGCTGCATCTCGCCGTCGAAGATTTCGCACGGCAGATCGGCAGGATCGACGCGGGCCGGATCGCGGTGCAGCGCTTCCGGCGGCGGGCGGCAGGCGGCGGTGACCAGCGCCGAATCGCGGCCGGCGGCGTCGACTCCGAATATGTTCTGGAAGGCCCGGTTGGCGAAGAGGATCTCGCCGCTCCCGGCATCGGCGACATGCACCGCCGTGTCGAGACCGTCGATCACCGTCGCGAAGCGTTCGTGGGCGCGTTCGAGCTCGACGCGCACGCGCCGCGGCTCGGTGATGTCGTTCATCGAGGCGATCCAGCCGATCTGCCGGCCACCGGCATCGATCAGCGGCGAGAAATAGAGGCGGACATCGAAACGCTCGCCGTTCTTGCGCATGATCCTCATCTCGAAGCCGGCGGCCGGCGCCTGGCCGGCCAGCGCCTGGTCAATGTTCTTCCGCAACTGGCCGAATTCCTCGGGCGGCCAGTAGGGATAGGGCGGCGCGACGCCAAGCAGTTCGGATTCGACGAACCCGGTCATCCGGCAGAAGGCGGCGTTGACGAAGGTGATGCGGCCCGCGAGGTCGATCGCGCGCAGGCCGGTGACCAGCGACTGCGACATCGCCTGGCGAAAGGCGTAGGCGGCGCGCAACTGCTCCTCGGTCTCGGCGCGGCGTCGCGCGTGGCGGCGCAACTGGAGCAGCGTGGCGCTGGCGAGCAGGGTCAGGAAGACGATCAGCGTGGCCGGGACGAAGGGCAGCCAGGCGCCGCCGCCGCGGTAGGCGACGATGTTGAGCCCGAGGCGGTTGCCCGGCAGGTCGAGGCTGATCGATCCCGAGATCCGGCGGTCGGTCGGGCGAACCGAGGTGTTGCTGAAAACCTCGCGGTTTTCCGCGTCGACCACGGACAGGTTGTAACGCGTGGTGAAGCTGGCGGGCAGGGTGACGCGCAGCAGTCCTTCCAGCGACTGCATGGCGGCGAAGGCGCCGAGGTCGCTGCTGCCCCGCTGTACCGGCAGGATCAGGTCGTTGAAGCGACGCCGGTCGACGCCCGGATAGTCGGGCGAGAACAGCGGACGGCGCGTGCGCAGGGCTTGCTGCAGGGCGGTTAGCGGGATGCCGGTCAGCTGGTCGCCGACGAAGGTGGCGGTCGACCCGTGCGGGGCCACCCACTCGACCTTGCCCTCGGTGCCGATCCAGAGGATGGCGCCGATTTCCGGGTTTTCGCGCACGTAGCGGCTGGCGCGGACCTGGAAGGCTTCGTAGGTGAGCTGGCGGAATTCCTGCTCGCGCCCGAGTTCGCTCAGGAAATCCTGGTGGGCGCGGAGGCGCGCCTCGATGGTGCGCTCCGCCCAGTGCATGTCGCCTTCGAGCGCCGACAGCGCGGTGTCGCGTTCGCGCCACTGCAGCAGGGCGGTGACGACCAGCATGGCCAGCGCGAAGATGCCGATGGCGGCGTAAGGGGCCAGCCACAGCCAGGTCTGCTGGGGCTGGCGGGGCGGAGGAGGGATGAACATTGAGTGATTCTTGGCCTGCCGGCCTGCCACGGCCATTGGTAGATACCCTTACGGCTGCCGGCGCCCGGTCAGCGCATCCAGCCCAGCACCAGCGGCAGCAGCAGCGCGGTCAACGCGCCATTCAGCCCCATCGCCAGCGCCGCGAAGGCGCCCGCCTGCTCACTGACCTGGAAGGCGCGCGCGGTGCCGATGCCGTGCGAGGCGACACCGATGGCGAAGCCGCGAATCGCCGGGTCGCGCAGCTTCATGGCGTCGAAGATCCAGCGTGCGCCGACGGCGCCGAGAATGCCGGTGACGATCACCAGCACGGCGGTCAGCGACGGAATGCCGCCGATGCGTTCGGCGATGCCCATGGCGATCGGCGTCGTCACCGACTTGGGGGCGAGCGACAGTTGCGTCGGCAGGCTGGCGCCGAACAGGCGGGCGATGGCGATGGCCGACAGCGCGGCGGTCAGGCTGCCGGCCACCAGCCCGGCGGCGACCGGCAGCAGCAGCGAGCGGACGCGGCGGAACTGCGTGTATAGCGGGATGGCGAGCGCCACGGTGGCCGGGCCGAGCAGGAAGTGCACGAACTGTGCGCCGGCGAAATAGGTTTCGTAGCTGGTTGCGGTCAACGTCAATAAAAGCACCAAAATGCTGACGGCAATCAGCACCGGATTGGCCAGCGGGTTCATCCCGGAACGCCGGTAGAGCCAGAAGGCGGCCTGGTAGGCGAGCAGCGTCACGGTCAGCCCGAGCAGCGGCGAGGCCGACAGGTAGACCCAGATCTCGTTGATCTGCGGCGTCATGGAGCCTCTCCCGGCGCCGTCTGGCCGCGCATGCACAGCTTCATGACCAGCGCCGTCACCGCCAGCGTCGCCGCCGTGCTGATCAGCAGCGACAGCAGCAGCGGCAGCCATTCGTCGGCGACGCGGTGCAGATGGATCATGATTCCGGTGCCGGCCGGCACGAAAAGCAGCGACAGGTGTTGCAGCAAGCTGCCGCTGGTCGCCTGCAACTCATCCCCCGGCCCGCCGCGCAGGGCGAGGGCAAGGAAGAGGAACAGCATGCCGAGCACCGGGCCGGGCACCGGCAGGGACAGCCAGCGGGCGGCGACTTCGCCGGCCAGTTGGAACAGCAGGAGCTGGGTGAGTGCGGAGAGCATGGCGGCATCCTCGTCGAACAAGGCTTGCAGTCTATTGCCTCTTTTTTATCCTTTCTAGGGGCTATTTTGTCGCTTTATACGATACAAAAAGTATCAGGCAAGCAGGGCGTGCCCGACCGTCCGTAGCGCAATGCCGAGGCAGGCGCCCAGCGCCGCCGGCTTCCAGACGGTGGCCACGCGGCGGCCGGCCGAGATCAGCACGGCCACGCCGGGCAGGTCGAATGGGGAAATCAGGAAACCGGCGCTCTGGTTGAGCAACTGCGCACTGACCTGGCCGGTGCGGCGCATCTCGTCCATGACGCCCATCATCGCCGTGCCGCCGGCCAGGTATTTGGTCAGGCCGGGCAGGATGAGGATGGGGTCGATGCCGGCCAGGGCCAGCAACGGCGTCAGTGCCTGGGTGATCAGGGCGATGGCGCCGAAGTGCTTGAGCGCGGTGACCACCACCAGCGACAGCACGAGCATGGGAATGGAGCCGACGGCGATTCTGAAGGCCTCGGCGCCGGCCCGGTTGATGACATCGAGTACGCCCTTGGCGTTGTCCGCCACCGGGTGATGCAGGGTTTCGTCCAGCGCCGCTTCGCTGGCCGATAGCTGGCGTCCGAAGAAATAGTAGGTGGCCACGGCTGCGGTCAACCCGCCCAGCAGCGAAAGAATCAGGATGGGCGCCAGTTCGAGGCCCATGGTCAGCATCGGCAGCGAGGCGTTGGCCTGCGCCATGGCGAAGACCATGGCCAGCGTCGCGGCCAGGTGGCGGTCCGAGGTGCCGCGCTGTTCCATCATGGTCAGCGTCGCCATCGGCGCGGCGAAGCTGACGAAATTGATCTGCAGGGCGGCAAAGACGCCCAGCCCGGTCAATCCGAAGGGCTTGAGCACCGGCGCCAGCTTGGCCACCAGCCAGTCGAGCGCGCCGCGTGCCTCGAGGAGGCGCATC
The DNA here is from genome assembly GCA_017302355.1 of Dechloromonas sp. Next base: position 9,962 of record JAFLDQ010000110.1, read on the forward strand.
AGCGAGAGCATGACGACCATTACCGGCAGCAGCACGAATAACGCCAGTTCGACCGCCGAACGGCCGGCCTTGAGGATGATGTCGATCAGGATGTCCATGGCTTCGTCATTGTCCGTCATGGGCAGCCGGCGCGCAACCCAGGAGGCCGGGGAGATGAACGTCGGGAGTCCGGCGCACCGGCGGCGGCCGGTGTCCGGAAAGTGCGTAGCTGGCGGACCCCGGCCTGCGCCGGGAGGAAGCGTCACCTTGTTTTGCGACGACAAGCGGTTGTGGAACCGGATCGGCTGATCCCGCTGTCCTGAGATCGTGCCATGGGAATCTGGCCGATTCTTCCGGTTGACCGCAGCGACCTCCGCGACACTGGTCCGATAGAGCACCAAAATGCTGACGGCGATCAGCACCGGATTGGCCAGCGGGTTCATGCCGGAACGCCGGTAGAGCCAGAAGGCGGCCTGATAGGCGAGCAGCGTCACGGCCAGCCCGAGCAGCGGCGAGGCCGACAGATAGCCCCAGATGTCGTTGATCTGCGGCGTCATGGCGCTTTTCCCGGCGCCGTCTGGCCGCGCATGCACAGCTTCATGACCAGCGCCGCCACCGCCAGTGTCGCCGCCGTGCTGATCAGCAGCGACAGCAGCAGCGGCAGCCATTCGTTGGCGACGCGGCGGAGATGGATCATGATCCCGGTGCCGGCCGGCGCGAGCGGGCCATTCGCATCTTCCCGAACGACGAATCGGCCCTGCGTCTGATCGGCGCCTTGCTGGCCGAGTACAACGAGGCGTGGTTGGAAAGGAAATACCTTGGCATGCAGGAGTATCAGGAATGGGTGCCCGTTGCTCGTGGACCTGGGTTGCTCGGTTGAAGTCATCGCACGTTCGACGTATCAGCCAAAAGCAATCAGCGCTTGGCGGAATGTCCAGTTCAAACGCATCTGGGCGCCTAAGTCCAAAGGTCTGGAGGCCATTGTCCACACGTTTCTTGGCGTTGTTTATGCTGGTCTGATCTCCAGGCCCGATGTGCTTCATATCCAGGCGATTGGTCCGGCGCTGATGACGCCCCTGGCGCGCCTGCTCGGGTTGCGAGTGGTCGTTACCCACCACGGCCCGGACTACGACCGGCAGAAATGGGGACGCTTCGCGAAATTGGCGTTACGTCTCGGCGAACGTTTTGGGATGCGCTGGTCGAACGCACGAATTGTCATATCTAGGGTGATCGGCAATATCGTATTGCACTCCCACAATCGTGAGAGCCACCTCATTCCGAATGGGGTTGGATTGTGCAACCTTCTTTCTGTAAATAATCCGTGGCGATTCCATTGGGATAGTGGGATCAGTCTTTCAAGTTGAGATAGACCTTGCCGGTCATCCACTCCTCGTCGCACTCGGCGAGCAGTGCGGAGACGAGCCGGAGACAGGACGCGGTATTGGGGAAGATCGAAGCGACGCGGGTGCGGCGCTTGATCTCGCG